>JBGSVH010000144.1:0-11150 GCA_041753055.1 Parvularculaceae bacterium
GCACCGCGCCCTGTGCGCCGCCGGTTGCGCCGGCGCTGACGCTCGCACAGGCCGTCAGCGCCGCCAGAAGGCCTGCCGCCAGGATCGATCGCACTATCAAATTAGCTCTCCTGCGTTTGACAAATCACCACGCGACTTGACCATGTCCGCCTGTCGGCTGAAAAGGCGGGCTGTCATTCCAGCCCGCCGCCGCCTTTCCGTCATAAGTCGACGCCGGGCGCGCCGCAATCAATTGAAGGATCGCCATGCGCCCGCCAGCTCTCGACGTCATCGGCGTCGGAAACGCCATCGTCGACGTTCTCGCCCAGTCGGATGACGCCTTTTTGGCCGCACATTCAATAGCCAAGGGCGGCATGATCCTGATCGACGAGACCCGGGCCCGGTCGATTTACGATCAAATGGCGCCGGGCGTCGAGGTTTCAGGGGGATCGGCCGCCAATACGATCGCCTGCATCGCCTCGCTCGGCGGCAAGGCCGGCTTTGTCGGAAAGGTTTCAAAGGACAATCTCGGCGACATCTTCCGGCACGATCTCAAGGCGCTTGGCGTTTATTTCGACACGCCGCCGCTTGAGCAGGGCCCGGGGACGGCGCGTTGCCTCATCAATGTGACGCCGGATGCGCAGCGCTCGATGACCACCTATCTCGGTTCCGCCGGATTCGTATCGGCGAGTGATATTGATGAAGAAGTCATCGAGGGCGCCGCGATCACCTATTTCGAGGGTTACCTGTTCGAGCAACCGGTCGCGCGCGAGGCTTTTGTCAAGGCCTGCCAGGCCGCCAAGCGCGCCGGCCGCAAGGCGTCGCTGACCTTGTCTGACGCCGGGTGCGTCGACCGTCAGCACGCCGCACTGGTTGAGTTTTCCGGGGCGCATATCGACATTCTCCTCGCCAACGAACATGAAGCGCAGGCGTTGTTCGGCACCAACAAACTCGAGGAGATGGCGAAGAGAGCAAAGGCGCTGTGCCCGTTGACGGCTGTCACCCTGTCGGAAAAAGGATCGATCCTTATTCCGCGCGATGGCGAAGTCGTGCATGTCGCGCCGACAATTCCAGAACGCCTTGTAGATTCAACCGGCGCTGGCGATGCCTATGCGGCGGGTCTTCTTTACGGAATTGCCCAGAATTTAAGCCTTGATAAATGCGGCGCGCTTGGATCGATCGCCGCCGCAGAAGTCATCAGTCATTTCGGCGCGCGCCCGCAGCACAATCTCCGAACGCTCGCGCTTGCGGCAGGCATTTTGTGAGCGCGCGCCAGAAAATTGCCGCGGGGGTTTGCGCGCTCCTTCTCATCGGTGTCGGCCTGTGGCTCAATCGCGAAGCGCTGATGCTGGCCTATCTCGGCGGCAAGGTCGACAAACGCACGCTGGCCGAACAGCAGACGTTGATCGAGCCCTATCTCCACGTTTTTGCGCCGACTTCAGGGTCGCCGCCCTATCCGGCAATTGTGCAGTTTCACGGCTGCGCGGGCTATCGCCCCGACTTCATGGAAATGTGGGCGAAGGTCGGCGTCGAGCAAGGCTATGTCGTCATCGCGGTCGACAGCAGCGGCCCGAGGGGGCTCGACCGGGAGGCGTCGCTGGCGCAGGTCTGCACCGGCAAGGCGCTGATCGGACAAGAACGCGCCGGCGACATCGCCGCCGCGCTTTCGCTCGTCGCCGCGCGCGAGGATGTTGACCCAGAGAAGATTGTCGCTGCCGGGTGGTCGCATGGGGCGTGGTCACTGATGGACTACATGGCGCTGTCGGCCGCGGACAAAAATCCGCCTTCGCTGACAGGCAATACGCGGCCGGTCGATCCCGCCGGCGTCATCTTGTTTTACCCGTATTGCGGCGATGGGTCGTGGTCGCACATCAACCGGTGGAAGACCGCCGCCAGCATCATCGCGTTTGTCGGCGGCAAGGACACGATTGTCGATGGCGCGCTCTGCCGCTCGCAGTTTCAAGAGATGGCGCGCGACGGAACGCCGGTCGATCTTGTCTACTATCCTGACGCCGACCACATTTTTGACGACGTGGGTCTTGTCGGCGGCGAATTTGAACATTTCTACGATCCCGAGACTGCGGCCGACGCAACCGATCGCTACCGGATCTTTTTGCAGATCATCAAGGATCATCAGTAAGCGTTTCATTCCGCCAGTATGGCGCGGCGTCGGCGAAGCCCCGCCACTTTTCGGCAATCGATGCGGCTGACGCCTTTGCGCCGGCGCTGCCGTACCCCGCGATAAATCCAGCCGCCCGCGCCGCCGCCACGCCAAACCCCTCGCCAGCGTCCGCCGCGATGTGTTGTGCAACGACAGCATCGTTCACCGCGCCGAACGCATCCTGCAATCGGCGCATTGCGGCGAAGAACGGCTTGCGAGCCTCCGCCGGATACAAATCCCGGAAAAACTGCGCGGCGTATCGGAATTTCTTGAGCTTCAGCCGCATTGGATGCAAAGTCTCTGGCGAGCCGAAATCAACGCCTGCGCCGGCGTCAAGAAGCCGCCGCCAAAGCTTTTCCAGCATTTCATCAGCATAAAGACGAGCTGGCGTGAGGAGGGCGGGTGTCGGCGCCGTCCGCCATGGCTCAAGCAGGGCGATGCGCAAAAGCTCAAGAGAAAACGCGCTGTACGACCGGTCAGAAAGCAGCAGCGTCGCCTCGTTCCAGCGCACGCCAAGCTGCGCTTCGAGCGCTGCGCGCCATGGCGCAAGACTGGCCGCATCCGCTGGCGCGAGCGGCAAGCTTTTTTCAATGAAGACCTCAAGATCCCGCACTGCGCCGATCTTGCGGGATATCGCGCGCGCGTCAGCCGCAATTGTTTTCAGCGTCTCGCCGTCGATCGCGGTTTTGAAAATGCGTTCAAGCGCCCTCAACCGCCGCAACGCAACGCGCAATTGACGGGCGGCGTCGCTATCGTGGCGCTCACCGGCTAGCGCTGCGGCTTCGATGATGCGCACGGCGATCTGTTGCAACGCGCCAGCCAGAATGTCGCCAGCGACGGCGGTTGCGGCGATAGCAAGCTTTGGCTGCTTGGCGAGCGGCGGCGCAGCGCCAAGCGCGTGGCCGAGTTTTGAGTGAACTCCAGGCCGAAAGCGCCCGTCGAATTCGTCAATCAGCGTGCGGGCGAGCGCGAACAGGGCGGCGGCGTCGCCCTTCATCAATTCCAGTTCAACTTCCGCCAGTGGGGCAGGCGGACCGCCGACCATCAGATTTTCGGCGCGGCCAATTTCCGCCGACACGTCGATGCGCGCGCCCCTGAAATTGACCTGCCGCGACCAGCGATCGGTCACCGTGCGGGCGATCGGGACGAGGTCTTTCGCGCGGGGCCCGATGATTTCATCAATTTCAGCGGCGCCGGTCAGGTAATTTTCTTCGCCGGGCGCGAACGGCCGCTCGCATTCGAGGCGCAAGACCGCAGCGCCTCCCGGCGCGTCCTTCTTGCCCGTAAGCGTTAATAATCCAGCCTCCTCTCGTATCCGTAATGAAATGCCGGCGGCCTTGAGCCGCAGATCAAGGCTATCCAGATAGGTTGAGGTGAGACGTTCCCACTCGCCAGGCGCTGCGGCCATGGGTTCGAACATCAACAGGCCCGGCACAGCAGCAACATCGCGCACCGGCCCTACCAGTTTCAGTTCGAACTCGGTTTTCGAATGCGCCATCAGCGCAGGCGCCCCTTTGCGATTGGCCGCGACAATATTTTTTTCGCGCAAGACCTGCGCCAGAACCGCCGCGCTGTCATGCGCGGGACTGCAAATTCTGGCGGCCTGACGCGCCCGAATTGGCAAAAATTTCAGGATGTTGCCTGGCCCTACCCCGTACAGGCGAACCTGCGCATGGGGGTTCGCCAGCAACGGGAAAAACGCATCCGGCCATACCGGTAGGCAAATACAAAAACGGCGCTTCCACAAAGAAGCGCCGCCTGATTGCGTAAAACTGGGCCGCCTATCCGGCGGCGGCGTCCGGGTAACAGGCGGCAATCGCCGCTTTGGTCGCGTCGTCGGCCGCTTCGAGATCCGCAGGCGCTTCGATTGCCGCCAGCGCATCGGCAAGATTGGCGTCGGAATCAGCGGCGTCGCCAAGGCAGTCACATCCCGACGCGTCGCCGCCATTCTCGGCGACATAGCCGCGGCACGCGTCAGCCGTTTCGTTAGCGCTTGCCGGCGCCATCATGCAGGCTGCGACGATCGCCGCCGCGCAAAGAACTTTCATCATTTTTCTGTCTCCGCCTTATCTGGTGCAGGCGTCCATCGCTGCCTTTGCGTCGTCGGAAGCGGCTTCATAGCGTTCCGCCGGGTCTTCGATTTCGCCGAGGTCGCGAAATTCGGATTCGAGCGCCGGATTGGCGACAATCCGGTCTTCGAGGCAGCTGCAGCCCGAGGTGTCGCGGCCTTCCGCTTCAAGTCGGGCGACACAGGCGTCGGTCATTTCGCCGGCAAACGCCATTCCGGTGAGCGCGGCTGCCGCCGCGCCAAGTGTCAAAATCAGTTTCATCAAGGCCCCTTGTCGGTTTGATTTGCTCCCAGCGCCCGACCTTCACCCGCCACGGTTAACACCGTCAAGCATGAAGCGCTGCGCCGGGCGTGACATGGCGGCGATTTAAGACGGCGCGGGGCGGGTGAGGTGGCGCATTGATCTTGCCGGCCCGCCGGGCGATTAAAGCCCGCATGACCAATGACATGCACGGCACTACGATTTTGAGCGTCAGGCGCAATGGGATTGTCGTCATTGGCGGCGACGGACAGGTCAGCCTTGGCCAGACCATCGTCAAGGGCGATGCGCGCAAGGTTCGCCGCCTTGCCGGCGGCAAGGTCGTCGCCGGCTTTGCCGGCGCAACCGCTGACGCTTTCACCTTGATCGAACGGCTTGAGACCAAGCTGGAGCAGCATCCAGCCAATCTGACGCGGGCCGCGGTCGAACTCGCCAAGGACTGGCGCACCGATCGTTATCTGCGCCGCCTCGAAGCGATGATGATCGTCGCCGATGACAAGGTGACGTTGACCCTGACCGGCGCGGGCGATGTGATCGAGCCCCAGCAGGGCATAGCCGCGATCGGCTCCGGCGGCGATTTCGCACGCTCCGCGGCGCGCGCGTTGTTTGAGGAAACCGCGCTCGACGCCGAGACGATTGTCAGGAAAGCAATGGCGATCGCAGCATCGATCTGCGTCTACACAAACGGTCAGCTGACCATTGAAAAAGTCGGCGCGTAGTCGACGCCGATTAACCCTAATTCCCGTTATCTATATTGCTCCGTTAACGGAAAAGTTTTCATCTCTTTAAACGATCCATAAACACAGCTCGTCAATAAAGGGCGGTGCAGTATTGCGCGAACGTAACGTTGGCGCGAGGCGCGTTGAGGGCAGCGGTGAAAACAATGACGCATCCATCCTTGATTTCGAAATTGAAGAACGGCGCGGCATTTCTCGAAGATCGCTATGGCGGCGCCGCAATCGTCATGGCGCTGATGACGCCGATTATCATTGGCGGTCTTGCCTATGGCGCCGAAGTCGGCGGCTGGGAGCTGACAAAGCGACAGATTCAAAATGCGGCAGACACCGCGGCCTTCGCCGCCGGTACACAGGTGCGCGCGGGTTACGACGTCGCCACGATCAACGCGGCGGCGGTCGCGGTCGCGGCCGAGAGCGGCTATGACGGCGGCGTTTCCGGCGTTTCGGTGGAATATCCGCCCGCAACCGCGCCGAACGCCGTTGATGGAACAGACCCGAACGGCAAGAGCAATTATGTTTATGTGACGCTGACGCAAACGGCAGAGCGTCGCTTCACCAAATTCTTCGCGCAGGGTTCTGATTTTGTCACGTTCAGGTCGGCGGCGCTTGTCAATGTCGAGAACGGACGCCCCGCCTGCGTCCTGGCGCTTGCACCGAACACTTCCGGCGCAGTGACCGCAACAGGTTCGACCAATGTTACCCTTACCGGTTGCGACGTCGCGGCAAATTCTATTTCGCCATCGGCCGTGACCGTCGGCGGCAGCGCCGATATCACCACCAATTGCGTCTCGGCCGTTGGCGGCGTTTCCGCCAGCAGCGGCCTGCACATGCCGAATGTACGGACCCGATCGAGAATGCGCCATTGACGGCGGACCCTTATCGCAATGTCGCCCAGCCGACTGTTCCGGCGACATGCGCCAGCACAACCGAGAAAAACAAGCTGCTGACCAATACGCACGGCACGGGCAACCCCAAGCCAACCTCGGGCGGGGCGAGCAATCTCAACGCCGCCTACTGCGGCGGCGGCAACATCCAGGGCCGGACCAATTTTTCCGCCGGCGTATATGTCCTGAATGGCGGCGCTTGGCGAGTGAACTCAACGGCGGAACTGAATGGCAGCGGCGTCACGCTGTTTTTGACGGGCGGCGCCACACTCAACATCAATGGCGGCGCTGATGTCGATCTGTCCGCGCCGACGAGCGGAGCCTATGCCGGAATGCTGGTCTTTTTCGACCGCGCCAACACCGGGTCGAGCACCATCAACGGCGGATCGAATTTTTCGATGGTCGGCGCCATCTATGGCGCCAAGCAGAATATCGCCTTTAGCGGAAACACGACGGGCGGGAGCGCCGGCAAGTGTACACAGGTGATCGGCTACACCGTCGACTTCACCGGCAATTCAGGGTTTGACACCGATTGCTCGGCGTCCGGCACCACCGCCATCATGGCGGCCCAGTCAATCAAAATCGTAGGGTGAGAACGATGCGGAAGAAATCTGGCGGCAGGCTTTTTCAGTTTTGCAGCGACAGGCGCGGCTCGTCAGCGGTTGAATTTGCCGTCGGCGCGCCGGTGCTGCTGGTCGGCCTTATCATCGTCACCGATGTCGGCCTGGCGGTCAGCGACCGGATGAATCTCGACCAGTCGGTGAGAGCCGGCGCTGAATTCGCCATGAACAATGTTGAAGACGAGACGACGCTTGAGGAAATGGTGAAGTCGGCCGCGACCGGCGCCTATGGCGATCAGCGCAATGACATTAATTCCGACGATGTGCCGACCGTTGATGTCACCAAGACCTGCGAATGCGCGGATGCGCCAGGCGTCGCCGTTTCCTGCACCAATCTGTGCACAGGCGATCTGCCGCCGTCGATCTATTATCAATTCGCCGCCAACAAAATGTACAAGGGCATTTTCATCCCGGATTTCTCGATGGCGACTGAGATGAAAGTGCAGGTGCGCTAAAATGCGCTCGCGCAATTTTCTGAGAAAGTTTGGCGGGAACACGTCCGGCGCACAGGCAGTCGAATTTGCGATCATCGCGCCGGTCCTTTTCGCCTTCATGTTCGGCATCTTTGAAATCGGCCGCCTGACATTTGAACAAAACCGCGTTGCGGCGGCCGCCGCCGCTGGCGCGCGCGCGGTGTCGCTCTACGGCGCTGCTGACACGACGCACATCACCTCGGCGATCAACGCGAAGCTTCCCTATGCCGCGCAGATTGTCCTGACCGACACAACCATGGGGACGCAAGCCTTCAAGAAGATCGACGTCACCTATGATTTCGCTTTCCTGATCAAGTTCAGCCATCAGTGGAGCGGCGTCACCATTACGGCGACGCGCTACGCGCCCGCGCTCTAGCGAGATACGCTAGTGGAACCGTAAATGGGCGGCCGCAAGGCCGCCCTTTTTCATCGGCTTTTCCGCCATGGCCTTTTCATTCGGCCCGTCGCCGCCTAAAGCCGGGGCGTCAGTTATTGATCCAGGCGTTCCATGTCCTCATTTTCGCCGCGCGAGATCGTCTCCGAGCTCGACCGCTTCATCGTCGGCCAGAAAGCGGCCAAGCGCGCCGTCGCCATCGCGCTCCGCAACCGCTGGCGGCGGCGCCAGGTCGAAGGCGCGATGCGCGAGGAGATAACGCCCAAGAACATCTTGATGATCGGGCCGACTGGGGTCGGCAAGACCGAGATTTCACGGCGGCTGGCGCGGCTTGCAGGCGCGCCGTTTCTGAAAGTCGAGGCGACGAAATTCACCGAGGTCGGATATGTCGGCCGCGACGTTGACTCAATCGTCCGCGATCTCGTTGAAATTTCGATGGCGCTGGTGCGCGAAAAAAAGCGCGACGACGTCAAGGCGCGTGCGCATCAGGAAGCCGAAGTCCGCGTGCTCAATGCGCTGGTTGGTGACGGCGCCAGCGCGGCGACGCGGGCGAGTTTTCTTGAAAAGCTTCGCCGCGGCGATCTCGACGACCGCGAAATCGAACTCGATTTGCGCGACCAGGGCGGCGCGCCGAATTTTGAAATTCCGGGAATGCCCGGCGCACAGATGGGCGTAATCAATCTGTCGGACATGCTGGGGAAGGCTTTTGGCGGGCCGGCCAAACGCCGAAAGCTGCGCGTCAAGGACGCCTATGCGCCGCTGGTCGCCGAGGAATCCGATAAGCTCCTCGATGAAGAAGCGATGACGCGGGAGGCCGTCGATCTTGCGGAAAACGACGGCATCGTTTTTCTCGACGAGATCGACAAGATTGCCCGCGGCGGCGAAGACCGCGCCCGCGGGGCCGATGTCAGCCGCGAGGGCGTGCAGCGCGATCTCCTGCCGCTGATCGAAGGGGCGACCGTCGCCACCAAATACGGGCCGGTCAGGACCGATCATGTCCTGTTCATTGCGTCGGGCGCATTTCACCTGTCAAAGCCCTCCGACCTCTTGCCGGAATTGCAGGGGCGCTTGCCGATCCGCGTTGAGCTTGAGGCGCTGACCCGGGATGATCTGCGCCGCATCCTGACCGACACCGAGGCGAGCCTTATCCGGCAATATGAGGCGCTGCTGGCGACCGAAGGCGTCGCGCTCGCCTTTACCGAAGACGGGATCGACGCCCTCGCCGACGCGGCGGCGGCGGTCAACGCCTCGGTCGAAAATATTGGCGCGCGCCGGCTGGCGACTGTCATGGAAACGGTGCTTGAGGACCTTTCCTTCTCGGCGGCGGACCGCGACGGCGAGGCGGTGTCGGTCGACGCCGCCTATGTCGAGGCCAGAATCGGCGAAATCGCCCGGAATACCGACCTTTCCCGGTATATTTTGTAGGGGGCGGCGGGCGCCGGCGTTGCCGGAGGGCCACAGGCGGCATGAGGCCCCGGCCTTTGCGTTTCGTTAATGGCGGGTTAAGCTTAATATTCCTTGGGGAAGCAGTGGGGCCATGACCATGGCGGACGGATCACGCGTGACATCGAGGCGACGGTTCAACGGCGGCGCGTTCCGCGACGCCGATCCCCGTTTCTCGTATTCCGACGAAGCGGAAGGCCGCAGCGAACAGGCCGCCGGCGTCAACCCCGTAAAAACCTCCGACGGGAAAAAGCGGCCGCGTGTCGCCTTCACCGGTGAGGAATACGGGTTCGGCTATCAGGCGACGTCAACATTTCTGGAGGGATCGCGCAGGCTCGGCACCGTTCCCGACGGGGGTCTTCGCGGCGTCGTCGCGCGTAATGAACGCGAATATGAAGCCGCGAGCCGGAACAACAAATTCAATTATCAGGAATCCATTCCGCAGCCGCTCCGCACCAAAGAACAGGCGCTGATGGCGGTCCAGCAGGGGTCCGCTGATTTCGCGATTATTCCATTTTACAACCCTTACGCCGGCTATGACTTTGAATCGCTGAGGGCGCTCGCCAGCCTGTATACGCTGCGCGGCGTCGCGCAGGTGGAAGCGACCGACAAATTGTGCCTCGCGGTCCATGAATCGCAACTCTACGATATTGTCCAATCCTCGCATCCCGGAACCGGATTTTCCTCTTTACAAAGACGGTTCCGCAAGAGCTGGGGAACGGTCGATAATGGCAGCGGCAACCGGCCGAGCGCGGCGATGGACGCCGAGATGCCGCGCGCCGGTCTTCCGATCGATATGGGCGACCAGAAACTGATCCGCGACCGGATTGATGTCGTTTTTGCAGGGCCCGAGGCCGCGAGGCGGTGCAAGTCCCGGCTTGACGGCATGCGCGCCATTGGCGTCACCGTCGACGAGCTTCCGCAAATGGTTGAACCGCACCGCGAACTCGCGCGGCGCGCCAGGAGCACCGTCAACACTTCCCGCCAGACAAATACGTTTTTTGATCCCGTCTCCGGCGAAACGCGGTTTTTCTCGACGCTTGGCGCCGAAGCGCAATCAGGGTCGCTGTTCGGCATGGTGCTTCCCTATGAAGTCGCCATGCGTTCGTCCGACTATGTGATCATTGATCATGACTTCGATGACGCGCCCGGTGAAAAAACCCGCTTCATGGTCGTTGAAGTAAACCCCGACCACACGTTGATTGAAGACGCATACCGGACGACCGACGCAAAAACGCGTTACTGGGTCAGCCGGTTGCGCGCCGTTGCGGCCGGCCTTCCGAATGCCGCTTCGCGAGCCTTCAATGTCGGCGGCGCGATGCTGGCGCTTGCCGGATTGCTCTATCTGGTGGTCGGCGTTTCCGGCCTGATGGGCGATCCGGGGGTTCCAATCTGGCAGGTTCCTTCGTGGATGGCGGTCGGCGGCGATCTCGGCGCGACAATTCTCGGGGCGTTCCTGGTTGCGGCTGGCGTCGCCAGCGCGATCGCCGGGCGGATCGAAGCCGTTCCGCCGCACGGGGTGCGGGTGATGATGAAATTCCGCCGCGACAGCACGGCGGCGTCAATCGGCGACGTAGAGGACTTCCTGCGGAATTATGGCGTCAAACACGCCGCCACGCGCCTTGATGAAGACAGCGAGCGCGACAAGCCGGCGGCGACAATGCTGGACATTGAGTTCACGCCCGACGATTTCCGGCATGACCTCCTCAGCATGATGACGCGCAGGCTGCGGGGGTCGGTGGTGAACGGCGCGATGAAGAAGGCCTTCCAGCGTTGGAAGAACCGCGGTGTGCTGGTGCTTGCGGCGATGCCGATAACTTCCGACGAACAGATGCAGCTTCCCAAGCAGAAGCAGCGCCGCTGGTGGAACGAAGCGCTAGCGGACTGGGCTGCGGACTTCGTGGAGACCATGTTCATCCGCCTGTCGCGCCTGCTTGTGTACGCACTTCCGGTCGCGCTCGCGGCCTATGTCGTCTGGCAGATGCTGGGCGCCGGCAAGTAGGATTGATCCGGTTGCGGATCAAAGGCGCGGGGGCGCGGCTCCCGCGCCTTTTGCTTTCAGAAAGACGTAAAAAGCCCCTGCGCCGCCGTCGTGCGGACGCGCGGGCGCGACGCGGGCGATCGCGCCCTTG
>JBGSVH010000145.1:0-10791 GCA_041753055.1 Parvularculaceae bacterium
CGGCCGAACTTGGCGGGCTCGCCGCCGTCAACCGCGACGGCGATCTGCGCACCCATCCGGCGATGCTGGCGGGCGAAGGCGGCCTCGACGGCTTTTTCGCCGCCCGCTTCCAAATCGGTTAACCCTCGAATTTAGAAGGCGAACCGAGGCTGGCACCCTTGTATCCCCAAGCGGAAATCCCGATATTCACCGTTGGTTTTCGTTGAAGCTCGAAGAAAGGTTGAATACCCCATGAACGACCTACGCAGGAATTCCGGCGCAACAACCATTCGCGCCGACGGCCGTGCGATCGACCAGGGCCTGCGCCAGTACATGCTCGGCGTTTACAATTACATGGCGATGGCGGTCGCCGGCACCGGCCTCGTCTCGCTGGCCGTCGCCTCCAACCCGTCGCTAGTGATGGCGATTGCCGGAACGCCGATCATATGGGTTCTTTTCGCCGCGATCTTCGGCATCGGCATGCTCGCGCCAAAGATCATTTTCTCAGGCTCGAAAACTGCCGCCCACGGCCTCTTCTGGGTCTACGCCGCCGCCTGGGGCGCGATGATCGCACCGATGCTCTACGCCTTTAACGCCGCTGGCGCCGCGCAGGATATCTACAAGGCGTTTTTCATTACCGCCTCGGTTTTCGGCGCCACCAGCCTTTACGGCTATACCGCCAAGCGCGACCTGTCGCCGATCGGAACATTTCTGTTCATGGCGGGCGTCGGCCTTCTCGTTGCAATTGTGCTGAACGCCCTCATTTTCCAGTCGACGATGATGAGCCTCATCACTTCGTCGCTGGTCGTCCTCGTGTTCGCCGCAGTCACCGCCTACGAGACGCAGATGATCAAGGAAATGTACCGCGAAGGCGGGGCCGCCAATGACCGCGCCGCGATCTTTGGCGCGTTTGCGCTGTATGGGTCGTTCGTTACCTTGTTCGTGCATATCCTCAATATTCTCGGAATTATGCGGAACAACTAGGTCCGCAATCTCAATCGCATCAACCCCCGCTCCCCGGAGCGGGGGTTTTGCTTTCCGCAATTGTGAAAGACCGTGACGACAACGCCGTTGGCGCAAGGGAGCGCTTCGTGTTCTATGGCGACCATGACCGCCGCTGACCAATCCGGATTGCCGATCTCCAACGCCGCCGACGGGGCGGCAACGGGCTATGATCGCTATGTCCGTGAATTCCTCTCCTATGGATCGTCGCTGCGCGATTTGTTCGCCGTCGCCGACGCTTCGCCCAACGCGGCGCTTTTGAATGCACACGCGGCAGCGCTTCACCTTGCCTTTGAAGGCGCCGAAGGGTGGACGAGCGCCGCGCCCTACCTGACACGCATGCGGCTTGCCGAAAGCGTTGCAACCGACCGCGAGCGGCTTTTCGCCGCCGCCGTTGAAAGCTGGGCGGCGCGCGACTATTGGCGCGCGCTTGCCGCGCTTGAGGAACTGACCGTCAGATGGCCCGCCGATCTTTGCGCCATAAAATGGGGGCAGTATCACGCCTTCAATCTTGGCGACCGCGAGGCGTTGCTGCGATTTGGCGAACGCGCGCGCATTGTCTTTGAAGGCCAGCCCTACGCTCACGGCATGATCGCGTTCGCACTTGAACAGAACCATCGGCTGGATGAAGCAGAAGACGAAGGCTTGCGCGCCAGTGAAATCGCGATCGACGACGCCTGGGCGCATCACGCGGTCGCGCATGTGATGGAAACGCAAGGGCGCGCCAAGGACGGCGCACGCTGGCTCGATCATTGTTCGCACACCTGGGACAAGAAGGGCGTTTTCATCCGCGATCACAATTGGTGGCACGCCGCGCTGTTCCGGATCTCGCTCGGCAAACCGCAAGACGCGCTCGGGATTTACGACGCCAAGCTCTGGGGCGCATGGCCGGAATTCCCACAGGAGCAGATCGGCGCCGTTTCGATGTTGTGGCGACTCGAAATGCGCGGGATTGATGTTGGCGCGCGCTGGGCGCCTGTGCTGAATGAGGTCCGCCGGCGCGCGGGCGAACACATCCTGCCGTTTCTCGACCTGCATTATCTCTATGCGCTCGCGCGGGCGGGCGCCCCGGACGAGGCCGACGCCTTCCTCGCCTCGCTGCGCCGTCACGCCGGGGCGGCGACCGATCCCTACAGAGAGTTCTGGCGCAATACCGGCATTCCCTGCGCCGAAGCGGTCCGCGCCTTTGCAGCGGAAGATTACGCCGCCGCCGCCGAGGGTTTTTCGCGGGCGCTGCCGCGCCTTGAACGGGTCGGCGGCAGCCACGCCCAGCGACACCTTTTCGTCGAGGCCTATGAACGCGCCGCGACAAAGGCCAGCGTCGCAGTAAACGCCCACTAGGCCCGGCCCCCGTTCCGTCACCGAAACCGCCGCCTGCCGCGCCGCGTTCGGCAATCGTGCGGACCGCGCGCCCAGCCTGTCAGGGTGGCGCCGTCTTCAGCCGGTTTTCAGAATTGGCTGGCAGTGTTACAGCCACGCCCGCAACCAGCCGGGAACGCTATGACCAACTATCTCCATAAGGGCGATCTGCCCGCTGGCCTCGATCTTGGCGCGTCGATCGCGGTCGACAGCGAGACCATGGGACTGAACCCGCATCGCGACCGGCTCTGCGTCGTGCAGCTGTCGTCCGGGAACGGCGACGCCCATGTCGTCCAGCTAGACCGCGCGACCTACAAGGCGCCGCATTTGACGCGCCTGCTCGCCGATCCGGCGATCCTCAAGATCTTCCATTTTGCGCGCTTCGACATCGCCGCCTTCCAACACTGGCTGAAGGTCGAAACGAGCCCGGTCTACTGCACCAAAATCGCCTCTCGCCTTACCCGTACATTCACCGACCGGCATGGACTCAAAGACATTGCGAAGGACCTGATCAGCGTCGATCTGTCGAAACAGCAGCAGTCGTCCGACTGGGGCGCCGACACCCTGACCGAAGCGCAGATCGAATACGCCGCGTCGGACGTTCTTTATCTCCACGCGATGAAGGCGAAACTCGACGTCATGCTCGCGCGGGAGGGGAGGACGGACCTTGCCGAGGCCTGTTTCCGCTTTCTTCCGGCGAGGGCCGCGCTTGACCTCGCCGGCTGGCCCGAAATCGATATCCTCGCCCATTCGTGACTGCTGGCGCGGCGAAAAGGGCGTCTGGCGCGACAAAAGCCGCCCTCAAAAAACCACGCCCCTTGCGTGAAGTCGGCCGCGGGACAACTATATTGAAGAGAGGGGATAATCGGGCCGTTTCCACAAGCGGTCCCGCCGGAAAGTTGATGAACGCAACCCTTAATCCAGCTGCGACTTCTGGCGACGGTCCCGCCGCGCCGGCGCGGACCAATCGCGGCGTGCTGGATTCATTGACCATTCGCCGCCGGACCACCGGCGCGCAGGCTGCGGCCCGCGCCGCCCTGATGCGCCGGCTGCGCATCGCCCTGCCGGTCCTCGCCCTCCTCCTCATCGCCGCATTCTTTCTCACCACGCGCAAAGGCGGCAGCGACGATGCATTCCTCAACGATTTTGCCGACCTCAACGCAACAACGCAAAATCTCCGTTCGGCAAAGCCGCAATTTTCAGGCGTCGACGCGAAGGGTAACCCGTACGAAATCACCGCCGACAGCGCCAGCCAGAAACCCGAAAGCAAGGAAATCGTCGAGCTTGACCAGCCGCGCGCTGTAACCGTCGGCGGCGGCCAGCAATCAGTTGTCGAAGCAAAGTCCGGCGTCTTCAACACCGATGACAAGAGGCTGTTGTTGAAAGATGGCGTCACCTTCGAACACGCGATCGGCCGCGGCAATTACGTTTTGAAATCGTCGGCGGCGACCGTTTCGATTGACGACCAGACGGTAGAAAGTGATGACGGCGTCACTGGCGCCGGCCCAGGCGGGGCAACGCTCAAAGCCGATCGCATGCAGGCCAACAATCGCGATGGCGGGGTTGTTTTCGAAGGCTCGGTCAGCATGCGGCTTTATCCAAAACAGATTGAAGGGTCGGCGAACACTGCAGAAAAGCAGTCAATTGATCCGAAAAACGGCGATCCGAAGAACGGAGAATCGAATGATTAAGGCGGGGGCCTTCCTGATCGCCGCAGCGCTCGTCGCTGTTTCCAGCGGCGGCGCAAACGCGCAACTGGCGCCGCAAGTCAGCAATGCGCCGATCGATATCACTGGCGACCGGCTCGAAGTCGTCGACGATGTTGCGACCTGGACCGGTAATGTCCGCGCCGTTCAGGGTGAGGCGATCCTGACAGCGGACAAACTTGTCGCCGATCTCGATGAAAGCGGAGCCTTCACCCGGATCCGGGCGCTTGGGACGGTCCGTTATTCCAACGGCAAAGAAGCCATCACCGGCAAGGTCGGCGTTTATGACGCGACATCGCGCACCATCACGATTTCTGAAGATGTCGTCGTCACGCAAGGTGAACAAGTTATGACCGGCGGCGAGCTGGTTTACTGGGTCGACAGCAAGCGGCTTTTGTTCACCTCGCCGAGCGGCCGGCGCATCCGGGGCATTTTTTATGCCAAACCGGCGAGTGAACAGTCATGACTTCACCAAACCTTAAAGAGAGGCGCCCCTAATGGCCGATAAGATGACCCCTGAGCCAGGCCCCAGCAGCGCCAGCCCCGAAACGGCCAAGCGCACCCCACCCCGCCCGACCGTGGTCGAAGGCGGCGGCGGCCTGTTTGCCGAAAATCTTGGCAAGACGTTCAAGCGGCGGCCGGTTGTCCGCGGTGTCTCGATGAGCGTGAAGCGCGGCGAGGTGGTTGGCCTGTTGGGCCCGAACGGCGCCGGCAAGACGACGTGTTTTTACATGATCACCGGGCTTATCCCGGTCGATTTTGGATCGATTTCGATCGACGGGCACGATGTGACGCGCCTGCCGATGTACCAGCGCGCGCGCCTTGGCCTTGGCTATCTGCCGCAGGAGGCCTCGATCTTCCGCGGCCTGACGGTCGAACAGAACCTTCGCGCGGTTGTCGAACTGGTTGAAAAGAGCAAGGACAAGCAACAGGCGCTGATCGACGATCTCCTGAACGAGTTCAACATCACCCATATTCGCAACGCGCCGGCTCTGGCGCTGTCAGGCGGTGAACGCCGCCGCGTTGAAATTGCGCGCGCGCTGGCGACGGGCCCTGCATTCATGCTGCTCGATGAGCCGTTCGCCGGCATCGATCCACTCGCCATCGCCGACATTCGCGAACTGGTGCTGCACCTTAAAGACCGCGGTCTTGGGGTTCTGATTACCGATCACAATGTCCGCGAAACGCTCGATATTATCGATCGGGCCTACATTATTCACGAAGGCGAAGTCCTCATCGAGGGCGCGCCGAGCGACATCGTTGGAGACAAGGACGTAAGGCGCGTCTATCTCGGCGATCGCTTCCAGATGTAACGGGAGTAAGGGGGCGGTGTGGCGTTAGCTCCGAGACTGGAATTCAGGCAATCGCAGCAGCTCGTCATGACGCCGCAGCTGCAGCAGGCGATCAAATTGCTGCAGCTCTCCAATCTTGAGCTGTCGGAATTTGTCGAACAGCAGCTTGAAGAAAACCCCTTCCTTGAGCGCGCCGCCGAACAGGAAGCGGCTGAGCCCGCGGAACGCACCGGCAGCGATGCCCAAGAGCCCGCCGCGGCCGCAATTGACCTTGAAAGCGACAGCGCTGCGGCTGCTGCGGCCGAAGCGATCGACGCCCCGCAAGACGATGGCGATTCAGCCAATTCGTCAGGCGACACCGAATACAAATCGAACGAATGGGCCAATGCCGGCTCGGGCGGCGGATCTTCCTTTGAAGATGACCGCGAGTTCGGCGAGACGCTGACGCGGGACATTTCGCTCTGGGAGCACCTGACCGAACAATTGCATGTCGCCACGCGCGAGCCGCTGACGATTTTCATCGGCGCGTATCTGATCGATCTGATCGACGAGGCCGGCTATCTGCGCGAAGACGTCGACGCCATTGCGGAACGGCTTGGCGCCGACCCCGATGATGTCGAGCGGACACTGTGCCTGATCCAGACGTTTGAGCCGTCGGGGGTCGGCGCGCGCGATCTGAAAGAATGCCTGTCGCTGCAACTCGCTGACAAGAACCGCCTCGACCCAGCCATGCAGGCCTTCATCGACAATATCGAATTGCTGGCGAAAAGCGATCTGAAAGGCCTTATCAAGGCCACCGGCGCCGACGAGGAAGACATCCGCGACATGATCGCGGAAGTGCGCGCGCTGACGCCCAAGCCCGGCTACGCCTATGGCGGCGACCCGGTGCAGATCGTGACGCCCGACGTCATTGTCCGAAAGTCGCAGGACGGCGGCTGGAAGGTTGAACTGAATTCCGAAACCTTGCCGAAAGTTCTGGTCAACCGGATATATTATACCGAAGTCTCGAAGCTGAAATGCCGCGAGGAGGACACGCTGTTTGTCAGCGAGCAATTCGCCAACGCCAACTGGCTGGTGAAAAGTCTCGATCAACGCGCGCGCACGATCTTGAAGGTCGCGAGCGAAATTGTCCGCCAGCAGGATGCGTTTCTGGTACATGGCGTGCGCCATCTGCGCCCCTTGAATTTGCGGGCGGTTGCTGATGCGATCTCCATGCACGAATCGACGGTGTCTCGCGTCACCGCCAACAAATATGTTGCAACCCCGCGCGGCATTTTTGAGCTGAAATATTTCTTCACCGCGTCGATCGCCTCAAGCGAGGGCGGCGAAGCCCATTCCGCCGAAGCAGTGCGTTTCAGAATCCGCGAGCTTATCGACAATGAAACCATCGACGACGTGTTGTCAGACGACCGGATCGTTGAAATTCTCCGTGGTGAAGGCGTCGAAATCGCGCGCCGAACCGTCGCCAAATATCGCGAGACAATGAACATCGTTTCGTCCGTGCAGCGCCGTAGGGCCAGTTTGCGCGAAGCGATCTGATTCTTTTTGCTCCGAGGCGACTTCCGGAGCCCTTGGGGCTTTGATTTCAGACCCCAAGGCCCGATATAAGGAAAACTGCCCGGCGTAGTGTTGCCGGGCCATAACGGAGGCCTTCATGGAAATTCAGGTCAGCGGCAAGAACATCGATCTCGGCGATGCGCTCCAGACGCATGTTTCGGATCGGCTTTCCGAGGGCGTGCAAAAATATTTCGGCAATGGCGCGGAAGCGATCGTCACCTTCACCAAGGAGCGACATCTGGTTGAGTGCGAGATGACCGCGCATCTTTATTCCGGCGTTTTCCTGGCGGCCCACGGTGATGGCGGCGACGCCTATGCGGCGTTCGAGACGGCGCTTGAAAAGCTCGAAAAACGCGTCCGCCGCTACAAGCGGCGCCTCAAAAATCACCACCCGAATGGCGGGGCCGAACCGATGCCGTCCGAGCAGGCGTCCTATTACACGCTCGCTCCGCTGCCGGAGGAAGACGACGCCGATCTCGAGCAGGAATCCGGCGATCCGACGCCGGTTGTGGTCGCGGAAAATCAGACCTCTTTGCGGGAAATGACAGTCGGCGCGGCGGTCATGCAATTAGACCTTGCAGAGAGCCCGGCGATCGTGTTCAAGAACGCCGCCCATGGTCGGCTCAATGTAGTCTACCGTCGGCGCGATGGACATATCGGCTGGATCGACCCGGCCCCTTGAATCCCGGAACCAGACGGTCGGTGGGGAAATTTCCGGCAGGCAAGTAAATTGGAGCGGTATTGGCTGACCCCTTTCTTGCAATGACGAGACAAAAAGGCAGCCGTGAGTGTTATGGGACTTTCTGAATTCCTTTCTCCTGAAGCGACGGTTTTGAACCTTCACGCGAGCTGCAAGCGCGAGGCGCTGTCGCTGCTGGCCGAGAAGGCGGCGGCCTTGACGGGCGCGTCTGCAGCCTCGATCCGGCAGGCGTTGATGGACCGCGAACAGCTGGGGTCGACTGGGGTCGGCCGCGGTGTTGCAATTCCGCATGGCAAGATCGAAGGCCTCGGCGAGATCAAGGGCATTCTCGCCAAGCTCGATCACGCCGTCGATTTCGAGGCCGTGGACGACCAGCCGGTCGATCTCATCTTCGTGCTTCTGGCGCCGGTGGATGCGACCGCGGCGCACCTCAAGGCGCTGGCGAAGGTTTCGAGGTTGCTTCGCGATGAGCGTGTGCGCGAAGCGCTGCGCGGCGCCGGCACACAAGAAGCGCTGTTCGCCATCGCCGCCGACACGGCGCAGTCGAACGCCGCGGCCTGATCTTCAAATCTGGAAGTGGGAGGCTCGGTTAGTGAACGCTGACCGGGTTCATTTCGTGCTGGCGCGCCGCCGCAAAGGCGAGCGCCCGATCGCCGACAAGCGCGATGCGCTGGCCGTCACCGGAATGGACGGAGTAAAGGGTGGTGTCGCCCGGAATATCGATGATCGCGCCGGTGTCGTCATCAACGAGATCGTCAAGGACTTCGCAGGCAAGCACGGTCCTGACATAGACCAGTGTCTTGCCGCCAAGCGCCGCCAGCTCGCGGACCGACAGCGCAGCCTCGCCGCCTTTGTCGACCGCCCGGTTCGTTTCCTTCAGAACGGCCATCGGCCAATTCCTCCATTTCATCCTGGGTCAGGATCCTGCCTGTCCCGATCAGGCCACAGATTGGCTATCAAACGGTGAAAACCCCGTAAGAAAGCTTCTAGCCCAGCCTGAGAGATAGAGCTACTTTATAACATTTCAATGATCGAAACGGGGTGATTTCGGGCTATTTTCACCCAAACCGCCGCAGAATTGTCGCATAGAGGGACGGATCGATGTTGCCGCCGGACAGGGTGAGGCCAAGGGTCCGCCCGGCGGCGTCAATTTTCCGGTGATAAACCGCCGCCAGCGCCGCCGCCCCGCCGGGCTCCAGCACCAGTTTCAGATATTTGAACGCCCAGGCGATCGTCTCCGAGACCTCATCGTCGCTGATGGTGAAGCCGCCTTTGACAAGGCGATGCATGATCGGAAAGGTGATGTCGCCGGGCGACGGCGTCGCCAGCGCGTCGCAAAGCGTCTTTTGCGCGATGTCGGCGGTCAGCTTGCGGCCAGCCTTGATTGACGCCCATGTTTCATCAAAGCCTTCCGGCTCGGCGATGTAGATTTCGGTCTTTGGCGAAATCTCTTCAAGGATCGTTGCGCAGCCCGACGTCATGCCGCCGCCGCCGCAGCAGATGACGAAGGCGTCAAAGACGGCGCCGGCCGCACGCGCCTGATCGACGGCTTCGAGCGCCAGCGTCCCCTGCCCTTCGATGATGTCGATATGATCGTAAGACGGCGCCAGCGCGAGGCCGCGCTCGGCGGCGATCCGCCGTCCGATCGCTTCGCGGTCTTCGCTGTAGCGATCGAAGAAAATGATCTCGCCGCCATAGGCTTTGACTTGCGCGACCTTCAGCGCTGGCGCGTCTCTTGGCATGACGATGGTCGCCGGCGTCCTGAACAGCCGCGCCGCGCGCGCAACACCTTGCGCATGATTGCCCGACGACCAGGCGAGCACGCCGCGCTGGCGCTCTTCCGGCGTCAGTTTCGACAGGCGGTTCATGGCGCCGCGAAACTTGAACGAGCCGCCATGCTGCAACGTTTCCGCCTTCATCAGGACGCGTCCGCCGGCGCGCGCGTTCAGCCATTCGTTTTCGAGAAGCGGCGTTACCACCGCCGCGCCCCTGATGCGGTCCGCTGCTGCGCGAACGCCTGTCGCTGTAACCTTGTCTGACATGATCTACGCCGCCGGGCTCCGATCCGTCAGATACCGCCAGGCGGTTCCGGACGCCGTGTTGATGACGGCCATCATCACTATGGTGTAGGCAAAGGTGCCAATGATGAACGGCCAGAACGCGGAGCTCTTGATGTCGTAAAGATCGCGCTGCGCCTGCAACAGGCGGATACTGGCGTCTTGCTGCGCGGCGGGATCTGCGCCCGCCGCGAATAGGTCGCCGTAAACAGCGAGGAGCCCCGGCATCAGCGTTGCGGCATAAACAATACCGATGACGACAATAATAACGCCAATGAGAATCCAGAAAAAAACCAGCGGCGCTGCATTGCCTTTGGTTGCGCGCCATGATTGCGCGAGGCCGATCGACCGGGTCGCGATCGCCGCCGGAAAGGTCACAGAAATCCGCGCCATGAACCAGAGCATCGCGACAAGACCGAAAAGCCCGACGCCGAGCGCGCCGAAACCCGCCAATGCCGGCGAAATCAGCGCCAGCACCGCCGCCAGCGCCGCAAAGGCAAGGGCGAACACCAGATAAACCACCATGGTCAAAATGATGATCAGCGCATAAGCGCCAAGCACGCGCAATTCATCGCCGCCAAAAGCGAGATAGAAGGGCGCTTTCAACGGGTCGCCGCGCACCAGATGACGAAGGCTCGCGACAATCAGCATCGGGTAAAGGACAGCGCCCATCAGCAGCAACAGGCCGACCGACTTGAACATCGGGCCCAGCAGCGCTGCGGCCTCAGCCGGATCCGGATGCGCGCCGAGGGCCGAAATCGAGATCACCCTGTCGATATATTGAGGCATGATCGCGGCCGTCCCCGCCATCAGCAGCAAAGCCGGAAGCCACAGCGCGGTCGCGAGCGCGGCCGCGTGCTGGGCGAGATAAGCAAGCGTTGCGCTAAAGGCCTTGAAGACGGGAAATTTCATGATCCGTGTGCTTTGCGGTTGCGGCGCGAACAAGATGCGACGGAACGCACGGGGCGTAAAGCGCGCGCTGCGCATCGCATTGAAAACCCGAAAACCCGCACCTTAGAACCTTTGGGGCGCGGGTCCTCGTTCTCGCGGGTGGAATTTCCCCGAGGCGTTGGAAGAGATCGCGCGGGACAAGTCCCTATGGTTTGGTGCGATGGACTTCTCAAGTTCAGTCCCGCGCT
>JBGSVH010000146.1:0-9260 GCA_041753055.1 Parvularculaceae bacterium
TCGCCGTCCCGGCTCGCCTGCAGGAAACCGCCGGGCGGCGGCGTGACCGCGACGTCGTCAAACAGCACAAACGGTTGCGCCAGAAGTGCAACCGCCTCGCCATTCAGCGACAAACGAACGATACCGGCGTCCCGCGCGAGCGCGATCAGGTCGGTCAGCGCCGCGCCGCGTGGTTCACTGGCCTTCCGGCTTCTTACCGACACATCCAGCCCGTTTTCACAGACCGTCGCCGTCAGATCAAATTGCGGCGCATCAAACCGCGCCGCAATCCGCCGCAGCGCCGGCAGGCGGGCGCCAAGCGTTGGTTCAAGAATGAGGCATCCATCGATATCGACGATCTGCGACGACCGGCGCCGGTTGAATCCGAGAACGACGCCATCCCGCGATCTGACGGCTGTAAAAGTTGCCCGCCGCCGCGACGCGGCCGGCGTTTCAATCGTCGGCGCGAACGCGATATCGCGCAGTCCCTCGCGCGCCAGCGCCTCAACAAGGCGCGCCCGTTTCCAGTTTCGATAAAACTCCTGCGTCACATGCTGCAAGGCGCAGCCGCCGCAATCGCCATAATACCGGCATGGCGGATCAGCGCGGACGGCGCTCCTTTCACGCAATTCGATCAAGGTGCCGCGCTCGCCGCGAATTTCGATCAGCGCCAGATCGCCGGGCGCCGTCAACGGCGTGTAGACACGCACGCCGTCGACAATTGATACGCCATCGCCGCCTGGGCCAATTTCGTCAATTTCAACGACAGCGCGAGAGGGCGGCGCGTCCTTCACTGGCCTATGCCGACCGGACCGCGCCAATCAGGAATTCCTTGTTGCCGTCGCCGCCGGCGATCGGGCTCTCAATGACCAACTTTATCACCCAATTCTGCGCGATAAGCCACGCTTTGATATCACAGATCAAGGCGTCAATTTCACCGGCGCTTGCCGTCACCAGACCGCCTTTGCCGATTTTTTCCCGACCAAGTTCAAACTGCGGTTTGATCAGCGCAATTAACGCAGCATTCGCCGCGGCCAGAACCAGCACTGGCGGTAGGGCTTTTTTCAGGCTGATGAAACTGACGTCGCAAACAACGAGATCGATTGGGTCCGGCGCCAGGGCGCGTGTAACATCTTTTGAATGTGTCTTCTCAAGAGCGATAACGCGCGCATTGGCCGCGATCTTCGGATGGAGCTGTCCGGTTCCGACGTCAATTGCGTAGATTTTTTTGGCGCCGGCGCGCAACAGCACTTCGGTAAAGCCGCCGGTTGATGCGCCAAGGTCGAGACATATCTTCCCTTCCGCGCTGATGTCGAATTTTTCGAGAGCATGCTCCAGCTTCAACGCGCCGCGCGATACATAATCGTGAACATCTCCGGCGACATCGATTGCCGCATCGGCGGCGATGGTTGCGGCGGGCTTTTCAATGACGGCGCCGCCTATGCTGACGAGCCCTGCCTTGATCGCGCCTCGCGCCCGCGCGCGCGACGGAAAAAGGCCGCGTTCGACCAAGAGATGGTCAAGGCGCATTTTGAGCGGGACGCCGGTCATGTAGCCGGCGCAGCATCGCCTGCTCGCTTTTCAAAAAATGCGACGCCAACATAGGTGGCAATCGATGCAAGGACCGAGAGCAGGAAATATCCGTCGATCGGCGCGACGTCGCCCGCTAAAACCGCGGCGAAGCTTTGCATCACCTGCATGCCCTGCCCCAGCGCATCGATCATCGGAGAGACGACAAGCGTTGCGACGTTAAAGGCAACGCAAACAAAGATTGAGAAAAGCGCCGCTTTCGGTCCGCCGAATTTCGACCGGAGCCCGATCAGCGTCGCGATCAGGATGCCGCCCTGGCCGAACACCGACGTCATCGCCAGCAATTCATAGATATTCGAGCCGCTCATCGCAACCACCAGCGCGCCAAGCCCCGCGCATACGGTCGCCAGCCGCGCATTGCGCAGCTGATGCTTTTCGTCAGCATGCGCATGGCGCCGGGCGAGAATATTGATCGAGACAAGTGACGACACCGCGAGCAGATTGGAGTCGATAGTTGAAAGGATCGCAGAAAACAACGCGCCGATAAAAAAGATCGATAGCCACGGCGGCAGGGTTTCGATCGCCAGCGCGGGGATGAAATTGTCGCCCTCGCCGCCCGGAACCAGTAGATGCGCGCCGGCAAGCCCGAGGATGACGGGAACCGCCCCGATAAACAAATAGACAGCCGCGGCGGAGTAACACGCCGCACGGGCGATCTGCGCCGTGCGCGCCGCCAAGAAGCGCGTGATCACTTCCTGTGTGACAAGACTGCCAAGAACCGGGATCGCCCAGGCGTCAATGCGGGAAAAGATGCTTTCGCCAGGAGCGATCAGCCGCAGCTGGTCTATCTCTATGGACGCAAACATGCCTTCGACGCCGCCAAAGCGTCCGGATACCGCGAAGAAGAGAATAAAGGCGCCAATGATCAGGAAGACGCCCTGCACGACGTCGGTTGCAACATCGCCCATCAATCCGGCGAAATAGCAGTAGACGATGACAACGGCCGCGGCGACAAAAAGCGTGATGACGCCCGGAATGCCGACAGCGGTCTCAAGGATCGCGGCGATCGCCAGCAATTGCGCGCCGGCCCAGATGACCGAAATGATGACGCTGATGACCGCCGCTGCAAGTTCCGCCGTCTTGCCGAAACGATCGCGGAAAAAATCGGCGATCGTGATATATCCCTTTTCGCGGATCGGGCTTGCAATCAGGACCGCCATCAATGCGAGGCAGATCGCATAGCCAAAGGGTTCGGCGCGCGCGCCCGACAGGCCGCCTTGCGAAATCGCCGCGGCCGAGCCAAGGATCGTTTCAGCGCCGAACCACGTCGCGAAGATCGACAGCGCCAGCGGCGCGATCCCGAGCCGCCGCCCGGCAAGGTAATAGTCAGTATCGGACTTGGCGCCGCGTCCGAACCAGATGCCGATCGCCATCTGGGCGAGGACGTAACACAGCAGAAATATCGAAACGCTGACAGCCGGGAGTTGATGCATGGCGGCGCCCCATTCTTGGATCACCGGTCATTCAGCCCGAAAACGTTCGTCGTGGCAAAGATTATTCTTGGCGGTCCGGGCCCGCCTTGGCGCCAGCGCCAAAGTCCCGGTAGAAGGATGTATATGATGAAAACCTTTGACCTCATTTTGAAGAACGGCGTCGTCGCCAATCATGATGGCGAAGGAAAACGCGATGTTGGCGTCATTGCCGGGCGAATCGCCGAGATAGGCGACCTTTCGCGGGCGAGCGCCGGTGAGACAATCGACTGCGCGGGGCTTCACGTCCTTCCCGGCGTCATCGACACCCAGGTGCATTTCCGCGAGCCGGGGCCGACGCACAAGGAAGACCTCGAATCGGGAAGCCGCGCCGCTGTTCTTGGCGGCGTCACCGCCGTCTTCGAAATGCCGAACACCAACCCGCTGACGACGACCGCCGCGGCGATTGAAGACAAACTTCGCCGCGCCCGCCACCGGATGTTCTGCGATCACGCCTTTTATGTCGGCGCCACGCATGAAAACCCGAAGGACCTTGTCGAACTGGAACGCCTTTCGGGCGTCTGCGGCGTCAAGATATTCATGGGGGCCTCGACCGGCGATCTTCTGGTCGAAGACGATGCCGGCGTCCTTGACGTGTTGCGTCACGGATCGCGGCGCGTCGCTGTCCACTCCGAAGACGAATTCATGCTGCGCGACAACAAGAAGTTCGCGCGCGACGGCGACTGGACTTCGCACACCGATGTAAGAACGGCCGAGGCGGCGGTTTCATCGACGATCCGGCTATTGCGCCTTGCGCGCGAAGCGCACCGCCGCATCCATGTGCTGCATGTTTCAACCGCTGACGAGATCCCGCTTCTGGCGGCGGCCAAAGACATCGCAACCGCCGAAGTGACACCGCAACATTTGACGCTCGCAGCGCCGGATTGCTATCGCGACCTCATGGGGCTGGCACAAATGAACCCGCCAATCCGCGACGCCAGCCATCGCGACGGCCTGTGGACCGGCCTTCAGCAGGGCGTTTTCGACGTTATCGGATCCGATCATGCGCCGCACACACGCGAGGAAAAAGAAAAACCCTACCCAGCCTCGCCTTCCGGGATGCCGGGCGTTCAAACGCTTGTTCCGGTGATGCTCAATCATGTCGCCGAAGGGCGCCTGAATCTCGCGCGCTTTGTCGATCTCGCCTGTCATGGCGCCAACCGCATCTTTCAGATCGCCGGCAAAGGCCGGATCGCCGCCGGCTATGACGCCGACTTCACTATCGTCGACCTGCGACGGCGGGAGACTATCACGCATCAATGGTCGGCCTCGCGAGTCGGCTGGACGCCGTTTGACGGCGTGAAAGTCACGGGCTGGCCGGTCATGACCATCATTCGCGGCAGGACGGTGATGCGCGAGAACGAGATTCTCGGCGCGGCGATTGGCGAGCCGATGCGGTTTCAGGAAACGGTCTAACGTCTTCTATTGCGGCTCGACGCCGCGAAAGACGTTAACGCCGACGGCATCTTCACCGCGTTCGGATTCGTAAAGCGGCGCCGTCAGATCAGCGACGATCGCTTCGCCTTCAACTGCACGCGCCGCCGCATAATCTTCCGCGTCGCGATCGCAATAAGGAAAGCGCGTCTGCGCCGAGACATAGCCGTCATTGAAGGCGCCGACCATTTCCTCGCGGAGATCGAAGGCGGGCAGTTCGAGATCGACAAGCCGCTTCATCCGGTCGCGCCAGATATCGGCTTCGCGATCCGGTTCGCACATGCGGCGGATATGATGAAGTTCGCCGAGGACGCGCGACAGGCCGGTCAGCGCCGCCCGGCGCGCCGCGTAATCTTCTTCCGCCGCCGCCGGCAGCGACGCCAAAAAGATCAGAATTATAACAAGACGCTTGATCATAACGGGCATGCGTAAATTTCGATTAGGGCCGTTCCTTGACGGTATTGCGGAGTTTTACAGCGCCCGCAATGGCGCGCCGCGTCTCGTCCCAGGAAACCCGCCGCAACGCCTCGTCGATGGTCGCAAATTCAGCCGCCGCCGCATCGTCGCCGGCGACCGGCTCGCCCGCCGCCCATTCGGCCCAATAATCGACCATCACCACATGACGGCCGAACGATCGATCGGGATGCATACCCGGCAACGCCTCGAAGACGCCGATGAGACCGCCGAGGCGAATGGCGACGCCGGTTTCTTCCAAGACTTCGCGGCGGACAGCATCTTCAAGACGCTCGCCGTGATGGAGCCCGCCGCCCGGGATCGACCATTGACCGAGAAGGGGCGGCTTGCCGCGTTTGATGACAAGCGCCTCGGGCCCCCGGAAAACCACGGCGCCGACGCCGATGCTGATTGGTCGTTCGCCCATGCGGCCTTATAGTCGGTTTCATTATGTGCGGAAGATATGTCTTCACCTCGCCGCCCGAAGCGGTCGGCCAGCTCTTCGGGATCTCGGTCACCGACAATTTTCCGCCGCGCTGGAACATCGCGCCGACGCAGCCGATCGCGATCATTCGCATCAATGAACGGCGCGCCCGCGAATTTGCGCTGGCGCGCTGGGGCTTCATCCCGTCCTGGGCGAAGAAGGACTATTTCGAAAAGGTCGGGACAAAGCCGCTGATCAATGCGCGCGGCGAAACGGTTGCGGAAAAGCCAACCTTTCGCTCTGCATTCAACCGCCGTCGCTGCCTTGTTCCTGCTGACGGCTTTTACGAATGGCGGACAGAAAAAGGCGCGCGCCAGCCTTACCTCATCAAACCGTCAGCGGGCGGTCTGTTTGCCTTCGGCGGCATCTGGGAAACGGCGGTCGATCCCGACGGCGGCGAAATCGACACCGCAGCGATCATTACGGCGGCGGCGGGGCCGGACATCGCGCCGCTGCACAATCGCGAGCCGGCCGTCATCGCGCCGGAGAATTTCGAGTGCTGGCTTGACATCGACGAGACGCAGAAAGGCGCCGCACAAGCGCTAACCGCCGCTCAGCCGAAAGGCTTCTGGACCTGGCATCAGGTATCGAAAGCCGTGAACAACGCCCGCAACGAAGGCGAGGAATTGGCGCGAGAAGTCGGGCAGCGGGAGATGTTTTGAAATAGGATGCATCGCTCACCGGCGCAACCTCAGCACCCTTGATGTCAGTCTTCCTCCAGCATTGGTGATCGGCTGCTATTTGCCGTTCTTCAACGGCGGTTGCGGCCTTGTGAACAGCCATTCTGTTTCGGTCGATTCTTTCGCACGAAATTTGTAGCCGTCCGCGTCGCATTTCTTGAGCGCATCGATAGTGTCGATCCGCTTGTCGATCGCCCAGCGCGCCATAGATCCCCTTGCCCGCTTGGCGAAGAATTGCAGCGCCCGCAGCTTGCCGTCTTTTTCGTCCTTGAACGAGGGCGTCACGACCGTCGCGTCGAGCGCGTCCCGGTCGACAGCGGCGAAATATTCGTTTGAGGCGAGGTTGATGACAACCGGGTTCTTGCGGCCTTTCAGCGTTTTGTTGATCTCCATCGAAATCCGGTCGCCCCAGAATTCATAGAGGTTTTTCCCGCGCGGATTTTTAAGGCCGGATCCCATTTCAAGGCGATAGGGCTCGATCGCGTCAAGCGGGCGCAACAACCCATAGAGCCCCGACAGGATCCGCACATGATCCTGGGCAAAGGCAAAATCTTTGGCGCTCATCGTTTTGGCGTCGAGGCCAAGATAGACCTCGCCATTGAATGCAAGCGCCGCCGGTTTCTGCACATTCGATTTGCCGTCGCCGCGAAACGTCACAAACCGCTCGTGATTTAGTTCCGCAAGCTTGTCGGAAATGCCCATCAGCTTTTTGAGCCGCGCCGGGCTCAGTTCCCTGGCGACGCCGGCGATATCGCGCGCGTCCTTCAGAAAGACCGGTTTGGTTGCGGCGGGCGTTTCGGCTAGCGCCGGATCAAAATTCATGTTCTTGGCGGGTGAGATAAGAATCAGCATGCCCGATCAATCGGGCGTCAGGGCTGCGGCGTCAAGACTTCTGCGCTGGTCCCAAACGGCGCAACTCCCGGAATGCATTTGACCTCGTCGGCGCCATAGCTGATCGGCACGCAGTGGCATTTGCGCAGCGCCCGGAATTCTTCCTCACTGAAGGGGCCGCGCACAGCGCAGTTCGATTCGCGAATTTTGACGGTCTTTTTCGAAAAGACGACGTCGCATTCCTGTTTTTTCTTGTCTTTTTTCGCCGATGCGATCCGCGTGCTCTCGACATCGAGACACTGCGCGCCATTGGCGTATTGCGAATCAAACAGGCGGACGATGAAATAATAATCACTCGCTTCCGGGTCATTACCCTTGGCGACTTCGGCGCTGATATAGTCGTCGTCAAAACCAATCTCCACGACCGGGCCCGGCACGCGGATGTCGCAGGCGCCGTTCGATCGCCGGTAGCAGACCATTTTGCCGGACGGCGGATCGCTGGCGTCGCCGGCAAGGTAATAACGCCCGTCGATCAGGTCGCCGGCAAAGATCGTCTCCGGACTGCATGCAGCAAGCAGCAGCGCAGCAAAAATCAATCGAAGCAGGCGGTTCATCGGCCCCTCCCCAGGGAGACTACCGAGGATAGCACTAATCCGGCGCTAAAGCATCTTTCCGGGATTCATTATGCCTTGCGGGTCGAGGGCCGCCTTGATCGCGCGCATCATGGCAATTTCAGCGGGCTGTTTACGGCGGGCGATATCGTCGCGCCGCGCAAGGCCAACACCGTGTTCGGCCGAAATCGACCCCTGAAAACGATCGATTGCGTCATAGACCACCTGTTCGAGCGCATTTTGCGCCCGTTCGAAGTCGCTGGCGGACCCGCCAGCAGGCTGCAGCACGTCATAATGGATATTGCCGTCGCCCATATGCCCGAAGGCGATAATGCGCGCGCCGGGACAAACGCGAAGCACCGCCGCGTCAGCGTATTCGAGGAACGCTGGCACCGAAGCCACCGGCGCCGAGACGTCATATTTCGCCTGCCCGCCTTCGGGCCGCATTGCCTCCGACATCGAATGGCGCATCCGCCAGAAGGCGGCGGCCTGCGTTTCGTTTTCCGCAATGACCGCGTCGCTGATCTCACCTGCGTCGAGCGCATCGGCGAGCAGCGTTTCAACCGTTCCGCGCAAGGCGCCTTCGTGACCGGCGGAAAATTCGACCAGCGCATACCACGGATGCACCGTCGCCAGCGGATCGCGCGTGTCAGGTATGTGCTTCAGCACCAGACCGATGATGAAGCGTGACATCAACTCAAAACTGGTGACATTGCCACCGCTCGCCGATTGCGCCCGCGACAGCAGCAAAAGCGCTGCGTCAGGCGATGGCACGCCGACGAACACCGTCATTTTCTCGCGTGGCGCCGGAAACAGTTTGAGGACGGCGCCGGTGACAAGCCCTAACGTGCCTTCGCCGCCAATGAAGAGTTGCTTCAGGTCATAGCCCGTATTGTCCTTGCGCAATTGCTTGAGGCCATTCCAGATTTCACCGCTTGGCAATACCGCCTCGATCCCGAGAACGAGATCGCGCATATTGCCGTAACGGATTACATTGACGCCGCCGGCGTTGGTCGAAATGACGCCGCCGATCTGACAACTTCCTTCCGAGCCGATCGACAGGGGAAACAGCCGGTCAATGGCGTGCGCCGCCGCTTGCGCTTCGGCGAGCGTCACCCCGGCGTCGACAGTCAGCGTCGACCCTGTCGCAGACGCCTCGCGAATTTTCCGCAGCCGTTTCATGCTGACGAGAATTTCGCCGGCTTGCGGAATTTGCCCGCCGACAAGACCGGTGTTGCCGCCCTGCGGCGTGATTGCAACATTCTCGCGCGCGCAGATGCGGACGACGCCAGCCGCTTCCTCGATGCTTGCAGGCGCAACCACCATTAAGGCCCGGCCCGGCCAGCGCCCGCGCAACTCATGAAGAAAGGGCGCAGAATCGGCGCCGCTGATGACCCCCTTCGGCCCGACAATACTGGCAATTTCGCGGATCACATTCTCGGGAGCGGTCATCTGGGGCCTGAGGGAAACTTCGTTTCCAACATCTTTATCCTGATTGCCGCCCCGTCAAGGCGGCTCAACGTCCGCTTCGCGTTTGCGCTATAGTGGTTTAAACTAAGCGAATTGGCGCACGCCGAAGAAAACTCACCTCCAAGGGGATAATCACAATGAAGATAACAACGAAAATGCTCGCAGTCGCGTTGCTCGCCTCTGCGTCAGTTTTAGCTGCTTGCGCCAAGAAAGCCGATCCTGCGGCCCCCGCCAGCGACCCGGTCGCGGCCGCGCCGGT
>JBGSVH010000147.1:0-4735 GCA_041753055.1 Parvularculaceae bacterium
CGGCGCGCAGGCTCTCGACGAAGTCGAGCGTGCGGCGCTGCATCGCCTGGTACTGATCGGCCGTCGCCTGCGAGCGTGTCTGCAGGGTGCGCGACGCGCCTGCCGAGAAGGTCACCCGTTCCGACAAACGATAGCTCAGAGAGCCATTGATGAAGTCATCGTGATAGCGCCGGCCATATTGCAGCCGGATGTCGGTTTTTGGGCCCGGAACGGCGTGAAAGCCCGCATACCAGAAGGTGCCGGTAAGCTGGCTGGCGGGAATGAAGGTCGCCGGCGCCGTGGTTTCGACATCGTCATAGCCAACCGTGCCCGTGACCGCGAAATTGTCCGTGAGCGCGTATTGGACGTCGCCCTGCAGCGTCCCCTGCTTGAATTCAAAATCCTGAAACGCCGTCGCGCCGTAATCGCGCGTCTTGTTGCCATAGGCGGTCGCCGTCACCTGCAGTTTGTCGAACGCCTTGCCGCTGTCGACGGTGGCGACGACTTCCTGCGTCCGCGAATTGCGGTTGAACTGTGCGGCGTTGAGATTGCTGTTGTTGCTGTCGATGAAGACCTGGCCGAAGCGATAGCGCAATTCCGCCGCCGATCCGTTCGCGAACCGGTGATTGAAATAGGGGCTGGCGGTAACGTTGTGGACATTAACGCGCTGACTGCGGCCGGCGTTGACGTTCTGCGAGAAGCGCGCATTTTCGCCCGCGAGCTGGCGCGTGCTTGATCCGCCGACATCGACATAAAAGAGATTGTCGGCGATCGTCGCCGTGCCGACCGCGCCGACATCCTGGCTGGCGACGAGTTCGGCCTGATCGGTCAGATAGGAGACATCGAGACTGCCGTCGATAATGCCGGTGAACCGGTTGTTGGAAAAGATCGCGCTGCCGTTCGAGGCGATCCCGGCGGCGAACTCGTCATCGCGAAATCCACCGGGCGCCAGCGCAATGTTGTCGCTGTAGGAAACGCGCGGTCCGACCGAGAGGCCGTAGCCGAAATAGTCATTGCGGAATTGCAGTTGCGCCTGCGGTCCGGAATTCTGGCCTTGCGCGAGCGCTGCGGTGTGGCCGCCGACAAACAGCGCAGCGGTCGCGAGCAGCGCTTTTTTTGCGCTGTGCGGCAGCGGGCGCATCAGTGAAGCCCTGTCGATGGCGGGTATTGCGACGGTCATTTTATTATCCCCTGTCTCGAGGGAGGGCGCTGGCGCCCTCCTCATCGGAGCGTTTTTCATAATACTCATAGGCGGCATAATGCGAGCCTCCCGCCGGTACTAGACACCGATTCAGGAGAAGGCTGACATTTGGATTGAGTTCCAGCAGTTCATCAAGGGCGCTTGCGGCCGCTGGCTGCGGGGTCGAATCAGCCTCAACCACAAAAACCACCTCGTCGGCGTGCCGCGCGAGCGCGATCGTCTCGGTCGTCGCCAGCATCGGCGGGGCGTCGATGATCACCAGCCCGTCAGGGCAAAGTGCTGAAAGACTTGCGAAAAACCGCTTGGCTTCAGAAGAACCGAAGAGATTGGTGGCGTTGGCGACCTTCGATCCCTCGCCGATGAATGTCAGCGGCAGGCCTTCAATCCGATGCCCGACATCCGACAGCGAAACCGCCAGGTCGCCGATGACATCGGTCAGGCCAACGCCCGCCGGCAGGTCGAAATAGGTCCGAAGCCGCGGCCGCGCCGGGTCGCCGTCGAGCAGAAAGACCGGTACGCCCTCTTCCAGCGCCAGGCTCATGGCGAGATTGACCGCCGCGAAGGATTTTCCCTCGCCCGGCCGGGTCGAGGTCACGAGAATGAGGTTGCGGTTGCGCCCGGCCGCTGAAACCTGCCGCCGATCCCTGCCGGCGCGCTGCAAAAAGCCGATGCGGCGCAGCAGCCGCCGTTTAATCGCGCGCAGTTCAAACGCCTGCGGGTCGTCGCGGACCTCGGGCGTAAAAACGCCTTTTGCCCGGAGCTGCGCGAAGTCGACACGAACGCTGCGCATCTCGCCCAGCACGGCAGTCCGGTCCGGCGTGCGATCATTCGCCGCCGCCTTGACGCCGCCAATCGCCCGTTCAATCAGTCCCATATCGGCTGCTCCTACCGCAGTTTCCCGGCCGCGCTGGCGAGGTCGCTGCTAATTGACGCCGTCGCGGCCCCGTCGACGGCCGCCGCCGGGAGGCGCACAACCTCCCAGTAGAAATAAAAGACCGCGACCGCAGCGAGGCCGGCGCCGGCGCCGGCGAGGCGCCAGACATCGCGCCGGCGTTCCGCCACAACCGCTTCGGACCGGACTTCGGAAAGCGCGCCCAGCACCGGCAGACCGAACGCGGTCTGCAATTCCGACGACTGGGTGAAAGATTTCTGCATGAAGGTAAGGATCAGCGCCGCTGCCGCGCCCGCGCCGACCGCCAGCAAAATGACGCCCGCGATCAGCATGGTGCGGAATTGCTGCGAGGCGGGAATGAGCGAGACTTCCGGCCGCTCGAAAATCTTGTAAGCAACGCCCTGGCTGCCGGCGCCGAGATTGGCGGTGATCGACAGACGGTCGCGGCGTTCGACCAGTTCTTCGTAATTCTTGCGAGTCTGGTCGTAATCGCGCTCGATGCGCTGGAGATCGGCGACCACGCGCGGCGCTTGCCCGGCTGTCACCGCAAGCGCATCAAGATCGCTGCGCAGCCGCTTCTGACGATCGGCAAGACCGGCTGCAATATCCTGCGCGGCGCGCAGTTCGGCGCTGAGGCGTTTGTATTCGGGGTTTGAAGGCAGATCGTTGGCGCCGCCGGACTGCAGCTGTTCGATGCGCGCCTTGATGACCTGAATGTCGGGGTAATTCTCCTGATACTGACTTCTGAGCGCAGCCAGTTCGACCATCAGCTTGTCGAGATCCGATCCGGACGACGTCGCCTGCGTCGAGCCAAGCAGGCTGCGCGCGGTTGCAACGCGCCGTTCGGCGAGCGCCAGTTCGTCGGTGACCCGCGACAGTTCGGCTTCCATCAGGTCGCGGCCGCGATCATTGCCGCTGACCGAGGCGAGCTCTTCAGCATGCAGCCGGCGGAAGGCGGCGACTTCGCGCTCCTTCGCGGTCAGCCTCTCGTCAAATGCCTTGATCTCCGTATCGAGGCGTTTGCGCGCGTCTTCGTTTTCGGAAATGCTGGCGCCGAGATCCTGCTCAATCAGAAGATTGAGCGCGGCGTCAACGACATTGCGGGCGATCGTCGGATCGGAATTCTTGTAGTCGATGACAAAATACATTTCCTGCGGGCTGGTGATGGTGATCGCGCCCGAGACGAGGTCGATGAGCTTTTCCATCTGCGCCTGACGCTCGCGCGGATTTTTCGCGGTGATCTCTTTGTCGAGACCGGCGCGGTAAATGATCTGCTCGAGATTGGGCCGCGTCAGCAGCTGCAGCTTCATCACTTCGACGCGTTTTTCGTAGTTCGGACGGGCGGTGACGCCGTTCATCACCGGGTCGAGCACGGTCTCCGTCTGCACATAGACGACCGCGCTTGAGGCGTATTTGTCGGGAACAAGCCACAACGCAAAAAAACCGGCGAGCGCTGCAATCCAGGCGACAGCGGCGACCGTCCAGCGCCGGCGCCAAAGGCCAACGCCGTAGCGAATGACCGAGCGCGGAAGATCCGCAATATCAAGACGACTAACCATCCCCCGTACACCTACTAAAATCGGGCGCCCGACGAGGGTGTCGGGCGCCCGGGATTATCCCTAGAAAATGCTTTCCGGGATCAGAATGACATCGCCCGGAAGAACCGGAACGTTTGCGCCGATCCTGCCTTTGCGCAGAAGATCGTCGAGGCGCAGGCGATAGGACTGACGGTCCTCGCCGGTGCCGCGGATCAGCACCGACTTGTTGCCGGCCGCAAATTGCGTGAGGCCGCCAACCGCGACCATAACGTCAAGCACGGTCATGCCCGCCTGATAAGGAAGCGCAATCGGCTTTTGCGCTTCGCCGATGACGCGAACCTGCTGGTCGAAGGTCGAGGTGAAATTCGACACGATGACCGAGACCTGCGGCGCCTTCACATACTGGCCGAGCGATCCTTCAAGATCTTTCGCCAGTTTCGTCGGCGTCTTGCCGGCGGCGACCATGTCTTCGACGAGCGGCGTTGAAATGCGGCCGTCAGGGCGCACGGTAACCTTGGTCGAGAGTTCCGGCGCGCGCCAGACAAAGACTTCGAGCTGATCAAGCGGTCCGATCAGATAGTCGGGGGAAACAGCAGTCGATGAGCTGGCTGCGACATTGGCAGGCGATGCGCGAAGCTGTTCGGTGCTTTGGACATCGCCAGACGTCATGCAGCTGGCGAGAAATACCGCGACGAGCGCGGCGGCTAGGGTGCGGATAATCATTGAAGTTAACCTCGTTTCTTCTCATTCGGGGCCGGTCGCGGCCCGGCGGGTCATTTTTGGCCAGAATTTACGGCCGCGAATCGCTGTTACCCTAACGGGTGAGCAATTTCTTTGCCATGGCGGGACCGCGCTTTCCGGGCCGCTTATTGACGAATATTAACCTTGAAATCGGCGCTGGCGCTGAGAATTTCTCCAGCACCCGCCGCTTCGGGCCACTGACGGACGATTTCCGACAGCAGCGAGTGCGCCTCCTCAATCCGGCCAAGGCGCGTCATCGCTTCAAGATAAAGGGGCGCAAGATCCGCGTCCGCCGGATCGCCAATGAGGGCCCGGCGCAGCGCCGACGCGGCGCCCTCGTCATCGCCCGCGGCAAGACTGACCCGGCCAAGGGTCTTGGCGCTG
>JBGSVH010000148.1:0-30704 GCA_041753055.1 Parvularculaceae bacterium
GCGCCGACGCCGCCGCGCTGCGCGCAGCGTCAGCGGCGGCTGAGAAATTGTCGCCGCCTTCCGCGAAAGCGCGCGAAAACGCCGCCGAAATCTGGATCGAAAGCACTGCGCCGAACGCCGCTGCGAGCGCAAGGCTCGCGCCGGCGGTCGGCAAGTCACCTGCCCCCGTCTCAAGCGCGACAACCGAAAGCCCAGCGGTCGCGCCAAGGATCGACGCGCACAAGCCGATCAGCGACAGGCCGACAGCGGCGCGCCATAACGGCGCCCCCAGCGCCAGAACGAAAACACACATCGCTGAAACGGAGAGCGCAATGCGCTCATCGAACGGGCTGATCGTAAAACCGGTCTGCAGCATCAGCCGCCGCAGCGCGAGAATGACGCCCGCGGCCAATCCCGCATAAAGCGCGCGCAGCCAGAAATTTTTCGGCGCAATCGCTGCAATCGAGGCCGGCGCCAAAACAGCGATCACGAGCGCTGCAAGGAACGCCGCCGACGCATTCGCGAACGACAGGTGCGATTGCTGATACCCGGCGGCGGCAAGGGCGGCCGCGCCAAATGACAGGACCAACGCCGCGAGCAGCGGCCGTCCGGCCGCAATCCCGCCAATGAGGCCTGGTCCACGCTCGCCCAACGCGCCGGTCTCCCTGATCAGATTGGCGTCAGCCCTGGCGTCCGGGAAGATCCTCGTCGAGAATCGCCATGTTGAATTGATAGCACAGATCGCCGTCTTCATCGTCACGGAAGATGACGCCAAGGAACTCGTCGCCGAAATAGACTTCCGCCGAATCGTCCTTGTTCGGCCGGCCGCGGACGGTCAGATTGCCAAGGCCGAACTTGGTCCGGAAATATTGCTGCAGGCGGGCGATTTCAAAAGCGTCCATGGGCCGGGTCCTTGCTTGCGCAAACCTGTCATAGCCTTAACGTCACCGAACGCAAACACCGGCCGGCCGGGCTTTGCAGATCCCCGCAGTCGAGAGTAGATCAAGCAGCCAGCAGCCATAAGGGTTCTTTTGCGATGAGACTGACCGCCGCCCTCTTCAGCATCCTCACGCTCGCCGCGTGCGCCCGCGAGCAGCAGACAGACGCGCCCGCGGCCAAAGCGCTTTCCTGCGCCGCCAGTGAAGGCGGCGCCGTCACCGCAAGCAACGCCTGGGTCCGCGAACAAAAAGATGCAAGCGCCATGACCGCCGCTTATTTCTCGCTCTGCAACGGCTCGATGACGCCAGTGACCTTGACCGGACTTAAGACCCCGATCGCCGGCATGGCCGAGTTTCACGAGACCAGCCGCGATGAAAACGGCGTCGTCTCGATGGCGCCGACCGGCGATATCCAGCTGGCGCCCGGCGAGCGCGTCGTCTTCGAACCCGGCGGCAAGCATGTCATGCTGATGGCGTTGCCCGCAGCGATTGAAAGCGGAACGATTGCACCGCTTGAACTCGACTTCGCCGATGGCGGCCATGTCACCATCGACGCCGTCGCGCGCTCCGCCGTCGAGGCGGCAAGCGACAGCGCCGGCCACGATCATCAATGATCAGGGTGTGAGCGATGGCGTTTCGCGACGACAGTCAGGGCGGCGGCGGCGGCGTCCAGAAAAATGTGCTCGGCGGACCGCTCGCCCTTTGCAGCGATAATCCGGTCACCGGATTCTTCCGCACCGGATGCTGTCATACCGGGCCGCAAGATCAGGGGGTTCACACCGTCTGCGTGGTCATGACCGCCGACTTCCTCGCCTTCTCGAAAGCGGGCGGCAATGACCTGTCGACGCCGCGGCAGGAATTCGGGTTCGCGGGATTAAAGGCCGGCGACCGCTGGTGCCTGTGCGCGTCGCGCTGGAAAGACGCCTATGCCGCCGGCAAGGCGCCCAAACTTCTCCTCGCAGCAACGCATGAGCGAACCTTGACGATCATCCCGCTCGCCGCCTTGAAAGCCCATGCCGTCGATTTGAATTAAGGCGGCATCCGCCGCCACAACATCACGCCGCCGCCCTCGACGCGCCGCGCCGCCGCCTTTGTTCCGAGATGAATTCCATGCGCAAGACGGAGGGGAGACATGCGCGTCAAATTCATTCTGCCGGCCCTGACTGAGGCGAAGAGCCCGCTCTTTCGCCCCATCAAATATTCGCTGTTTCCGCCTCTGGGCCTTGCAACGCTCGCCGCGTTTCTCGATCCGGACGATGAGGCCGAAATTGTCGACGATCATGTCGAAACATGGTCTGAGGACGATGCGCCCGACCTCGTCGTCATTCAGGTCTACATCACCAATGCCTATCGCGCTTACGCCATCGCTGACCGTTACCGCGCCAAGGGCTCGTTCGTGGCGCTCGGCGGATTGCATGTGACGTCGCTGCCGGACGAGGCGGCAGCGCACGCGGACGCCGTCTTCCTTGGTCCGGGCGACCAGACATTTCCTGAATTCCTGAAGGATTTCCGAGCCCGCGCGCCAAAGGCGCGCTATCGCTCAACGGGTGGCCGCACGCTCACGGACAATCCGCCGATCAGGCGCGATCTCATTCACCGCGAGCGCTATCTCGTTCCCAATTCGATCGTCGTCACGCGCGGCTGCCCGCAGCATTGCGATTTTTGTTACAAGGACGCGTTTTTCGAAGGCGGGCGGAGTTTTTATACGCAGCGCGTTGATGCAGCGCTTGCGGAAATCGAGCGCCTTGCGGGCAGGCATCTTTATTTCCTCGACGATCATCTTCTCGGCGACCGGCGCTTCGCCGAGGGACTGTTCGCGGGGATGCGCGGCATGAAACGCCTGTTTCAGGGCGCCGCAACCGTTGATTCAGTGTTGCGCGGCGATCTCATCGGGCGCGCGGCGGAAGCGGGGTTGAGATCGCTGTTTGTCGGCTTTGAAACGTTCAGCCCAAAAAATCTCGCCGCCAGCAACAAGAAACAGAACCTTGAACGCGATTACGCGGCGGTCGCGCGGCGGCTCTCGGATCTTGGCATAATGATCAATGGATCGTTCGTGTTCGGCATGGACGATGATGACGAGACCGTCTTTGCGCGAACCGTCGACTGGGCGGTCGCCAACGGAATCACCACGGCAACCTTTCACATCCAGACGCCGTATCCCGGCACGCGGCTGTATCAGCGCATCAAGGCCGAAGGCCGCCTCCTCCACTCCAACTGGGACCTGTACGACACGCGCCACACAGTCTTTCGCCCGGCTCTGCTGACGCCCGAGGCGCTTGAGGCAGGGTACTGGCGCGCCTATCGCGATTTTTACGCGTGGTCGAACGTCGCTCGCGGAGCCTTTTCACACGATGCAATAAAGCACCGCGCCAAGCACTTCTTTTACGCGGCCGGATGGAAAAAGTTCGAGCCGCTATGGGACGTCGTCATCAAGTCGCGGCGGCTCGATCTGATGACGCCGTTGCTCGAAGCGGTCCTGTCACGGATTACGCGCAGCGAGTCGCGGGAAACGCTGGCGGGCGAATTCGGCCAGAGCGTCACTTCGCCGGAAACAGCCACTCAAGCGCGCGCAAATAGGCGATTGGAAATGCCGTCGCGTGGTTGACGCCGCCGTCGAGGACTTCGTCGCGCAACTGGAAATCCTTGTAGTTGCGCGACCGGAGCCGCGCGGCGAAGGCGATCTCGTCATTGACCATGTCGATCGCTTTGAGACCGCCTTTCGGCCCTTCGAGATCGCCGACAGCCATATAGACGCGCGCTGGCAAGTCTTCATGCGCGCCTGCATAAGCGGATTCGAGCCCGGCGGATGAATGGCTGGCGACCCACAGCGCCGGACTGACAATAATGTAATTGGCGAAGAGTTCCGGGTCGGTCAGCAGTGCATAAACGGCAAAAGTTCCGCCGAGCGAATGACCAGCAAGCGTGCGCCGGTGAGCGTCGGTGCGATAAGCGTCTTCGATCAACGGAATGATCTTGTCTTTGATCAACGCCAGATAATCGGGCGCGCCGCCGGTCGGATTGGCGAAACTCGCGTCAACAACGGGCGTCAGGTCGCGCTGGCGGCTCGCCAGCGGATCCTCGCCGACCGCATAGGAAATGCCGACGACGATCGTCTCTTCAAGGACACGATTATAGTAGGACAGCAGCGGCCCGCCAGACGCGGCCAGAAAGAACAACTCGCCGTCATTGAGATAAATGACAGGGTAGAGGCGTTCCGCATTTTCCGGCCGGCCATAGCCGGGCGGCGTTGCGACATAGAGCTTGTAGGTTCGGCCCTGCGGCGCGCCGACCTCATGAACCGCGCTGCGCGGAACCGCGTAAGCTACGCTCTCATTCGCCGCCGCCGGCGCGGCAAAAAAAAGCGCCGCCAGTCCGAACACAAGCGCGGCCGATCTAGCTCCAGAATTTTTCAACATGGTCGAGATCCCATACCCATTCCTGCGCTGCGACGAGACGGCCGCCGGCAAATTCCAGCCGGAGGCAGGTGTCGTTTTCGAGCGCCTTGCCGCCGCGCCGGGCGTGACCGACAAAATGAAAGAAGGCGACCTTGTCATTGCCGATAATTTCAACGGCGGCGGCGTGAAATGACCCCTCAGTGAGGCCGGCGACTTTCGTCAGGAAAACGAAAATCGCGTCGCGGCCCTTATGGTCGCCGGCGAGGGCGCCGCGCCGTCCCGGAAATCGCCAGACAGCATCGTCGGCGATCATCGCCGTCGCCGCGGCGAGATCACGCCGCGCAAATGCTGCGAACAAGTCCTGCGTCAGCCGTTCCGCTTCGGTCATGCGGCCCTCCGCCCCATAGTCTACGTCAGCGGCCCTTGCGTCGGCCAGCCCCCTCACCTATTTCGGCGGCATGACGAGCTTTGACGACATTGTCGCGGATTTTGCGTTTCTCGACGACTGGGACGACCGCTACAAATATCTGATCGATCTCGGGCGGGCGCTTCCTCCGTATCCGGAGGAGAAGCGGGACGACGCGCACAAGGTAAGAGGCTGCGCCAGCCAGGTCTGGCTTGACCCTCGGCGTGTCGACGGACGTCTCGAATTTTCCGGCGATTCAGACGCGCATATCGTCAAAGGGCTGGTTGCGATCCTGATCGCGCTGTTCTCGGGAAAAGCGCCGGAAGAAATTCTCGCGATTGACGCCATGACCGCGCTGGCGCCGCTTGACCTGACGGCGCATCTGACGCCGCAGCGCTCGAACGGCCTTGCGTCAATGGTCGCGCGCATCAGGGCGATCGCCGCGGACGCGGCTGGCGCCATTTAGCCGACAAGACGAAAACTCTTGATTTCCCGCAATGGCGGCGCATCGAGCGCCAGCTCAACTACCTCCCTGATCTGTTGCTTGAACCGTCGTTCGAGATGCTCGATCTGCCGGTCGAAAATCGGGCATTCACGGCGGTCTTCAATCGCATGGCAGGCATGGCTGACAGTCGTCCGGTCGCGCCCGAATTGAATGGCGACATCGCGCAGCGACATATCGGCCACAACATGACAAAGATACATCGCCAGCTGGCGGGCAAACGCAATCGGCGCGCGCCGCCGGTTCGCGGCGACAAGAGTCATTTCAACGCCGCAGACCTTGGCGGCCAATTCCAGCGACGCGGTTACAACCCGTTTTCTATAAAAGGCGTTTAGATCACCGCTCCAGTCCGGTCCCATCAGGCTGCTCCCGCTCCCCTCGGCCCTTGCGGGCCTTGCACCTGCAGACAAGTATAAAACTTGAATCGAAGTGTGGGATAACTTTGCCTGATGCGGTTAGGATTTGGTTAGGGCTTAAGGTTAAGCGGCGAACGCGATGAGCAGCGCAAGGCCCAGAACAATCGCTGTTGCAAGCGCCATGAAGCCGGTTGGCCAGCCTCGTGCCATCGCCCCTTCCGGTCCGTGCATCGCATAAATGCGGCCCATCGTTTCCATGAACCGCGTGGTGAAGAGCCGCCACAACAAACGCCAGATGGCGCGGATCGCAGCGGCGGCCCAGCCAACAAGGCCGCGCGCCGGAACACGGTAAATCCAGTCGCTGTCGAGATTGGTCGAGGGGACTTCCGCCGGATACCATTTCACCAGAATAAGGACAGCGAAAGCGACAACCGCCCACAGCAGCAATTGCAGCTGCTCAACGACATGATAGGGCGCGTAAGGGTGATAGTCGGCGACGGCGTCCGGATACGGCATCAGTGCATAGAGCGGCGCCGGGTGAACGCCGATGGCGATGCACAGGAACGCTGAAATCCCCATCGCCAACAACATCGCCGGCGGCGCTTCCTTCGGGCGCTTGCCGCTGTCATGCGCAAAAAACGTGAAATACGGGATCTTGATGCCGGCATGTTCAAGCACGCCCGCCGACGCAAACAGCAAGACCAGCCAGATCCAGAAGGAGTGCGCCTCGCCCGCGGCGTCAATGATCAGCCCCTTGGTGACGAAGCCGGCAAATCCCGGAAACGCGGAGATCGACATCGCGCCGATGATGGCGAAAACCATCGTCAGCGGCATCGTCTTGTAGAGCCCGCCAAGCTCCGTCGCTTTCGACGTGCCGGTCCGGTAGATCGCCGCGCCGACCGCCATGAACAGGAGGCTTTCGAAGATGATATTGGTGAAGGCGTAACCGACCGCGCCATTGATCGAGGCGGCGGTCCCGAAACCGATGCCGACCACCATGAAGCCGACCTGGTTGTTGATCGAATAACACAGCACTTTTTTGAGGTCGTTCTCGATCAGCGCGAAGAAGATCGGGAAGATCGTCATCACCGCGCCAATCCAGACGAGTTCCGGCGTTCCGGGAAAAGCGCGCGCGATCGAGGCGACGGCGAGCTTCGTGGTAAACACCGACAGCACAATTGTGCCGGCGAAAGACGCCTTCGGGTAAGCGTCCTGCACCCAATTGTGGAGGAGCGGGAACGCCGCCTTGATGCCGAAGGCGATCAACATGAGAAGTCCCGACGCCTTGATGGCGCCAGTTGCATCGTCGCGCAGACCGATTTCGCCAAAAGCAAGCGAGCCGGTTTCGCGGAAAACGAGGACGATGCCGGCGAGCAGCGTGACGCCTGACAAAACCTGAATCGTCAAATAGCGCATCCCGGCAAGATAGGTGGCGCGCGTGCCGGGTCCCCAGACAAGGAAGACCGAAGTGATCGCCGCAATTTCCCACCAGACGAACAAGGTAATGAGGTCGCCGGCGAGAACGCCGCCAAGCGCGGCGGCGGGATAAGCGAGCGTTGCAAAATCCTGCGCGCGGTCGCGGCTGTGCCAGGCGTAGACAAGATTCAGCGCCGCCGCGATATGAAAGACGATCGCAAACAGCCGAGACATCGGATCGAGCCGCAGCATGGTTACCGGCTCGCCGAAAATCGACAGCGCGCCATAGTGTCCGAGCCCGAGCCGGTTCAGCTGAAAGGCGCTCATGGCGACGAAGACCAGCATCAACGGCCGGCGGATCGCGGCAAAGCCGTTGGGAATGAAAGCGCCAAGGACCGCGCCGACGGTGAGGATCACCGCCGGGTTCATCGCAAGCGCGGAGATAAGGCTAGTCTCGCCCATGCCTATTCCCGGTCCTCATAATAATCCTCTTTGCGGCCGACGAGTTTCCGCAAATGCTGGCCAGCAAGCACGATGAACGAAAAAGCGAGAAAGCCGTAGACGCCGAAAAAGGCGCCCATGCCTTCGACATCGAAATGCGGATGGTCTTTGCGGAATTGCGGCAGGAAGCCTGCAACCGCCGAGGCGACGGCTGCGATGACCAAAACGCCGAGGAATCCGTTGCGGAACATTTTTGTATCCGCCCAGCCGGGTTTTTGGTCGCCGGTTGAATGCTCGGTCATCAGCGTCCCTCCGTAATCGGCGTCAAATAGGCATAAAGCGGATCGGCGAAGATGAAGAGCAACAACGCAAAGATTGCCGTGATGATGGGCGGGATCACGCAAAGGATCGGCGCTTCGTGGATGTTGCGCCAGTCGATGGCTTTTGCGCCCGATCCTTGCGGCTTTGCGCCGCCCTCAGCCGGTTCAAGATAGAACGCCTGTATCGGGATCGAGAGGAGATAGGCGACATTCAACAGTGACGAAATGATCAAGACGCCGATGATCGCAAGCTGGCCGGCGTCAGCCGCGCCCAGCATCAGCAGGAATTTCGGCCAGGAGCCGCCCATCGGCGGCAGGCCGACAATCGACATCGCGCCGATGAAAAAGGCGATAAACGTAAACGGCATCTGGCGGCCAAGGCCGCGCATTTCCGAAACCAGCGTCTTGTGGGCGCCGACATAAATCGCGCCGGCGCACATGAACAACGTCATCTTGCCGGCGGCGTGCGCGGCGATCTGCATCGCGCCGCCCATGACGCCCATTGAATTTGCAAGCATCGCGCCCAGCGTCACATAAGAAAGCTGCGAGACGGTCGAATAGGCGAGGCGCGCTTTAAGATTGTCCTTGTGCATGGCGATGGCGGAAGCAAGGAGGATCGACGCTGCGGCGATCCACAGGAATGGCGTCGAGGCGCCGCTCGTCTTCATGAAATCAATGCCGAAAATATAGACGGAGATCTTCAACACCGAAAAAACGCCCGCCTTGACGACGGCGACGGCATGCAGAAACGCCGACACCGGCGTTGGCGCAACCATCGCATTGGGCAGCCAGGGATGCACCGGCATCAGCGCCGCCTTCGCCGTGCCGAACGCAAAAAGCCCCATCAAAATCATCGGCAGCGCGCCAGCGTCAGCGAGCGGCGCGGCGAGAATGCCGCCCGGCGTGAAGTCTGTCGTACCGGCGATTGAGTAGACCCAGACAATCGCCGGCAGCAGCAGGCCAATCGAGGTTCCCATCAAAATGCCGAGATAGACGCGCCCGCCGTGTTTTGCGGCGGCGTCGCCCTTGTGCGTCACCAGCGGAAACGTCGACAAGGTCAGCATCTCGTAAAAGATGAACAACGTAAAAAGGTTCGCCGCATAGGCGATGCCCATCGCCGAGGCGATGGCGATGGCAAAGCACATGTAAAAGCGTGTCTGGTGCTTTTCATCGTGGCCGCGCATGTAGCCAATCGAATAAAGCGAATTGACCGTCCACAAAATGCTCGCAAGAACGGCGAACATGGCGCCCAGGGGTTCTGCCTGAAACGAAATCGGCAAGCCGCCAACAACGGTAAAAACAAAATAGCCGGGCCGCGCACCCTCGCCGACCGCCAGAAAGACAAGGAGCGTCAGCGCGATCAGCACGCCGCCGGTCAGCAGCGAGGCCGCTTCGCGCAAATTCGGCGCACGGTCCAAAAGCCAGATCGCGACCATGCCGATCATCGGAATGACAAGCGCGAGTGCAATGGCGTTACCCGGAGAGATCAAGGCGGGCGCGATCACTGGCCGCCCCCCATCAGGGAATGTGCGGCGCGTTCGGCGAGATCGACGGTCAGTTCAGTATTGAGGCCGAAATAGATGTTGGCGGCGACAAGAAGCCCCAGCGGAATCAGCATCGACAGCGGCGCCTCCTTCACCGGCGCCGCGCCTTCCGGCGCTTCTTTCAGCACCATCAATTCGATGACGCGCCCGATATAGATAACCGCCAGAAACGATGAGGCGACGATCAGGAAACCCGCCCAGGCCCGCCCCGAATCGAACGCCGCGGTCAATAGCTGCCATTTGGAGATGAACCCAACCGTGAGCGGCGTCCCGATCAGCGAAAGCCCGGCGATGATGAACGCCGCCGCGGTAAACGGCATCCGCCTTGCGAGCCCCGCATAGCCGTTGCAGGCATGCGAGCCGACCCGAAGCATGACGCAAGCAGCCACCATGAACAGCGCGCCCTTCATCAATCCGTGATTGAAAAGATGGACGAGACTGGCGGTCAGCCCCTGTTCGGTGCCGAACGAAATCCCGAGCAGCATGTAGCCGATCTGCGCCACCGATGAATAAGCGAGCATGCGCTTGATGTCGTCCTGAAAGACCGCGACGATTGACGCGACAAACATTCCCGCAATCGCCAGCGGCATCAAAACATAGTTGAAAGCGGCGGCGGTGAAGGCGAAGTCGGCGCCGATCACCGTATAGATAAAGCGGATGATCACGTAGACGGCGACCTTGGTCGATGTCGCCGCAATGAACGCCGAAACCGCTGATGGCGCATAGGCGTACGCGTTCGGCATCCACAAATGCATCGGAAACATCGCCGCTTTCAGGCCCATACCAACGAGGATGAAAGCAAATCCCGCCTCGACCATGCGGTTGCTTTGGCCGGCGAGCTGGATCTTGATATCGGCCATGTTGAGGGTGCCCGTCGCCTGATAGAGAAGGCCGAGGCCGATCACAAAGAATGTCGCGCCAATTGTGCCCATGACGAGATAATTGAACGACGCCGTCAGCGCGCGGCGATCCTTGTTGGCGCCCATTGCGACCAGCGCGTAGGTCGACAGCGACGAGATTTCGAGAAAGACGAAGACGTTGAACGCATCGCCCGTGATCGTCACGCCGAGAAGGCCGACCATGCAGATCAGCGACGCCGCGTAAAACAGGCTGAGCTGGCGCGCGCCGATCTCCGAGCGGATGCTTTCATAGGAAAACGGGAAGACCAGCGCCGCAATGCCCGAGACCAGCGTCAGCACCAGCGCATTTGCGAGGTCAATGCGGTATTCGATGCCGATCGGCGGGCCCCAGTCGCCCATGTGATAGGAAATCGGTCCGGCGGTCGCGACCGAATTGAGGATGGCGGCGCAGGCGGCAAACACAATCCATGCGATTATCGTCGCCCAAAGATGCGGCAGGCGCCCCGGCGGCATCAGGATCGTCAGCGGCGCCGCGATCAGCGGAATGATGATCGGCAGAACGGGAAGCTGTGCAGCGAGCGTCATGCGCGCGCCCCCGCCGCCGTACTTTGCGCCGACCCGAATTCAGCAACTTCATCGGCCGACTGAAGCTCGTCTTCTTCGATCGTGCCATAGGCTTCCCGAATGCGGACGACTAGCGCAAGACCGACGGCCGTCGTTGCGATACCAACGACGATCGCTGTCAGGATCAAGACATGCGGCAGGGGGTTTGAATAAATCACATCGGCAATTGCGTGCGCGGCCTCGGCCGCCGGCGCCGAAGGCTCCTCCATGTTGAAGGTCGGCGAAGCGAATATTTCGTTGACGCCGTCGACGGGCGCGGCATGAACCGCTTCCGCCGCGGGCGCCGAATGGGCGCCCCCAGTCAGCGATGCGAGATCGTTTCCGGCAAGAGCAAAGCCGTCATGGAGACTGTCGTCCGCGTGAATGGCGCCTTGCCCAAGCGGATCCTTTCCCGACAAGATTTCGGCGCCGTGCGCGTCATGCGCGCGTTGCTCCATATCCTCGGCGGTGTAAATCGGTGCGGTGCCACCGACGATTTTGCCGATCGAAATATAGTAGATGAAGACTGACGTCTGAAAGACATTGAGGCCGATCAGCTTCTTGATCAGATTGCCGCGCGCGATGACGACATAAAGGCCCATCATCATCAGCGTGATGAAGATCCAGTAATTATAGCGCTCAATGGCGAAGGTCAGGAAGTCCATCGCGATCTACCAGTCCTCGTCGCGGATTTCAGGCTCGCGCCCGGCGAAATGATAAAAAATCATGATCATCGTCGACGCGACCGCCATGCCGACGCCGAACTCGACGAGCAAGATACCGTAATGCTGGCCGGCGTGATGGGTTGAGGCCGGGTCAATCGCGTCATACCCAAGAAGATTACCGCCAAGCAGCATGGTCGCGGCGCCCGTCCCTGCGTAAAACAGAAACCCTACAACCATCAGGATCTTCAAGGCGTCGATCGGCAACACACGCCTGGTTTCGTCAAGCCCCATGATCAGGGCGTGAAGGATGAACGCAACGGCGAAAATGACTCCCGCCTGAAATCCGCCGCCCGGTCCGAAATCGCCGTGAAACTGCACATAAAGAGCAAACAGCAGGATAGGCGCAAACATGATCTTCATGACGACGCGAACGATGAGGTGTTCAATGCTCATGACGCGCTGTCTCCTTCTACGACATCCTTGACCGACCTGCCGCCCCGCGCGCTGCCGGCGCCGAGAAGCAGCATAACGCCAAGTCCCGCCGTAAATATCACCATCGTCTCGCCGAGCGTGTCAAAGCCGCGATAGCTTGCGAGGACCGCCGTCACAATATTCGGCATCGCGACTTCTTTTGCCGTGCGCTCGACATAGACGGCGCCGACATAACTATTGGCGGGCGAGGCGGCGTCGCCGAACGGCGGCATGTCGATTGTGGCGTAAACAAGCGCGGCGCCAACCAGCACAACGACGAAAGTGGCGATTGGCGCGCGCCCGGCTTTTGCCGGCTTTTCGCGGCGAACCGATAAAAGCATGGCGCCGAGCATCAACACGGTCGAGACGCCGGCGCCGACGGCAGCTTCAGTAAACGCCACATCAACGGCATCGAGCGAAACAAAGAAGGCGGCGGACAACAGGCTGTAAATCCCGGACAGCATGACGATTGCAAATAATTGCCGCGAGCGCATCATCACATATGCGACAAGGACCAGCATCGTCAGCAATGCAAGGTCGATGAAGAGATTGGCGTTCGCCATCATCAGACCGGTCATTCCACGTCCCCCTCGCGTTTCAACTCAGGGCCGAGCATGGGTCTGAGGCCGACGATCCACGCCGCATGCGCAATCGCATGCGTCGACACGGGGCTGGTCATGAACAGAAAAAATCCGACAAACAACAGTTTTGCAACAACCAGCCAGGTCGGGGCCTGCAAAATCATGGCAAGCAGCATCAGTTCAGCGCCCGCCGTATCGGTGATGCCTGCGGCGTGCAGCCGCGTATAAAAATCCGGAAAGCGGACAATGCCAATGGCGCCGGCGATAACGCCTGCGCCGCCAATCAAAAACAGCGCCCATGACAGGATGTCGCGGATGAGATCGAGAGGCGCCATCACTAATGCCGCTCCTCGAATTTCGACGCGTCTGCGCCGGGATTCTCAAGCGAAACCGACAATGTCCGATAGCGGAAAAACTTCAGGATCGCGATCGTTGAGGCGAAATTCAGCAGCGCATAGAGCACCGCAATATCGAGAAAATCCGGGCGGCCCATGAGATAGCCCATTAGCCCGATCAAAATGACGGTCTTGGTGCCGAAAGAATTTCCGGCCAGCACCCGGTCATAGAGCGTCGGTCCGGCGAAGGCGCGAATAAGCGCCAGCAGCATGGCGACAAGAATAGCGGCGGTGGCGACCGCGAACATCATGAGGCGGTGCCGCGTTCCAATGCGGCGACGCGCCTTCCCATATCTGCGATAGCGGCCTCGTCGGCGAGCCCTTTGGTCAGCGCATGCACAACCATGTAGCCGGGCTCGAGGTCGACGGTCACAGTCCCAGGCGTCAGCGTAATTGAATTGGCGAAGGTCGCAAGACCGGCATTGGTTTTCGTCGGCGACACAATCTGCATCAACTTCGGCGACAGCTTCGGTTCAACCGCCAGCGCCTCGCGCGCGACTATAAAATTGGCCTTGCCGATTTCGATCATCAGCCACCACCAATAGATGAATACCCCCGGCATCAGGCCGGTCGGCACGCCCTCTCCGTCAAGAACCCCGGCGCGAGCTGCAAGATAGGTGCACAGGATCACCGATGCGGCGCCAAACCCAAGCAGCATCGGATTGTGAAAATAACCTGACAGCAGCAGCCAGAGGCCGGTCAGCGCCACGGCGAGAACGATGATCCGCCCCATCTGATCGAATGCTCCCATCCCGCGCCACAGCGCCGCCAACCGGTCCTGCACGCCACCTCGCAGCCGAGGCGCGCGCCCCGGAATGCGACAATCGAAGGAACGCACCGGCCGACTGTCTTGCCGATTGCGACCTTTCCGGATTTTTCGGGAAAATCAAGCCCTTGACGCCGCAATCGGGGATCGCCGCGGGGACCGCGGCGCATTTCGGCCGAGTTGAGGGCAGATTGCTAATGCATGCGAGGCGGTTAAGCGTCACCCGGCTTTTTGGTCAGCGCTTCCAGGCAAGAACAGCCGCCAAGGCTCAAGACACCCCTTGCGTCGAGGTATTCCTCAATTGCGTCAACGATCAGTTCCTGCGCAGGCTGATCAAGCTCGACCGCGCCTAGCGATAAACGCATGAATTCACGCGCCGTCAGCTGCACCGTGACGCCGGCGCGGACTGAAATTGCTGAATGAGCAGCGACCGGCGGCACGCTCGCGCCCGCCCACGGGCCGGCGACGGCCATCCCTTGTTGCGCATCGGGCAACGCATCGGGCGGCGTGTCTTTTTCGCCATCGGCATCGCCTTGTTGCAGCTCTGAATTGTCGAGGTCGTCGAAATCATCGTCGTCGTCTTCGACGTCATCATCTTCCACCCCGTAGAAATTGTCTTTTTCAAGGGCGACAGCGTCGTCATTGCCGAAGTTTTCGAAATAGGAAACGACTTCGTCGGCCTCCGCTTCCAGCGCGGCAATTTCCTCCGGTGACGGATTATCAGGATAGCCCGCCGCTTCGCTGCGTTCGTTGATGATCGTTATTGGGGCCGCCGCCGCTTTCCCGGCCGCGGCGGACTTTGCTGGCGGCGATTTGGCGTCCACGGTGTGCGCCGGCTTTGGCGCCGGCTTTGGCGTTTCGACTTTTGCAGTAACGGCAGGCGGTTTTTTGGCGATCTCATCGCGTGCGGCGTCTTTCGTCGGCGTTTTTGCAGCCGGCGCGGCGGACCGTGACGTTGCCGCCGCACTCGCCAACTCCGCAGCCTTTTTCTTCGAAGCGCTGTTGGTCGGTTCAAGCGCGAAGGCGTCTGTTTCTTCGGCCGGATCGTGAATTGGAGAATTTGACGGCGCAGCTTGACCCTTGCGAGCGAGCAGGCCCGATGTAAGGGCGGCGAAGCGGCTTTCGAGCTTGCCTTCGCCTGCCTGCGCGCTGTTGCGTTTCATCGCTTCCTTCCCGCGAGGGGGCTTTCCCTACTGCGCGGCGCGACGACCGAAGACACGGTTATGCGCGGCGATGGTTGCAGCGTTCGGCTCTTCAGGCGCCTTGTAGCCGCCTTCGGCGCGCTTCAAACGGCGATCGAGATATTGCCAGAGCTCGCTGATCTCTTGCGCCGATTTGCAATAGGGGTCGATTTCCATGACCGTGCGGCCGTCAATCATCGCCGCTGCATAGTCGACGCGGTGATGGATGACGGTCGGCGCCACCGTGCCGTGCTGCGACAAGGCGATTGCGGCTTCGGAGGTGATCCGCGCCTTCGGCGTCGCGCCATTAACAACGAACACCAGCTGCTTGTTGCGGGCCTGCGCGATGTCGACGGTTGGTCCGACGGCGCGAAGGTCGTGCGGCGACGGCCGTGTCGGCGCAACCACGAGATCGGCGAAATTGACGACTTCCGAAATTGCCCGCGTCACCGCTGGCGGCGTATCGATGACGACAAGCTTGAAGCCTTCGTCGCGGGCGCGATCAAGGTCCTGAAAGAGATTTGAAAAAACCGACTGGATAAAGGCCGGCTGCGGATCCTGCCGGACGTTCCACCATTTCGCGAGCGACCCTTGAGGGTCAGTGTCGATAAGCGCAACGGGTCCCGCCCCGGCACGCCCGGCCTCCACCGCAATGTGGCCCGACAATGTGGTCTTGCCGGACCCCCCTTTTTGCGACGCGAAGACAATTACGCGCATTGACGCCAGCATGCGTCCTCCCAGAAGATTTCACTGGGCTCATCGCCCCAATGATCATCTTCGCGCATGAGCTGTTAAGGTCACGCCACGAACGCGCGTCGAATTGTCAGAATAATTTTATGAAAAATTGAGGGATTGCTTCCCTCAAAAAAAAGAGCGCCGGCAGCAGCCTAGATACGCAAGGCCGCAACCGACGCAAAATCTGTTATGACACGAATGATTTAAACGAGGCTTAAGCGGCCAAGGCGCGTCAGCTCATTTCCTCGTCGATGCCAAGCAGGCGCGTAATCCGCGCAATTCTCGGATTGCCGTCCCAGTCCCAGTACCGAAGGACAGCCCTTGCATAGTCGCGCGCCATTGAATCGAAAATGCCAAGAAGCGCTTCGGCGCGCGCCGGCGGCAATGGCGATTCTGCGTCCTTTCGGCTGATCAGCGCGAAAAAGTCCGATCGCGGCATGCCAAGGCTCTTGCACATGACGGCAAAAGGCTCGACGCCCGGATCGCGCAGCAACCGGGCGACCAGCTCACGGCTGACGCCGGCGATCATGCTGGCGGCGTGAATGATTTCCTGCGCCGGGTATTTGCGCGCCGCGCCCAGCGTCTTGACAACGACATCCATTGACACTGGCTCGCCGTTGACGCCGCGCGGACGGTGCCGGCGGTCCAGCATGACCAGAACGTCCTTGACGAAGGGGTCGGCGCCGTCGCCCCGGAAGACCTTCGCGTAAAGATCCTGCACCGCGTCCTGAACGATGGTCCGGTCGAGCGCAAACCGCGTCAGAATGCGTTTGCGGCTGGGCCCATCGACCCACCAGAACATCATGAACCCATGGGCGGGTTCGAGCTCGCGGCGGCGGAGCAGCAGCGCCTGGATTTCCGCATCCGACGTCGAGCGGCTGACAAGCAGGTCGATCGCCGACGGCGAAAATTGAAATTCGTCGCGCCGGAGAAGCAATTTGGCGACCTCGGATTCGCCGAATTCGAGAATGACGTCGGCAAGCGAGGCGGTGAGGTCGAGACGCCTTGCGATGAGTTCCCGGTGAGCGGTTTTTCCGGCTCTGGCGCACTCGATCAGCAGCGCTTCGGGAAGCGGCTCGACACGACGAATGATCGGTTCCGCGACGCGCGGCTCATCGAGAAGCAGCATGCGGACCAGCGCATTGGGCGCTTCAGCGACCCGGGCGATCCGGCGCGCCACTTCGAACCGGAGGTCTTCCTCGACCTTGTCGAGCGCCTGCAGCATGATGTCAGCGACCAACGACCGCTCATTGGCGGATATCCGCGCCGCTGGCAGGACGACAATATCAGCGAGCTTGCGGATCAAGATCTCGCGCGGCGAGTGGCCGCGCACCGGCGGCGGCGTCAAACCGACATCGGTCGTCGCCAGGTCATCAGTCGCGGTTTCCTGCGTCGACATCCGGTTCCCTCAATGGAAAACCCCTTGACGGGGAACCGCGATCTAACCGCAACACCGTTAACCGGGATTGAACGGGGACCGGAATTCCCGGGAGACGGGGGCCTTTTGGGCTGCTAGGGTCCCCAAACGACCAGTTAACGAGGCCAGCTTGTGAACAGATTGTTGATTTGCGCCGCCGGCGCCGCCCTCCTCGCCGCTTGCGCCACGTCATCGGGCCTGTCGGACGAACCCGGTTACACCGCCGGTTTTGGCGACGGTTGCGCAACCGCGCACGAACTCGACAAGAGCTTTTCAACCAAGCGCGTCAAGGACGATGACCTGTTCGAAAATGACCGCGCCTACCGGTCGGGCTGGCGGCAGGGCTATCAGGAGTGCCAGACGCCCTATCGCCGCGTCGATGATGGCGGACGCATTCTCGGCGACGAACCGGAATTCTAGAGCAAGTTTCGCGCGCTCTGGCGCGCGAAGTTTGCTCAAGATCTATGAATTGGGGCGTTTTCTGCGATCAAGCGGATTCCACTTGATCGGAAAACGCCCTAGAGTTTCGCCCGACGCAAGCGCAAGGCGTTGCCAATCACTGAAACCGAACTGACGCTCATCGCAGCGGCGGCGATCATCGGACTGAGCAGCAATCCAAAAAACGGATACAGCGCACCGGCAGCGATCGGGACGCCGAGCGCGTTGTAGGCGAACGCGAAGAATAGGTTTTGCCGGATATTTTGCATCGTTGCGCGGCTGAGGGCGCGCGCTTTGATAACGCCTTTGAGATCGCCTTTGACAAGGGTCACGCCGGCGCTCTCAATGGCGACGTCAGCGCCCGTCCCCATGGCGATTCCAACATCGGCCGCGGCAAGCGCTGGCGCGTCGTTGACGCCGTCGCCGGCCATCGCGACCTTGGCGCCGCTCTTCTGCAGCGACTTGATGAGGCTGTGTTTTTGTTTTGGCGACACGTCGGCGTGAATTTCATCAACGCCGATTTCACGGCCAATCGCTTCGGCGGTCTTGCGGTTGTCGCCGGTCAGCATGACGACTTTGAGCCCGAGCGCACGCAGGCCGGCGATTGCTTCCGGCGTCGATTTTTTGATCGGATCGGCGACGCCGAGGAGCCCCGCGCGCTTGCCGTCGATAGCGACAAACATGACCGTGCGCCCCTTGATGCGGTGGCGGTCAGCGGCGCCGGCGAGCGGCTTTGCGCCATCGCCGAGCCGCTCCATCAGTTTCAGATTGCCGACAGCAACCTTGCGGCCGGAAACGGTGGCGCCAGCGCCCTCGCCGACGACCGCCTTGAATCCCGACGCTTCAGGTATGATGATGCCGCGAGCTCGGGCGCCGTCGACGATTGCTTTGGCGAGCGGGTGTTCGCTCATGGTCTCGACAGCTGCGGCGGCAGAAAGCATGTCGCTTTCGGTAAATCCGGGCGCCGGCTCGATCACCAGGAGGCGCGGTCTTCCCTCGGTAAGGGTCCCGGTTTTATCGACAATGATGGTGTCGACCTTTTCAAGCGTTTCCAACGCTTCCGCGTCGCGAAAGAGAATGCCGGAGCGGGCGCCGACGCCGGTTGCAACCATGATCGACATTGGCGTTGCAAGGCCAAGCGCACAGGGACACGCGATGATCAAAACCGCGACGGCGCTGACGAGGCCATGCGCCATTGCCGGCGCCGGCCCGATCAATGTCCAGATCACAAAAGTCGCAACCGCCGCGGCGATGACGGCAGGAACGAACCAGCCCGCGACCTCGTCGGCGAGGCGCTGGATTGGCGCGCGGCTGCGCTGCGCTTCAGCGGTGATGCGCGCGATTTGCGCCAGGAAAGTGTCGGCGCCAACGCGCGTTGCACGCATGATGAAAGCGCCGGTTCCGTTGACCGAGCCGCCGGTGACATCGTTGCCTTTCGCCTTCTCTACCGGGGCCGATTCGCCAGTTATCAGCGATTCGTCGACCGCGCTCGACCCGAACGAAATTGTTCCATCGACCGGAATTTTCTCGCCGGGTCGGACACGCAAATAATCGCCGCGCGCGATCGCTTCGACCGGGACTTCCTCTTCGGTCTTGTCGCTGTTGATCCGGTGTGCGGTCGGCGGCGCAAGCTCAAGCAGCGCGCGCACCGCGCCCGACGTCGCGCGGCGCGCTTTCAGTTCGAGAACCTGCCCAAGGAGGACAAGCGTTACAATAACCGCCGCCGCTTCAAAGTAGACGGCGACCGTTCCGTCGACGCCCCGGAATGCCGCGGGAAAAACAGAGGGTCGCAATACCGCGACCAGCGAATGACCGTAAGCGACAGCGACGCCGAGGCCGATCAGGGTGAACATGTTGAGATTGAAAGTCGCAACCGAGCGGGCGGCGCGCACAAAGAAGGGCCAGCCGCCCCACAGCACGACCGGTGTCGCCAGAACCAGCTGGATGATCTGGGCTGAGCGCGCAGGCAGTATTCCATGCAGCGGCGACCCCGGAATCATCTCGGCCATCGCATAAAGAAAGAGCGGCGCCGTAAAAGCGGCGCTGATCTTGAACCGGCGCAGCATGTCGCTAAGTTCGCCGCCATCATCGGCCGTGCGCAGATCGGGGGAGACGGGCTCGAGCGCCATGCCGCAGATCGGGCACGGACCAGGTTTTGGCGCGCGGACTTGCGGGTGCATCGGGCAAGTATAGACAGCGCCTGAAAAACCTGGCGGAATCGAATCAAAGCGGCGGCCATCGCCAGCGCTTGCGGGCGCATGATGATGGTGCTCGCAATGCGGCGCACCGCGATCGCTGCCGCCATTATTCTTTTCTTTTTCGTCTTGCACGGCGCTATTACTCCCGTTTCGACAACCGCCGGCGAAGCGCTGCCGCCAGATTAAAGGGACCTTTTCTAGGCGAGCGCTAACATCTCCGGTCGCAATTTATCGGTGCGCGCCTTAGCGGCTAAAACCAGAATCGCAGACCGGCGACGAAAGAAAATTTCGACGGATCATCGCCTGCGACGCGAACGAAGTCCGCCGTATCACCCACGTTTCTTGTCCATGACAGGCCCACATACGGCGCAAATTCGCGTCTGATCTCGTAACGCAGGCGAAGCCCGGCCTCGGCGGACGACAGACCAGAACCTGTCCGCAATTCGGGAATATCCTGCGCCGAAAGATTCAGCTCGGCGCGCGGCTGCAGGATCAGCCGCTGAGTCAGAAGCAGTTCATATTCAGCCTCGATGCGCGCGGTGACGTCGCCATGCCCGCTGACAAAGGCCGCCGCGTCGATTTCGAAGAGATAAGGCGCAAGCCCCTGAACGCCGGCGACGCCATAAGTGCGGTCTTCGAACGGCGCAAAATCATGGCGCACGCCCGCCTGCAGATCCCAGAATGACCCGATCGCGCGCGAATAGAGCGCCTGCACTTCGGCTTCCTCGAGATGCTTCGCCGAAAAATCGTACTCGCCTTCGGTCTTCACCCAAAATTTGTTGAGATCACCGCCGCGAAATCCCTGAAAATCCCATAACAGAAGCGGATCGCCGCCATTTGACTGATATTCAAGACGGTCGCCCTCGACATAGGTGAGAACGCCGCCCCCATGATGATCTTGCATGTGCTGGCGAACCGCCGCGGTCGCCGCCGGATCGACAACTTCCTGCGCCAAGGCGCCGCCGGACGCTGCGACGAGAAAAACGGAGATCCCGAACGCCCGCATCAATGATGGTCTCCGTGACCCGAATGCGCGTCGCGGTTTTTGTGATCCTCGTGTTCGGGGGAGGATTTCTGCATGGTGTCCATGTCGTGGCCGCCATGATCCATGCCGGCCATTGCGTGAACCTTCACCGTCTGCATCATCCCGGCCGCCATGTGGTAGAGCAGGTGGCAATGGAACGCCCACTCCCCCGGGGCATCGGCGGTGACGTCGAGCGACAGTTTTTCGCCGGGTTTGACGATGATCGTATGCTTCCTTGGCTTATGCGCATGATCGCCGGTGACGACGTCGAAAAACATGCCGTGCAGATGGATTGGATGATTCATCATTGTGTCATTGACGAGCGTCAGACGCAGCCGCTCGCCCTGATGAAACAGGATTGGCTCTTTCACGTCTGAAAATTTCACGCCATCAAACGACCACATATAGCGCGCCATATTGCCGGTCAGATGCAATTCGATTTCCCGGCCCGGCGGACGGATATCAGGATTGGGCTCGAGGCTCTTCAATTGCGCATAGGTGAGAACGCGGTGGTCGACGTCTTCGAGGCCAATTCCCCGATCCGCAAGGCGGTTCGACGGCGCTTCCGCCACCATGTCAACGCCAACGCCTGTCGGATGACCGTGCGCCTGGATCTGGTTTGCGTCCGGCGCTGCCTCATGGTTCATCGCGCCATGGTCCATCATCGAATGATCCATGCCGGCCATCGCGCCATCGCCGGCGCCGTGGCGCATCGCCATGTCCCGCATGGTCAGCACAGGACGCCGCCGCAGAGCCGGGACCTCGGCGTTCATTCCAGTTTTCGGCGCGAGCGTCGCCCGCGCAAACCCGCTGCGGTCGATCGTTTCCGCAAACAGCGTGTAGGCCCTGTCGTCCGGCCGGATGACAACGTCATAGGTTTCGGCAACGCCGATCTGGAGTTCGTCGGTTTCAACCGGTTCGACATCAAGGCCGTCGGCGCCGACAACCGTCATGGCAAGGCCCGGAATGCGCAGATTGAAGAGGGTCATCGCCGACGCGTTGACAATGCGAAGACGGACGCGTTCGCCGGCGCTGAAAAGGCCTGTCCAGTTGTCGCCCGGTCCATGGCCATTGACGAGATAGGCGTAAACGGCGGCGGTCGCATCGGCGATGTCTACCGGTGACATCCGCATTTCGCCCCACATCGCCCGTTCCGAAAAAGCCGCGCCAAGGCTCTCATCGCGCGCATCGGCAATGAAATCGCCGAACGTACGCTTTTGAAAATTGAACGCCTCGCTCGATTTCTTCAGCTTGCGGAATAGTCTGTCAGGATTTTCGCGGGTCCAGTCGCCAAGCATGATCACATGCTCCCGGTCATAGTGAACGGGACTGGCGCCTTTCGGATCAATGATGATCGGGCCGTAATGACCAACCTGTTCCTGAAAACCCGAATGGCTGTGATACCAGTAGGTCCCTGCCTGCTTTACCGGAAAGCGATAGGTGAAGGTCTCGTGCGGGCGAATGCCCGGAAAGGAAACGCCCGGAACGCCATCCATGCCAGCGGGAAGCAATATCCCGTGCCAGTGAATCGATGTGTCTTCGTCAAGATGGTTTGCGACGTTGATTGTCACCTCGTCGCCTTCACGCCATCTGAGCAGCGGCGCCGGAAAATTGCCGTTGACGAGGACGGCGCCGCTCGTTCTGCCATCGACCGCAACGCGCGCGCGGCCGACCGCGAGATCAAACCTTGTTCCCGACAACACCGAAAGACCCGACGGCGTCGCGGCGAGCGCCCGCGACAGCAAATTCGGGGTCAGGGCGCTGGCGCTGAGGGCTGCGGTCTGGGTGAGGAACCGGCGACGGGAGAGCATAAGCGAAACTACTCTAGACTTGACGACGCTCATATACCCCCATAGGGTATAGGTCAATGACACGTTTTCGGGAGCCCGCAATGCCCCATTCTGCGAAGACCGGCCATGGTTCAGATGCCGCCCGGGGCAAAATCGTCAACCGGCTGCACCGGATCGAAGGGCAAGTTGCAGGCCTCGCCCGGATGGTCGAGGACGAGCGCTATTGCATCGACATCCTGACGCAGCTGCAGGCGGTCAAAGCGGCGCTTTCGAAAGCCGAAGATGCAATCCTCGCCGACCACGCCGCGCATTGCGTCGCCGCAGCGATCAAGTCCGGCAATGCAGAAGATCAGCGCGCCAAGTTTTCGGAACTCGTCGAATTAATCGGGAAGGTAAAGCGGTAAGTCGCTCCGACTGGCGCCCGGAGTCCCGTGCGAAGCCGGCAAGAGGCAAGTGACGCTTACTCCGCAAGCTTCAATCGCTGGCGGTCAAATACGCTCAGGACCTGAGAGAGATCGTGGCCGCGCTTCAAGATGACGCCGGTCATCGAGACGACGGCGTAAGCGCCTTGTTTCTGTCCAAGCGCCGGGCGTTTTTCAACCCTGTATACGGGGGTTTCCGCGGCGCGACGAAAGATCGAAAAAACCGCCGCGTCTTTCAAATGATCAATGGCGTAGTCGCGCCATTCCCCAGCGGCGACGAACTGGCCGTAAAGACCTAAAATGCGGGAGAGTTCTTCGCGCGTGAAGGCGACCCGCTCCGGCCTCTTACCCGCCCTGCCCAGTTCCGGCGTTACGAACATAAGGCGAAGTCTTGATCGGGTCGGCCTGAAGGGCAAGGATTTTCATCGGTCGAGCGGGCCCATCACCTCTTCGTTAACCATGGTTTTGCCGCAATTCACCCGCGCCGCCGCCGCAATCGCCAATCAGGTTCATGCCTGTCGGACAGGCGGGCGCGGCGTTGAAATTCCGGTTCTATCATCGCCCCCAGCCCCCGGGAGATCAGGCGCGCTTCGCCTGTCCGATTCCTCCAGCGGTCCAATGCGCTTGACGCTTCACGACGGCGCGCGCGATGGACCGGGGGCCGCTTGCCCCCGAGTTCGATGATCACCGCCGTCACCGTCGCCTTTCCAGTCTTCGCGATCATCGCCGCGGGCCTTTTTGCCGGGCGTTTCAAATTAGCAACGGCTGAAGACTGCGCGGCGCTCAACCGGTTTGTTTTCCGCTTCGGCTTTCCGGCGGCGTTGTTAGGATTGATGTCGGGCGCCTCGGGCCTGACGGGGCTTGATGCGCGGCTGGCGCTGTCATACGGCCTGCCGGCTTTCATCTCAATCGCCCTCGCTTATGTCTTTGCACGGAAGATCTTCGCGCTGGAGCCGCAGACAGCGGGGGCGCACGCCTTCGCGTCGGTGATCGGCAATGCTGTATTCCTCGGACTGCCGATCGCGCTCAGGATTGAAGGCTGGGCGCAACCTTTTGTCACCTTGATGTTGGTCGAAGGCATTCTCGTGATCGGTGTTGGCGCCGCGCTGATGAGCCCACGCGACACCAGCAAAGGGACGCCGCTTCTTCAGCGTATCGTCAATTTCTTCAAACGGCCGTTGACCAACCCGCTTGTGGTGGCCGCGCTTGCCGGATTTGTCTTTGCATCGCTTGGTCTTGCGCTGCCGGGCCCGGTTCGCTCGTTCTTCGAAATATTGGGGCGCGCCGCCGGACCGGTTGCGCTGTTCGCCCTCGGACTGTTTTTTGCAACGCGCCGGCTGCCGCCGGTCGGCGAGACGATTGGGAATACGCTGGCGATTGCGACCTTCAAGATGACCCTGCTGCCCGCCATGGCCTTCGGGCTCGCAACCTTGTTGCAGGTCAATGACCCGCATTATCTTGGCGCCCTGGCGCTGTTCACGGAGACGCCAGTTGCGGTCGGCGCGTTCGTCATGGCCAGTCAATATGGGCGCTATGTCGATGAGACGGCGGCGGCGATCGCTATCACGACGGCGCTTTCCGTTTTTTCGATCACTGCGGTCCTCGTTCTGTTCGCCTGATGGTACGATCGCCTGGTCGCTTGGGCCTTGCTTGTTTGTAAATCAAATTTATAAAGTACTCTACATTTCAAAGGAGATGGTCATGGCTGAGACCCGCAGAGTCATTTTGAGAACCGGCGCCGCCGCCGGACTGGTGCTGGGCGCAGGCGCGGCGGGATGGACGTTGACGCGCGCGCCAAAGCACGCGCGCGAACCTTGGTCGAAGGCCGGAACAAGCTTTGGCGACGCGCGCCTTGACGCGCTTTCCTATGCGATCCTCGCGCCTAATCCGCACAACATGCAGCCATGGCGTATTCATCTTGATGGCGAAGATGCGCTGACGGTCTTTTGCGATCGGTCGCGCCTTCTCCCCGAAACCGATCCGCCGAACCGGCAGATCACCGTCGGGTTTGGGTGTTTTCTTGAATTGTTGCGACAAGCCGCCGCCGAAAAGGGATTGCGCGCAGACGCGACGCTGTTTCCGCAAGGCGAGCCGCAGCCACTGCTTGACGAGCGCCCCGTCGCTTCGGTTCGTATTTCGCCTGATCCCGGCGTCGAGCCCGACCCGCTTTTCCAGGCGGCGCTGACGCGGCGAACGAACAGGGCGCCGTTCAGCAAGCGGCCGGTCGATGAGACCACGCTCAGCCGAATTTGCGCGGCGAGCGTTGACGGCGTCATCGCCAAAGGCGTCGCTGAGGGAGACCTGATCCCGGCATTGCGCACGCTTGCAAATGATGCGTGGAAAACCGAATGGACGCTCGACCGGACGCGGCGCGAGTCGATTGAAGTCACCCGCATCGGCAAAGGCGAAGTTGACGCGTCTCCCTGGGGCCTTGCGCTCAACAGCCCGCTGCTTGATGCAATAGCGGCAGCTGGCGTGATGACCCGCGAAAACATGGATCGGCCGGACAAGGCGGCCTACGAACAATCGCTCATCTTCTATCAAAAGGCGGTCGACAGCGCGGCGGCGTTCGTGTGGACTTCAACGGCGACCAACACACGCGCTGACCAGATTGCGGCGGGCGCTGCATGGCTGCGGATGCAGCAGGCGGCGACGCTCGCCGGGGTCGCTTTTCATCCCTTGTCGCAGGCGTTGCAGGAGTTTCCGGAAATGGCGCCAGCCTATGACCGCGCGCATGAAATGCTGGCGCACGAAAAAGGCGCGACGGTTCAGATGCTCGCCCGCCTTGGCTATGCGGATGCGCCGCCCCCGGCGCCTCGGGAGTCATTAATGTCAAAAATCATCGAAGCGTGACGACAGGATGAATGATTCTTCAATTCGCTGGCCAGCGCGGTTTCATCCGGACAAGGCGCCCATCCATGTCCGCAACGAGCTTGAAATGGCGGCGCGCCCGGAACAAATCTGGGCGGCGCTTGTTCGTGCGCCGCAATGGCCGGACTGGTACCCGAACGCCTCCGGCGTCAAGCTGCTTGATGGCGCCGAAACGCTGTCATTGGGCGGCCGGTTTCGCTGGACGACCTTTGGCGCAACAATCGTTTCTGAAGTCGCCGAATTTGAACCACACGAGCGCATCGCCTGGACCGGAAAGGCGCTTGGCGTTGATGTCTATCACGCCTGGCTGATCCGGCCCGCCGCACGCGGCGCATTTGTGCTGACCGAAGAAACGCAATATGGATTTCTGGCGCGGCTTGCCGTCGGCGTCATGCCCGGCCGCATGCATCGCTTCCACCAGATCTGGCTTGAACAGCTCGAAGCGCGGGCGCAGACTCTCTAGATCACCAGACGATTAATCCGGATCACCCGACGATTTCGTTTCTTGAGCCGTCGCGCGGGGTTAGTGAAAAACCGGAATCCACTTTTTCGCCCGACGCTCTATTTGCAGATTTCGGCCTCCGGCGCGATGTCAGGCCGTTTCAGGTCCGTCGCTGCAGTCCGGATTTTTCCCGCGTAAGCCTTGTATGCTTCGCGTTTCCACTCGGGAAGATCGTCGGCGCCAAGCTTGGCGATCATCGCGGTTTCCGCTCTTGTGATTGCAGCCGCCGCTTTGGCGTCATTCTGCGGAAAGCCCCAGCCATTCTGATACATCAGCGCAATATGGTAGAGCGATACGGGATCGTCGCTCATCGCCGCCTTGCAAATCGTGTCGCGGATTTCGCCATTGGTCAGCGACGCCGTCGGTTCGCCGCCGGCGGTCGCCTGCATTCGGGCGACCGCCTCTCGCGTCGTTGGACCATAATCATTGTCGGGACCGTTGACGAACCGCACAAACCCGAGCGTTTCGAGCGCAAACTGCAACGCCATCGTTACAGCGGGAGCTTCGACCGTTTCGCCATTAGGCCTCGAAACCGGGAGTTTGAAACTGGCGAGACGTTCAAGCGAGATACGGTCTTCAAACTGGCTGATCTTTGCTTCAAGTTCCGCCAGGCGTTTCGGATCGGTGCGCAGCAGACGCTCTTTTTCGATGGAAGCAATGCGACGATCTGGCCCGGAAAGTTTCTTCGATTTTTCCAATGCGATCTTGGGGAGATCGTAGTCGTCGCTGTCGGCTGCGGCGTAAACGCCGGCGACTTCCGTCCCGCGCCAGGCTTCCGACGCGGCGCTCCATACCGCCGCTTCAAAATCCGCTGACGCGCCGAAGGCGTCGCAGGAGGTCATCTCCGCGAGTTTCAACAAGCCCGTCGGTCCCATGCGCGACAATTGCTCAGCCAGCGCATCGCGCGCCAACCCGAGTTCAGCCGGCAAGACACTCTTCAACAACCGCTCATGGCGTTCGGCGAGAAGCGCTGTTTGCTCCTTGCGATATTCCATGAAATCGCGTTCGCGCCAGTTCAGTTTTTCATCTTTCTTGAGACCACCAAACCGCCGGAAGGAAATGTTGGCGTCGTCCTTCAGCTTGCGAAGGCGGCTGTCGCGCCGATTATGCGCATCGAGCGGCATGGCGTCGCAAAGCGCGATCGTCGTCCAGCGGATTGCATAGGATTTTTCCGCCGGCGTCATCGCACTGGCGTCGGCGTCAACCGGAAAGGCGCATTGCGCAATCGCCATCTGCGCGTGCGGATCGCCGCCGAGCGCCGCCCATTCAAGCAAGAGGTGATCTTCCAGAGAATATTGGGCAGCGCAGGCGCGCTCTTCACCGGCCAGCGCCGATCCCGCCATAACGCCACATACAGCTGCCGCTGCAAACGCAAATCGTTTCACAAAACGCCCCACTTCGCCCCCAAAACCAAGCCAACCCGATCGGCCCCATCTGGAGAGATTTTAGGGGGTCATTTACCCCACGCCAATGAAAATTTGCTGACAGATTCGCCTGAAAATGACGGTTTTGTGCAGGTGCGAAGGGGCGCGCGCCTAAACGTCCAGTTCAGCCGTCAGCGCATTCTCCTGGATGAATTCGCGCCTTGGCTCGACGATTTCGCCCATTAATTTGGAGAAAATGGCGTCGGCGTCGTCGGCTTCCTTGATCCTGACCTGCAGCAGCACGCGCGCGGCAGGGTCGAGCGTTGTTTCCCACAATTGGCCGGGGTTCATTTCGCCAAGACCCTTATAGCGCTGAATTGAAACGCCTTTTTCGCCAGCGGCGCGCGCCGCGCGCAAGAGACTGTTGGGACCGGTGACGGATTCGCGATGATCTTTTCTGGTCCATTGCGCCGGGCTCGCAAAGATATCGGCGAGATCTTTCATCATCTCCTGGGTGCGGCGCGCATCGCCGCTAACCAGAACGTCGCGCGGCAGGGAATGACGTTCGGCGACGCCGCGCAACTCGCGTTTGAAAACATACCCGCCTTCGCCATCGGGTGCGCCGGTCCAGCCGCGCTCGAATTCGTCGGCGATGAGATCGAGCCGCGCCGCGATCCGGTCGGCGATTGCTTGCGCTTCTGTCGCATCGCCCGGCGCTTCGTGCAGCGCGCGAGCGAGCGCCGCCTGCACGATGATGTCGCGCGAAAAGCGAGCCGGAAATTCGTCGATCGTCTCGCGCGCCTTGCGCGCCCGGGCGACGATATTGGTAAGGTCAGCTCCGACGATGGTCTCGCCGCCGTCAAGGACGAGCGCCGAATCCGCCGTCCCTTCCGTATAAAGATAATCTTCAAGCTCGGCGTCATCAAGAACATACTGCTCTGACTTTCCGCGCATGATCTTGTAGAGCGGCGGCTGAGCGATATAGAGGCAGCCGCGATTGATGATCTCTGGCATCTGCCGGAAGAAGAACGTCAACAGCAGCGTTCTGATATGCGCGCCGTCAACGTCGGCGTCGGTCATGATGACGATCTTGTGGTAGCGAAGCTTGTCGGCGTTGAAATCGTCGCGGCCGATGCCGGCCCCGAGCGCGGTGATCAGCGTGCCGATTTCCTGGCTGCCGAGCATCTTGTCAAAGCGCGCGCGCTCGACATTCAAGATCTTGCCGCGAAGGGGCAAAACCGCCTGATTCTCACGGTTTCTTGCCTGTTTTGCCGAGCCGCCGGCCGAATCCCCTTCGACGATGAAGAGTTCCGATTTCGCCGGATCGCGCTCCTGACAATCGGCAAGCTTGCCGGGCAGCGACGAAACATCGAGCGCGGATTTGCGCCGCGTCAACTCGCGCGCTTTCCGCGCCGCTTCGCGCGCCATCGCCGCCTCGACGATCTTCTGCACGACCTTGCGCGCCTCGCCCGGGTTTTCTTCAAACCATGCGCCAAGTTTTTCGGCGATCACGCCTTCGACGACGGGGCGCACTTCAGACGAGACCAGTTTATCCTTGGTCTGCGACGAGAATTTCGGATCTGGAACCTTGACCGAAAGAATACAGGTCAGACCTTCGCGCGCGTCATCGCCAGTGAGGCCGATCTTTTCTTTTTTCGCAATACCGGATTCGGCGGCGTAATTGTTGATGATGCGCGTCAGCGCGGCGCGATAGCCGGCAAGGTGCGTGCCGCCGTCGCGCTGCGGAATGTTGTTGGTGAAGCACAGGACTTTTTCGTGGTAACTGTCGTTCCACCACATGGCGACATCGACGGTAATGCCGTCGCGTTCAGCAGAAAATGAGATCGGCGCGTCGATCAGCGCCGATTTCGACTTGTCGAGATAGCGCGCATAGGCGACGAGACCACCCTCGTAATAGAGCTTTTCCTCGCGAACCTCGACATGGCGCGCGTCGCGAAGGCGGATCGAGACGCCGGAATTGAGGAACGCCAGCTCGCGCAGACGGTGTTCAAGCGTTTCGAAATCAAACTCTGTTCCTGTGAATATCGTGTCCGACGGCAGGAATGTGACTTCCGTGCCGCTTTCGGTCGTGTCGCCGACGACTTTCAACGGCGCAACCGGCACACCCATGCGGAATTGCATGTAATGCTCTTTGCCGGATCGCTTGATCCTGAGATCCAGCCTTTCCGACAGCGCATTGACGACCGAAACGCCGACGCCGTGCAGCCCGCCGGAGACCTTGTAGGAATTCTGGTCGAATTTCCCGCCGGCATGGAGCTGCGTCATGATGACTTCAGCGGCGGAAACACCCTCGCCTGAATGGATGTCGGTCGGAATGCCGCGGCCATTGTCGCGGACGGTCACCGACCCGTCTTCATTGAGCGCAACTTCAATGTCGTCGCAGAATCCCGCGAGCGATTCATCGATCGCATTATCGACAACTTCATAAACCATGTGATGGAGACCCGATCCATCATCGGTGTCGCCAATATACATGCCCGGCCGTTTTCTGACTGCGTCTAGGCCCTTCAGAACCTTGATCGACTCTGCGCCGTAAGCTTCAGACCCTGCGTCTTTCGCGGCGTTGTTCGCCATGTCATTCATATCCTGAGTTATTATAATTCGGTGACGGCGCCGTTGCGGATTTCAAAGCCCTGGGCTCTCTCGCCCCACGCATCGAAAAGAGCGGCGTCCGTTCCTGTCATGAAACACTGAAAACCAAGATCATCGAGAATATCGAAAAGCGCCGCGCGGCGGTCCTGATCGAGATGGGCGGCGATTTCATCAAGCAGAAGGACGAGCGGCGCGCCGCCCGGTTTTAAAGACAGCGCGCGGGCGTTGGCGAGGACAAGCCCGATCAGCAGCGCCTTTTGTTCGCCGGTCGAACACAGTCGCGCCGCGCGGCCCTTGGCGCGATGCGTGATGATAAGGTCGCTGCGATGCGGACCGAAAAGCGCGCGCCCCGCATCGGCGTCAAGGCGCCGATTGGCTTTGAGCCTGCCGGCGAAATCTTCTTCGACTTCCGCCGCCGGCGCATAGGCGAGCAACGCTTCGATCTCGCCTTCGAGGGCGATATCGGCGGCCGGAAACGCGGCGGCGGTGTCTTCGACCGCAGCGGCGAGAT
>JBGSVH010000149.1:0-29168 GCA_041753055.1 Parvularculaceae bacterium
GCCGCGCGCGCCGGCGCCAATGACGCCGCCGCCCTGCGTGGCCTTCGCACAGAGCAGCTGTTTGGCGCCTATCAGCTTGACGAGGGCAGTTATCTCACGCTGCCGCGCGTCATTGCCGACGACGTTGTCCTCCCCGCGGGCGGGCTGCGAACGGCGCTGGCGACGCCGGGCGGGTTCAATGCGGTCCCGGTCATCACCGGAACCAACCGCGACGAGATGAAACTCTTCCAGTTCCTCGATCCGCGTCTCGTCGACAAATGGTTCGGCGTTTTCGTCACCGCCAAGGATCCAAAATTCTACGATGCGCTCGCCTATTATCAAAGCCGGCTGTGGCGCATCCGGTCGGTCGATGAGCCGGCCTCGGCGATGACGACTGCGGGGCATGAGGCCGTTTACGCCTATCGGTTCGATTGGGACGAGGGCGGACGATTTCTCATCACCGATCTTAAAAAACTTCTCGGCGCCGCGCATGGCATGGATATTCCTTTTGTGCTTGACCGCTTTGAATTGTTCGGCCGGCTCGACCCGCTCCTCTTTCGCAAGGCGAGCGCCGCGCCTCGCGAAAAACTGGCGCGCGAAATGGGCGCTTACTGGGCGGCGTTTGCCCGGGATGGCGATCCGGGCGTTGGCGGTTCAGCCAATCTCGCGCACTGGCCGCGATGGGCCAGCGATGGCGCAACGCTGAAACGCTTCGATACGGACGGCGCTGACGTCCTGACCGGGCTCGACACGATCGACGCCCTCGCCGCCGACCTCGCCGCCGATCAATCCGTCACCGCGGAGCAAAAACGCATCATCACCGACGCGCTCAGCGGCTGGATGCCGGAACGCGCAGGCGATTTTGCCGCAGCGGTCGAGTAGGGGAATAGCCCGTGCGCTTCGCGGCGCGGTTGGCGCAGACCCGGAATCCTTTGGCGCCCATACCGCAGTCAGGAAGGCCTTACGCTTTTGGACCGGCCAATCTTAGCCGCAGGGCGAGATATCCCGCCGCCGCCGCATCGTAGCTAAGGCAGAAATTGGGCCACCAATTGGGAGCACCGGCGTTTGCGATCAGATTGCCGTGGACCAGATCGAACAAACCATGCGCCAGCAATCCCGCTGCAACAATCCAAAGATTGACTCTAAGTCCGACAATCGAGACGGCGATGAATGCGATGAGAACGGCCGTCTCTGTCACCAATGCTTTTTCGCCGCCGCCCATGACCGCAAAGAGGTCGTAGTAAGATGCGATGACGATGAGCACGGTCGGGTAAAAAGCCCGGTCCCGGTCCAGTCCTGCCACTGTCGCGAACGCGCCGACACCCAGCGCCAAGCCGACGCCGACAACATATTCCACGGCGATCTCCTTTGCGGTTCGTTTGGGCTCGCGCCCAGTTTCCCTCGCCCGCCGTGAGGATCGGGCCAGGGAACCGGGCCGCAATGACTTGACGCTATGCGGTTGCGTGCTCTGGATGAGCAGCGGCGCTGTTCGCTGGCAGGCATTCACAACCACTCTCAGCGGCATTGTGGCAGGCGGGCGCGCAGTCACATGATTGGGCGCACTGGCATTCGGGAGCGCAGTTGCAAGGCTGGCATTTGCATGGGTTGGTCATTGGAACCTCCTTGGTTTCCGGTTGCTGATGACCGTCATTTCGGATGGATCTTACCCGGACGCTTGAACGAAGGGGCTAAACCATGCGCAGCGAGGCGGGCGCGATCCCGAACATCCTTCGAAAGGTGCGGCTGAGGTGCGCCGAGTCCGCAAAGCCAGCTTGATGCGCCGCCTGTGTCAGGGTGGCGCCTGCTGCGTATCTCCCAACCGCTTGCGTCAACCGTAGCCATAACACATAGGTCTTGAACGGAAGTCCCGTTTGCTCAACGAACAGGTGGCGGAATCGGCTTGTGGAGAGGTCGCCGATCGCAACGGCGTCAGATTGGCTGATCGGCCCGTCGATCTCGCGTGAAATCCAGTCGATCACTTTGCAAATTCGCAAGTCAGGTTGCTCGACGGCGACGCGTGTTCCCAAAGACATGATCAGGTCTCGGCCCGGACTAGCTAGCGCGATGTCGTCGCGAGAGGGATCCCTGAATTCTGCGGCGATGCGCTCTGGGAAGTCACCAAGGGACTCAAGCGGGATGGAGGCAACTTGTCGCCCGGTGAAAAACCGACTTTTCACCGCCCGACCGATGTTGCTCTCCGGCTCGATGAACAGCGTAGCGACGAGTCCTTCGACGTCGAATAAATGTTCGGTGTCCGCTGCGACGATGACGGCTTCGTCACGCATCAGCGCGGCTCGCGTGTTGATTGTAAACCAGCCGCCGAGGCTAAGCGTTGTTTGAATTGCATGGTGCTTGTGAAAACCGGTTCGCGGAATGTTGGCGATTTTCGCCGTCGCGGCGTCGATGATCCACAAACTCCCACCCTCCCACATGACAATACGGGCGCGCGCCAACTATACCAAGACGCCAAGCGTTGCCGTCGCCCGCCCCACTCCCGCCGCAATAAAACCCCGAAAAGACCTTCTCCGGCGCCGACGGCGAGGCGGGCGCGCGCGCGTTTAAAGCTGTGTTGGGCAAGGGGCCCCATGAACAAGGATACGCTACATGAAAAAACTTTTTGCAGCGATGATCGGCGCGGGGTTTGTGCTCGGCGCGGCTCCCGCCTTCGCCGGCGAATGGCAACTTGACGCACGCCGTTGCGCCGATTTGCGTGAAGACTGGCGCGATACGCGCGTCACCACGGGAAGAGCGGACCGCCGCGAAGATCGCCGCGACCGCGCTGTCACCGTCTGCCCGCGCAGCGCTTTTGTCTATGTCAGCGACAGACGTGATAGCAGGCGCGACAGTTGGCGCGACGATCGCCGCGGCTACGGCAATGACCGTGACTATGACAAGCGCGGCAACGGCAACGGCAATGGCTATGCGTCCAACGATCGTCGCGGCGATGACCACGGCCGCTATGATCGCCGCGACAGCTTCCGCGCGCCGCCGTTGAAACTGCGCTACGATCGCCGCATGCGCATGCAATACACTTATGATCACGGCCGCAAGATCTACGTTCGCGGCTGACGCATGAAGACGCGCTTTCAAAAGCGTCGCGGGCGATGTAGGGACAGCATCTCGTTTCTCCCAGAGGCCGCTTGTCCCGCATCGCCCGCACGTTTGACGCATTGAAGAAAGAAGGCAGAGCCGCCTTCATCCCGTTTGTCATGGGCGGCGATCCGGATTTTGCCGCGTCGTTGCAACTCCTGAAAAAGCTCCCCGAAGCCGGCGCCGATCTCATTGAGATCGGCGTTTGCTTCACCGACCCGATGGCCGACGGCCCGGCCATACAGGCGGCGGGATTAAGGGCGCTCGCCGGCGGGCAGACGCTGAAAAAAACCCTCGACCTCGTCGCCGCCTTCCGCGCCGAAGACACGGTGACCCCGGTCATCCTCATGGGCTATTACAATCCGTTTTACGCCTACGGCGTCGAGCGCTTCCTCAAAGACGCCGTCGCCGCGGGCGTCGACGGTCTCATCATCGTCGATCTGCCGCCGGAGGAAGACGGCGAAATGTGCCTGCCGGCGCGCGCCGCAGGACTCGATTTCATCCGCCTTGCGACACCGACAACCGACGACCGGCGCCTGCCGGCGGTCCTCCGCCATGTCTCGGGATTTCTCTATTATGTCTCGGTTGCGGGCGTGACCGGGGCCAAGACTGGCGCTGGCGGCGATGTCGCGGTGGCGGCGGCGCGCCTCAAGGCCGCGTCCGGGTTGCCGGTAGCGGTTGGTTTCGGGATCAAAACAGTGGAAGCTGCAATGCGGACCGCCAAAATCGCCGATGCGGTTGTGGTCGGATCGGCGCTGGTCGAGCGCCTCGCCGCGCATCTTGACCTCGCCTCTCTTGAGGAAAGCGGCGGCGAGGCCGATATTGCCGTCAATGCCGTCCTGGACCTTGCGCGGGAGTTGAGCGCGGCGGTCCGCAGCGCTCGTCAGTGAAGCGCCCGCCGGATCCCGGTGCGGCTGGAGGATAATGAATGAGCTGGCTGTCGAATTTTACGCCGCCCGGTATCAAGAACCTGTTCAAGCGCCATGATGACGGCGCCGATCCCTTGTGGATCAAGTGCGGCGGCTGCGGCGAGATGCTGTTCGGCCAGAATCTCGAAGCGGCGCTCAATGTCTGCAAGTCCTGCGGCCATCATATGCGGATGGGCGCTGACCAGCGGCTGCAATCGGTCTTTGACGGCGGCGCGTTCAAGCTGGTCGCGCTGCCCGAGCCGCCGACCGATCCCTTACAGTTCAGGGACGAAAAGAAGTACACGGATCGTCTGAAAGACGCCCGCCGCAAGACCGGCAAGACGGATGCGATGCAGGTCGCGGTCGGCCGCATTGATGGCGAAACCGCCGTCGCGGCGGTGCAGGATTTCGACTTCATGGGCGGCTCGATGGGGATGGCGCTCGGCGAGGCGCTGATTAAAGCCGCTGAAACCGCGGTCGGCGCCAAGGCCCCTCTTGTTGTTTTCACCGCGTCCGGCGGCGCCCGCATGCAGGAAGGCATCCTGTCGCTGATGCAAATGCCAAGAACGACGATTGCGGTGCAGATGATGCGCGAGGCGGGCCTTCCCTACATCGTCGTGCTGACCCATCCGACGACCGGCGGCGTCACTGCGTCCTACGCCATGCTTGGCGATGTGCACCTGGCCGAACCCGGCGCCCTGATCGGCTTTGCCGGCCCCCGCGTCATCGAGCAGACCATTCGCGAAAAGCTTCCCGAAGGTTTCCAGCGGGCCGAGTTCCTCAAGGAAAAAGGCATGGTCGACCGCGTTGTCGCACGCGGCGATCTTCGTGCGACGCTTGGCTCGCTCATTCGTGTGCTGATGAAAAGGCCGGCGCGCAGCGAGGGATCGAATGGCATTCCGGCGAACGACGCCGAGGCCGTAGGGCGGGCCGCCGAATAACCCCCGGGGATGAACAGACCCATGAACGCGGTTGAAGCGGCTCTGGAACGGGTGGCGCTGCGCCGCCCGGCGCTGATCGATCTCGGCCTTGCCCGGGTGACGCGGACGCTTGACCGTCTCGGGGGCCCGCATCACCGCCTGCCGCCAACCTTTCATGTCGCCGGCACCAATGGCAAGGGCTCGGTTGTCGCCTATCTGCGGGCAATCCTCGCAGCGTCCGGCGCGCGCGTTCATACCTACATCTCGCCGCATCTCGTCCGCTTCAATGAGCGTATTGTCCTTGCCGGAAAGGAAATCAGCGACGACGCGTTTCTCGATGCGATTGCGCGCGTCGATGCGGCGGCGGGCGAAGACGATCTCACTTTCTTTGAAACAATCACCTGCGCCGCGTTTGTCACCTTCGGCGAGACGCCGGCGGATTACCTTGTGCTCGAAGTCGGGCTCGGCGGACGGCTTGATGCAACCAATGTCATTGAAAAACCGGTCGCCGCGGTGGTGACGCCGGTGGCGCTCGATCATCAGGATTTTCTCGGCGACACGCTCAGCGCCATTGCGCGCGAGAAGGCCGGCATCTTCAAGGCTGGCGCACCGGCCGTCGTTGGCGCGCAGACGGCCGAAGCGATGGCGGTATTCGAAAGCTACGCGCTCGGCGAAGGCGCGAAGCTGTTCGCCTTCGGGCGGCAATGGGATGCGTGGATGGAAAATGGCCGCCTCATCTATCAGGACGAGAGTGGGCTATCAGATCTTTCGCCGCCGCGTCTTGTTGGCGCGCACCAGGTGCAGAACGCCGGCCTTGCGGTCGCTGCGATCAAGGCAGCGGGGTTGCCGCTTTCCGACGAAATTTTGTCGGCGGGACTGGTCGCGGCGGAATGGCCGGCGCGGTTGCAGCGGCTGAAGTCCGGTCCGTTGATCGATCTTCTCAAAGGCGTTGACGAAACCGAGCTTTGGCTTGACGGCGGCCACAATCCGCACGCGGCCAGAGCCTTGGCGCAAACCATGGCGGATTTCGAAGAGAAGAGCCCCAAGCCGCTGGTGCTGATCGCCGGCATGCAGGAAAACAAGGACGCCGACCGATTTTTTGCGGCGTTCGCCGGCCTTGCCGCCTCGGTCTTTACGGTGCAGGCGGATCATTCAGGATCGAGAACGCCGTTGTCGGTGGCGGAAGCGGCCGAACGCGCCGGCCTTCCTGCGCATCCTTGCGCGTCGCTTGAAGAAGCAATCCGTTTTGCCCGCGGCACTGGCAAGCGCCCGTTGCGCATTCTTGTCTGCGGGTCGCTTTATCTGGCGGGCGGCGTCCTTAAAACGCACCGCTGAAAAAAAGCCGCATCCAAAGAAGCGGCTTTTTCCGGGGATGGCGCGGAAATCAAAGATCGCCGATCGATTTGACTTCGATCGGACCAAGCCCGAGCGAAGCAACGCCCGCTTCAATTTTCGCGCGGTCGCCGACGATGATCCAGACGAGGCTTTCGGGATGCACCGCTTCGGCGGCAGCCGCCTTGATATTATCAAGCGTCAGCGCCTCATATTGCGCCTTCAATGTCGCCGGATAATTCCATGGTCGCCCGAAACGGCGGGAACTCAGCAAGGCGCCAAGGAGATCTTCCGATGTTTCATAGGAACCGGGCAGCGACCGCGTGTTGAGTTCGATGGTGCGCTTCAACTCCGCCGCCGTCGCCGGCTTCGTCGTTTTGTAGGCGCTCATCTCTTTCAGCAATTCGGCGATTGATTCCCTGGTCTTGTCGGTCTGCACCGGCGCGTAGACGAGATAGGGCCGCTGGCCGCGCGCATCCTGGAAAAATGTATAAGCGCCGTAAGCCCAGTGTTTGTCCTCGCGCAGGTTCATGTTGACGCGTGCGGTGAACTGTCCGCCGAGGATGTCGTTCATGGCGTTCAGCGCGATATAGTTTGGCGCATTGGCCGGCGCCGAGACTTCGCCGGCGAGGATCAGCGTTTGTTCCGATCCCGGCTTGTCGACGAGGATGACGCGCCCCTTTTCGGGACGGGCCACTTCGGCGATGTTCTTCGCCGGGATCACGGCCGTTGGCGCGCGCCAGTCGCCAAACGCTTTTTCAAGCGCCGGTTTGATTTCCGCCATCGTCGCATCGCCGGTGACAAAAATCGTCGCATTGTCAGGGCGGATCCACGTCCGGTGGAATTTGGTCAGGTCATCGCGCGTCAGCGATTTGATCGACTGAGGCGTTCCCGATCCGGTGAAGGGAACGCCATAGGCGTGGTCCTCGCCATACATCAGCGGCGGCAGCAGGCGCAGCGCCAGCTGCACGGGGCTTGCTTTCTCCTGCTCAATGCCGGCGAGCCAGCGCGCCCGCAGCTTGTCGATCTCGCCCTGATCGAAGGCGGGATTGCGGATGACATCGGCCATGACATCGAGCGACGCGTCGAGATTGGCCTTGAGCGCCGACAAGGTGACGCCGGTCATGTCGAGATTGGAGCCGACGCCCAGCGTGGCGCCGAGGCCTTCGAGTTCTTCGGCGATCGCCAGCGCGGAGCGGCGTCTGGTCCCTTCATCAAGCATCGAGCCGGCGAAGGACGCAGCGCCCAGCTTCGCGCCGGCGGCGTCGGAGGCGTAGCCGGCGTCAAATTGCATCGAGATATTGACGACCGGCACGGTTGGCCGGCTGGCGAGCACGACCTTGACGCCGTTCTTCAGCGTTGCTTCTTCAACCGCCGGGAAAACGAGATCGGGCGTCGAGGCGACGACCGGCAATCCCGCCTTGCGGTCAACGCTTGACGCGACGGTCGAATATTCCGGGAAGGGCAGAACCGTCAGCTGGTAATAGCCGGCGTTCATCACGTCGCGCGCCGCGGCGAGAACCTCGGCCGGCGTCGCGTTTTTCAGCCAGTCGAGCTGCTTGATGACAAAACCCGGATCATCCGCATAAAGAGCGCCTTCGGCGAGCGTCACCGCCTTGCCGCCAAAACCGCCGACTTTTTCAAGGCCGCGCAGAACGCCCGCCTCAATTGAGGTTTTGGCGCGATCAAGCTCGGCTTTGCTCGGTCCCTTCGCCAGAAACTCGGCGAGGACTTTTTCCATTTCCGCTTCGACTTTGGCTGGGTCGGCCTCGGTCTTTGGATCGACGGTGACCGAATAAAAACTGAGCAGCTCCTGATCTTGCAGGCCCGCGGTTGCGCTGGTCGCAAGTTCGAGATCGTAGACGAGGCGCTGATAAAGGCGCGAAGTCTTGCCGCCGCCTAAAACTTCCGCGGCCAGCGTCAGCAGGACGGCGTCCTTGGTGATGCGTCCCGGCGCGACCCAGTTGCGGTCGATTTTCACCTGCGGCACGCGGTCATACATGATCTCGCGCTTGTTGACGTCGAGTTTGGGCGCATTGGCGAGCGCCCGCACCAGCGGCGGCCCCGAAGGAATGTCGCCGAAATATTTCTCCGCCTTGTCGCGCGCCGTCTTGGCGTCGATGTCGCCGGCGATGACGAGAACCGCATTGGCCGCGCCGTAATATTCGCGGAACCAGTTCTTGACGGTTTCGAGATCGGCGGCGTTCAAATCCTCCATCGAGCCGATGGCCGAATGCGCATAAGGGTGATCGGCGGGAAACATCCCGGCAAGCGTTGGATATTCCATGCGGCCATAGGGCTGGTTGTCGCCCTGGCGCTTTTCGTTCTGGACGACGCCGCGCTGCTCATCGAGTTTTTCCTGCGTGACGGCGCCAACGAGGTGGCCCATGCGGTCGGATTCCATCCACAACACGCGGTCAAGCGCCGTTGTCGGCACGGTCTGAAAGTAAGCGGTCCGGTCAAACCAGGTGTTGCCGTTGGCGTCGGTCGCGCCGACCTCATCGAGCGGCTCGAACCATTCGCCGTCGAAATTTTCAGAACCGTTAAACATCAGATGTTCAAAAAGATGCGCAAAGCCGATGCGACCTTTCGGCTCGTCCTTGGAGCCCACATGATACCAGACCGACACCGCAACCAGCGGCGCTTTGTGGTCTTCATGCACGACAACGCGCAAGCCGTTTTCGAGCGTGAACTGCTCATACGGAATGGCGATGTCCGCGGACAGCGCCGGCGCAATCGAGACGGCAAGCGCTGCAACAGCGGCGGGCAAATTCAAAAGACGCATGGATTTTCCTTTGCAAGGCGGAAACGGAAGGATTGGCGACTGACCCTAAGCGACCGTGCAAACGGGTCAAGCATGCGGTTGCGCCCTGTCGCAAGGATCACTCGCTTCGCCGCAACTCGCCCTGGCTGCCCGGGTGGCGCGCCTCTCCGCCGGCTGGCGCGCCGCGGCGTCAAATCGTCGACAGCAGCGCAAGGCTGCGTTATCTGATCTTGCCCCGTCAGCCAAGCAAACCGAAAGCGACGCCATGTCATCACCGCCCGACGGCCTTTTTCCAATTACCCAGGACACCGTCAAGGCTGCGTTCGATTTCGTGTTCGCGCCCTGGATCAAAGCAATGGGTTTTACTGATTTCAAGGTGCGCGAGGGGTATTGCTCAATGCGGCTGCCGAGCAGCGACAGCCTGAAATTTTCCAGCGGCGCTGTGTGCGGGCAGGCGCTGATGGCGGCAATCGACACCGCCGCCGCAATGGCGGTTTCGACGACGCAGCGATCTGCGAAGGGAACCGTTTATCAGCACACGCATTTTTTGCGTCCTGCGAAGGATGACGATTTCATCATTGAGGCCGAAGTGAAGCGGTTCGGCAAGTCAAACGCCTATATCGACTGCAGCGTCACTTCTGCGGCCTCGGGCGAACTCGTCGCGCACGGCGTGTTGGAATTCGCCTTTTAGGAACGGCGCGCCGCCTATTTCGGCGCGCGCTTGGCCAATATCCGCTGCAGGGTGCGCCGGTGCATGCCGAGGCGCCGCGCCGTTTCCGAGACGTTGTGATCGCATAGTTCGTAGACGCGCTGGATATGCTCCCAGCGGACGCGATCGGCGGACATCGGATTTTCCGGCGGCTCGGGCCTGGTGCCGCCGCGCGCCAGCAGCGCTTTTTCAACGTCGTCGGCGTCAGCGGGTTTTGACAGGTAGTCAAGCGCCCCGGCTTTGACCGCGGCGACCGCGGTTGCGATATTGCCATAGCCGGTCAGCATGACGACGCGGCAGTCGTCGCGAATGTCGTGAATGGCGTTGACGACTTCGAGCCCGTCGCCGTCTTCAAGGCGGAGATCGACGACCGCGAAGGCGGGCGGGGCCGCCCGGGCGAGACGGATCGCTTCCTTGACGCCGCTTGCCAGCGTTGTCGCAAAGCCGCGCTTTTCCATGGCGCGTCCAAGGCGGACGCGGAACGGCTCATCGTCATCGACAATCAGCAGCGATGCATCTTCGGGGAGGTCGTCGGCGATTTTCGTCGCTTCATCCATTATCGGGCGCCTGCATTGGCGTCCGCACCGGGCGGACAATTGATCTCATTGCGTTTTCCGCGCCGGTTTTGCGCCAGCTGGCGCCCTGACGCAAGTTTTGCGTCATTCGCCAGCGGTGAAAATCGCCGGCCGGGGCCAGCGCACCGCGACCCACGCGCCGGTTTTCGCCGGATCTTCCTCCCACGAACGGTTGTCGAACGATATTGACGCGCCGGTCCGCTCCAGCAGCGTCTTGGCGATGAAGAAGCCAAGGCCGAGCCCGCCCTTCTTTTGCAGTCCGGCCCTGCCTCTGGCTTTGCCGCCAAGATAAGGCTCGCCAAGGCGCCCCAGAATATCCGTTGAAAAGCCGGGGCCGTCATCGTGGATTTCGACGGTGAACGCATCCTTGTCCCAGTCCGCGGCGACAAGGACTTTCGAGCGCGCATAGCCGGCGGCGTTCTCGATGAAATTGCGAAGCCCGTAAATGATTTCCGGACGCCGTTTCAGCACTGGCGCAATTTCGCCCGGCGTCCCGCCTTTGACCTCGAAGATGACGGCAGGGCCCGCCGGCGCGTCGAGGAACGGTCCGGCTGCTTCTTTCAGCATCAGATCGACAGCGATCCTGTCCATCATCTGATCGCCTTCCTCGCCCCGGTTTGACAGGCGTCCGAGAATGTCGCGGCATCGCTGCGCCTGGCTGACGAGGAGCTTTGCGTCCTCTTCAAGAAAGCCCTGACCCTTGAGATCGTTCGCCATCTCCTTCGCCGTCAGCTGAATGGTCGCGAGCGGTGTGCCAAGCTCGTGCGCGGCGGCGGCGGCGAGACCGCCAAGCGCGGCGAGACGCTCTTCGCGCGCCAGCACAAGTTGCGAGGCCGCAAGCGCGCTTCGAAGCTCGGAGGATTCTGCCGCGATCCGGTGCGCATAGGCGGCGAAAAACGCGACCGCAAAGGAGAGCGCCACCCAGATGCCGATATTGAGAATAGGCGGGAAGTCGACGGTTTCGCCGGGCCGCCAGGGGAGCGCCAGATGATTGGCGGCAAGCACGCTGATCCCGGCAAAGGCGAGCGCACCGACCGTCATGGTGAGGCGCACCGGAAGAACACTGGCGGCAATCGTCACTGGCGCAAGGATCAGGACCGAAAACGGGTTTTGCAGGCCGCCGGTCAGGAACAGCAGCGCGCAAAGCTGCAGCATGTCAAAAGCGATGTATGCGGCTGCCTCGCGATCGCTGAGATACCGCTTCGCGGTGAACGGCAGCATGGTGAAAATGTTGAGCCAGGCGCTCGCCGTGATCGCCCCGAGGCAAAGGCCAAGCGGCACCGGAAATCCGAGCGCGAAATGCACGATCAGGATCGCCGCCAGCTGGCCCGCAACCGCGAGCCAGCGCAATGTTGTCAACGTGCGCAGCCGCACCGGTCCGCGCAAGGCCTGTTCGGCGATCTCGGCGCTGGCGGTGAGTTTGTTCATGGTCTGGCGCTTCTCATCATGGCGGAAACTGGCTGATGTCTCTGGACCCTGGTCAGCTTGAGGGATAAGCGAGGCAGGCGCGCGCGCAAAGCAAAAGGAGTAGGTCATGATCGCTGTTCATCCATTCTGGCGATGCGCTGTTGCGGGCGGGGCCGCACTTCTCGCGGTTTCCTGCGGCGAAAAGCAGGCGGCGCTGCCGGCGGAAGGCGTCATTGCGCTCTCGGACCAGTTCAGCGCCGACTTCACCCTCATCGATGCGGACGGCAAGGTGATGCGCGACGAGGACCTCAAGGGGCGCGTTGCGATCGTCTATTTCGGTTTTGCGACCTGCCCCGATGTCTGTCCCTTGGCGCTCGGGCGGTTGAGCGCGGCGCTTAATGCGCTGTCGGACAAGGAACGCGCCAAGGTCGCGCCCCTTTTCATCACCGTCGATCCCGACCGCGACACGCCGCAGGCCCTGAAAACCTATCTTGAATTCGACCCCCGCATTATCGGTCTCACCGGCGACGCGGCGGCGATCGATCATGCCAAGGCCGGCTTCAAGGTCTACGCCGAACCCGAGACGGTCGCCGATTCAAAGATCGGCTATACGATGCAGCATTCCAGCCTCTTCTATCTCATCGAAAAGTCCGGAAAGCTCCGCTACGCCCTCGACGACAGCTTGACCCCGGACGAGATCGCCGCCGCGATCCGCCGCGCACTGTGACAGGGGACTTCCGTTAACCTTTTGAAATAGTTTACTTTTCCGGCACAATTGAATTGCCGCCAGTGGCTGCATAAGTCATTATTGCAGGTGCGTAATATATGTTGCGCTGCGGACAAGGCGCGTGGCATCCTTTGCGTCTTTCCGGCGCCGGACGCCTTGCGGGGAGGCGAGACCGACGATTGGCGCCTGACTGTGTTGGAGTTTGAAGAGGGGCCTGATGCTCTATTCCGCTTTTGAATTTGGCTACGCCGCCATGACGCCGGCGCGCCTTGCCGCTGGTTTCGGCGCAAAGTTCTGGCGCTCGCCGGCTAACCCGCTCGCCGACACGTGGGTCGCCAGAGCCTCCGCCGCTGCTCTCGATGTCTTTGAGAATGCAACGCGGCGCTACCCCAAACCCGCCTGGGACCTTGATGAGACGCTTGTCGATGGGGTGCCTGTCCCGGTCACGATTGAAATCTCGCTGACGAAGGATTTCTGCAAGCTCCTGCATTTTCGCCGTGATGAAAAAGCGTTGACGGCCGCGCGCGGGTCGAAAGCAAACGATCCGGCGGTGCTCCTCGTCGCGCCGCTGTCCGGCCATTATGCAACCTTGCTGCGCGGCACGGTCGAAGCGATGCTGCCGGAGCACGACGTCTATATCACCGACTGGACCAATGCCCGCAATGTGCCGCTGTCAGCGGGCCGCTTCAATCTCAATGATTATGTCGACTATCTGATCGAATTCCTGCGCCATATCGGCCCCGGGACGCACGGCGTCGCGGTTTGCCAGCCGGGCCCCGCGCTTCTCGCCGCGGCGGCGCTGATGGCGGAAGACATTGATCCGGCAAGGCCGGCGTCGATCACCATCATGGGCAGCCCGATCGATGCGCGCCGCTCGCCAACCGTTCCAAATCTCCTTTCGCAGGAGCGTTCGTTCAGCTGGTTCGAGCGCAACATGATTTATACAACGCCAGCGCCCTATCCCGGCGTCATGCGCCGCGTCTATCCGGGCTTTGTCCAGCTCTATTCGTTCCTGTCGATGAATCACGACCGCCACCTCAACGCCCACCACGACTACTTCAATCACCTCGTAGAAGGCGACGGCGACAGCGCCGACAAGCATCGCAAATTCTATGACGAATATCTTTCGGTTCTCGACCTGACCGAGGAATTCTACCTGCAGACCATCAAAGATGTATTTCAGGAATTCTCCCTGCCAGAAGGGAAATTCATGCATCACGGCCGCCGCGTGAAGCCCGAAGCCATCACCGACATCGCGCTGATGACGGTCGAGGGCGAAAACGATGACATTTCCGGCATCGGCCAGACCCAGGCCGCGCACGATCTTTGCGCCAATATCCCCCCGGAAATGAAGCTTGACCATATTCAGCCGGGCGTCGGTCATTACGGCGTTTTCAACGGCTCGCGCTGGCGCAAGGAAATCCAGCCCCGCCTCGCCAAATTCATCCGCGAACATGATGATGTTTCGCACCGCAACTTTGCGCAGGCGGCGGAATAAGCCGAATCCCCGGGGTTAGACGGTCTATTCGCGGCTTCCAGAGTCGCGCCAGCCTTGTTATGGTGCGCCAATTATAGTGCGCCGTTTAAGCGAGTTAGGCCCGCCGGGCGCCGCTGAAGGGGATGTTCCGTGTCAAGATTATTTGTGATTGCTGCGGCTGCGTCCGCTGTTCCGCTGGCCGCCTTCGCGCAGGACGAAGGCCGCGCTGCCGGCGTCTATCTTCGCGGCGGCGCGGGCGTCGTTTTCGGCGAAAGCCTCGAACAGGATCTCTCCTATAATCCGGCGGCCGCCTTCCTCGTTGCGCCGGCGACGTCGAAATCAACCGATCTTGGCGACGGCCTCGCGCTCTCCGGCGCGATCGGCTATCAATATGCAAGGACGCGCACCGAGCTTGAATACCGGCGCATGGATGTTTCAATCGACGGCGTCGCCTATGCCGGCGGCGCGGCGCCGGGAAGCCTGCCCGTCAACGACAATCTCGTCGCACAGGCGCTGATGTCGAATGTCTATTTCGACTTCGTCAATTCGTCGATGTTCACGCCCTATATCGGCGTCGGCGTCGGCGGCGCGCGGGTTGAAAATGACCTCGGCGAACGCGATGCGGCGTTCGCCTATCAGGGCCGGGCCGGGGTTGAAGTCGCGCTCGGCGGCAAATTCTCGCTCGGCGCTGAATATGTCTATTTCCGCACGATGGATATCGCCACCGGCCCGAAGGAATTCACGCCGGCCGGACCGGTCGGCCCCCGCACCGACGGCGATCCCTTTGTTTCGTCGTCGGTGATGGGAAGCGTTCGCCTCCTCTTTTAAACAGGCTGCGTCGAATTTTCTTGTCTCCGGCGTTTCCGTTCGGCGCGGAAAGGCTCTATAGAGCGCGCGCGAAATCAATCCCGACCCCCCGTAAGGAGATCCAACACCATGGCCCGCACCAAAATCGCTTTGATCGGCTCTGGCATGATCGGCGGCACGCTCGCCCATATCGCCGCCCAGAAGGAGCTTGGCGACATCGTTCTCTTCGACGTCGCCGAAGGCCTGCCGCAAGGAAAGGCGCTCGACATCGCGCAGTCTGCGCCGGTTGACGGCTATGGTTCGAAGCTGAGAGGCGCGCAGGATTACAAAGATATTGCGGGCGCGGACGTTTGCATCGTCACCGCCGGGATTGCGCGCAAGCCTGGCATGAGCCGCGACGATCTTCTCGGCATCAATCTGAAAGTGATGAAATCGGTCGGCGAAGGCATCGCCAAACATGCGCCGAACGCCTTTGTCATCTGCATCACCAACCCGCTCGACGCGATGGTCTGGGCGCTGCAGAAGTTTTCAGGCCTGCCGACAAAGAAAGTCGTCGGCATGGCCGGCATTCTCGATTCGGCGCGGTTCCGTCTGTTCCTTGCTGAAGAATTCAACGTCTCGGTTGAAAGCGTCACCGCCTTTGTTCTCGGCGGCCATGGCGACACCATGGCGCCGCTGGTGCGCTATTCAACCGTCGCCGGCATTCCGCTTCCCGATCTCGTCAAGATGGGCTGGACAACGGCGGCGAAAATCGATGCGATCGTCGACCGCACGCGCAAGGGCGGCGGCGAGATTGTCGGTCTTTTGAAAACCGGCTCGGCCTATTATGCGCCGGCGGCCTCGGCGATCCAGATGGCCGAAAGCTATCTCAAGAACAAGAACATGGTTGTTCCGTGTGCGGCGCATCTGACCGGTCAGTATGGCGTCAAGGACACCTATGTCGGCGTCCCCATCGTCATCGGCGAAAACGGCGTTGAGCGCATCGTCGAGGTTTCTTTCTCCGGCGACGAAAAGGCGATGTTCGAGAGCTCGGTTGCGGCCGTTCATGAGCTGATGGCGGCCTGCAGAAAGCTCGACCCGAGCCTCGGCTAAGAACCCCCGGCTAAAGCCTGGCGGCCATGCGGTCGGCGAAGAAACCGGTCGTCGTGATCCCATAGGGCGCGTCGAAAGGCGCGCCCGACCAGAAGCCGTGCGTTGCAAGGCGGCGCGGGGGCCAGCCCGTCCGCTCTGTCACAACCACGCTCAGCCGACAGGATGCAGCGTCCGGCCGCCCGGCGAGCATGGCGCTGGCGGCGGCTTTCGCCTTCGGGCCGCGCCAGACGGTGACGCCTTTTTCGGCGCTCTTTGCCGTGGCGCTGGCGTCGATCCGGGTTGCCGCTTCAGCCGGACCGGCGAGCAGCGCTGCGGCGATGACAGCGAGAGCGAAACGCGACATGGCGAACTCCATTTTCTGATCTGCCGATGCTTTTCTGCTGTGCCGATACTGGCCCCGCTGCGCCCGCTCTTCAACTTTTCTTAACGCTCCGGAACCGAAAGAACGTCGGACGCCGCCCGCGTTGCGGGAGTGCGCCGGAACAGCGTGCAACCGGACGGTGTTTTCGGGTCAAAAATTTAAGGTCTGTCGCCGATAGTGACGGCGATCTGGTGGGCGGGCCGGCGGGCTGGAGCGGCGAGATGAAAGTAGCAATTTTCGGGCTCGGTTATGTCGGCGCCGTTTCGGGCGCCTGCTTCGCCGAACTTGGCCACGAAGTCATCGGCGTTGATGTCTCTGACGCCAAGATCGACATGATCAATCGCGGCGAGGCGCCGATCGTTGAAGAGATGATCGCCGAACTGACCGCGGGCGCAGTCCAGCTCGGCAAGTTTCGCGCGACCAAAGATGCGGTTGCGGCGGTGCGCGCCACAGATATCTCGCTGGTTTCGGTCGGCACGCCGACAGCTCGCGACGGCGCCCCTGACCTTGCCTATGTCGAAGCGGTCGTCGCCGAGATTGGCGCGGCGCTGAAAGCGACATCCACCCCGCACACGGTCGTTATCCGCTCAACCGTGCCGCCCGGGACGACGCAAAAGCGGCTTGCGCCAATTCTCGAAGCGGCAGTCGGCGAACGGCTTGGCGAGCGCGTTCATCTCGCTTTCAATCCGGAATTCCTGCGCGAGGGACGGTCGGTGCGCGACTTCCGCCAGCCGCCCTTCACCATTATCGGCGCGATGTCCGATGCGGCGTTCGAGGCAGTATCGGCGCTATACGCCAGCGTTGAAAGCGAGGTCATCCGCACCGATCCCGGCGTAGCTGAATCGATCAAGCTGTTGTCGAACGCCTGGCATGGGCTGAAGGTCTCCTTCGCCAATGAAGCGGCGCGCATTTTGAAATCCGTCGACGTCGATGCGCGCCAGGCGCTTGAAATCTTCGCCAAGGACACTGTCCTGAACATTTCCCCGGCCTATCTTCGCCCCGGCTTCGCCTTTGGCGGGTCGTGCCTTCCCAAGGACCTTCGCGCCATGATCTCGATCGCCGAACGCGGCCGGGCGGCGGCGCCGATCATGAAAGCCGCGATCGCCTCGAACGAGGCGCATCTTGAAGCCGCGATCGCGGCGGTCAGGGCGTGCGGGCGGCGCCCGATCGTCCTTTTTGGCCTTGCCTTCAAACCGGGTACGGACGATCTGCGCGAATCGCCTTTCGTGGCGCTTGCAGAGCGGCTGATCGGCAAAGGGTTCAGCCTCACCATCGTCGATCCTTATGTCGACGCCAGCCGCCTGATGGGCAAGAACAAGGAATTCATTGAGCGCGAAATCCCGCATTTCGTCGAGATGATGGCGCGCGACGCCGAAGACGCGGTCGATGCGGCGGAAATCATCATTTACGGTCACGCAACCGGCGTCGACAAAGGCGCCATTCTCGAGCGCGGCGTCGGCAAGATCATCATCGATCTTGCGGGCGACCGGGATCTGGAATTTTGCGGCGCCGATTACCGGGGCGTTTGCTGGTGACGGCAAAGCCGGTTCTCCTCTTTGTCTCGCCGCAGTTTCTTTTTCCCATGGACGCCGGCGGCAAGATCCGCAGCGCCAATATTTTGAAACAGCTGAAAGGCGGCGCCTTCCGGACATGCCTCGTCATGCCGGCGACAATGCGTGAAGACTCGCGCTGGCGGGTGGAAATTGAAGGCCTTGCGGACGAGGTCATTCGCATTCCCCGGCCCCCGCGCGGGATTTATCGCAAACTGCGCCGCCTGAGCGGGCTGGCGGCGTCAACACCGGTATCGGCCTACGCGGACGCTGACACCGGGGCAAAGGCCGCCGTCGCCACAGCGGCCGCCAGAGGCGCCGATCTCATCGTTTTCGATTATGTGCAGTCGCTGGCGATGGCGCCGGCAAGCCTTGCAATCCCTCATCTGTTCTTCGCCCATAATGTCGAGAGCGAAATTCTGGAACGGCACGCGGCCATTGCATCCGGATTGATGAAACGGATCTGGTTGCGTGAAGCCGGAAAGATGCGCCGGTTTGAAACGCGCGCCTGCGAGGCCGCCAATGGCGTCATCACGGTGTCGGCGCGCGATGCAGAAATCTTCCGCGCCGAGTTTGGCGCCGGGACGGCGCTTGCCATTCCAACCGGCGTTGATCCCGATTATTTCGCCTTTACGCCGCCCGCCGATGATGCGCCGGCGGAGGTTGTTTTCACCGGCTCGATGGACTGGAAAGCCAATCAGGACGGGCTTTGCTGGTTCATGGACGAGGTCTGGCCGCTGATCATGGCATCGCGGCCCGAGACGAAGTTCACGGTCATCGGCAAAAGCCCGCCGCGCGCGATGATCGAGATGGCCAAGTCGCGCCGTCTCAACTGGCGGTTCACCGGCTTCGTCGACGACATCCGCGATCACACGAAAGGCGCGGCCTTCGTCATTCCGCTGCGCGTTGGCGGCGGCACGCGCATCAAGGCATATGAGGCGATGGCGATGGGGCTGCCAGTCGTCTCAACCGCGCTCGGCGTCGAGGGCCTGCCGGTCGCGGACGGCGAGCACTATCTCGAAGCGAATGACGCGCGATCCTTCGCCGACGCCGCGCTCCGGCTTCTCGCCGAACCGGCGACGCGCCGTGGGCTTGCGCAAAACGCCCGGCGGCTCGTTGAAGGGAATTTCAGCCATCGGGACGCCGCGAAGATTTTTGAACAGCATTGTCTGGCGATTTTGAATGCGGCGCGCTAGTCAGGGCTGATGTCCCTGACGATTGAGACCGACCGCCTCATTCTGCGTCCGATGGCGCCTGACGATGTTGAGCCGCATCTGGCGATGATGCGCGACGAGCGGGTCGCGCGATTCTTGAGCCCCGACGGAAAACCGCAATCGCGTGAAGCGTTATGGCGCGCCTTCGCCACAATGCTCGGTCACTGGCAAATTCGCGGTTTCGGCATGTTTTCGGTTTTTGAACGCGAGTGCGGCGCATGGGTCGGGCGTGTCGGCCCGTGGATGCCGGAAGGCTGGCCGGGCCTCGAATGCGGATGGGGGATCGCGCCAGCGCATTGGGGAAAAGCCTATGCCGGTGAGGCGGCGATCGCCTCGATCCGCTGGGTCTTTGCGCAAAAACCCGAACTTTCCCGGATCATTTCGCTGATTGTCCCGTCGAACGGCAACAGCCAACGGGTCGCCGCCAAGATTGGCGAGCGCAAGACCGGCGAAGTTTTTCATCACGATATCGTCGGCGATATCGACATTTGGGCCGCCGATCGCGATGACTGGCTGGCGCAATTCGGTTAGAAGGGCGCCGGTTTTTTTAAGGCGGGGCGATGTTCATCATCAACACCTATATCGCGAAAAGCGAGATTGAAGGCGTCGGCGTCTTCACGGCCGAAGACATCAAGAAGGGTCAGGTCATCTCGAAATTCGAGCCCGCCTTCGACCGGCTGGTGCCGACCGAGGAGTATCTGAATGCGCCGCCGCATCTGAAAGCCTTGCTCGACCGCTACGCTTTTCCGCATCCGGACGATCCGGGCTTTGTTGTTTATGAAGTCGACAATTCGCGCTTCATGAACCATACCGATACGCCGAATACGGATTATTCTGACTTTAGCGCGGGCCGTGCGCTGCGCGATATCGCGGCGGGCGAGGAGCTGACCTGCAATTACAATAGCTTTTTCACGGACTATGAACTCCTGCCGCCGGAAATCGAGCGTCAAAAAGGCGCCGCCGCAAGCAACCGCAAGAAAGAAAATAATGATTAGAACGATTTCTGCGGCGCTTGCCGCGACCCTTGTCTACTCCGCCCCCGCTCTGGCGGAAGATCTGGCGCTCAGCGCGAAAGACCGTGCGGCGATTGACCGGCTGATTGCAAAGGCCGGCGACGACAACCGCGCATTTGACATCCTCGAAAGCCTGACCACCGAAATTGGCCCGCGCCTTGGCGGCAGCGAGGCGGAGGCGCGGGCGAGGGTCTGGGGCGCTGCAAAAATGAAATCGATGGGCTTCAAGAATGTCCGTATCGAGACATTCGAAATGCCGGCGTGGTCGCGCGTTTCGGAAAGCGCCGCCATCGTCGCGCCGTTTCCGCAGCCGTTGCAGGTGACGGCGCTCGGAAATTCCGTCTCGACGCCGGTGGATGGCGTCACGGCGGAAGTTGTGCGCTTTGAAACGCTGACCGATCTTCAAAACGCGCCAATGGCGGGGCTTGAGGGCAAGATCGTTTTTGTCGACGAGAAAATGACGCGGACGCAGGACGGCTCGGGCTACGGCGTTGCCGTCGCCAAGCGCTCGGAGGCGGCCTATGAGGCGGCAAGGCGCGGCGCCGTCGCCGCCATCATCCGTTCTGTCGGCACTGACAGCCACAGGAATCCCCATACCGGCATGATGCGGATCAAGGAGGGAGAAGCGGCTGTCCCGGCCGCCGCCTTGTCCAATCCGGACGCCGACCAGCTCGCGCGCGCGTTAAAGCGCGCCAAGGAACCCGTCGTCATGACGTTGGCGCTCCAGACCGCAACGACGGCGGCCGCGCCCGGCGGCAATGTCATCGGCGAAATTCCGGGGCGTACGGACGAGATCGTCGTCATCGGCGGCCATCTTGATTCATGGGATCTCGGCACGGGCGCGATTGACGACGCTGCTGGCATCGCCATCACGCTTGCCGCCGCAAAGCTTGTCGATGAAATGAGCGGCAAGCCGGGGCGCACCATCCGCGTCGTCATGTGGGGCGCAGAAGAAGTCGGGCTTTTTGGCGCAAAGGCATACGCCGCGGCGCACAAGGACGCGTTGGCGCGTCACGCGCTCGCCGCCGAATCCGATTTCGGCGCCGGCCGCGTGTGGTCGGTCCAGACGGCGTTCGGCGAGGCGTCGGCTCTGAAGGCAAAACTCTTCGCTGACGCGCTGCGCGGCATTGGCGTCGGGCCCGGCGACAACATGGCGGCGGGCGGCGCTGATGTCAGCCCGCTGAAAGCGGCGGGCGTTCCGGTTGTTGATCTCAATCAGGACGGAACCGACTATTTCGACCTTCACCACACTCCGGACGACACGCTCGACAAAGTCGATCCGGACGCCCTCAGACAGAATGTCGCCGCCTGGGCGGCGATGCTGTACCTGGCGACGGAAACCCCCGGCGGGTTTCGCTAGGAATTCGCGTCATAGTCACGCCGCCATAATAGTTCCCATGGGAACTATTATGGTTAGCTAACAAAAATTTGATGTTCGGCCGCCTTCAACACCGCTTGCGCCGCTCCTGGCGCAGGCGCAGATTGATGAGGCAACAGAAAGGAGCGTTGCAGCCCGCCGATCCCGGCGCAGCTGCAGTGTTCAGGCAACCACCCATGAAAACCCATATTCTAGCGGCCGCATCGCTTGCGGCGTTGGCGCTTTGCGCCATCACGTCGGCCAGCGCAGCGAGCCAGGCCTACACAGGAAAAATGCCGCCAATGTCGGAGCGGATGAACGGCAAATCGGCGCGCGACAACGTACATATGACCCTGGTCGGCGCCGAGCATTACGGCCGCAAGCCGGTCACCGCGTCAGTTGACGCCGGCAAAAACAACCGCGGCAATATCAAGGTCACCTACAACCCGTAAGGGTCATCCCGCGTTTTTGGCGTTTCCTGAAGACAAGAAAAAAGCCCGCTTTGCGGCGGGCTCTTTAAACCTGTTGAGTTGGGAAACTTATTCCGCCGCGTCGTCCTTGGCGCGGTTGTCCACCTTCTCGGTGATGCGCGCCGACTTGCCGCGACGGTCGCGGAGATAATACAGTTTGGCGCGGCGTACTTTACCGCGGCGCACCACCTCGATCGAGGCGACGGTCGGCGAATATACGGGGAACACCCGCTCGACGCCTTCGCCGAACGAAATCTTCCGCACCGTGAAATTCTCGTTGAGGCCCGAACCCGCCCTGCCGATGCAGACGCCTTCATAGGCCTGCAGGCGTTCGCGTTCGCCTTCCTTCACCTTGACGCTGACTTTCAGCGTATCGCCTGGCGCAAATGCCGGCACCGACTTGTCAAGCCGCGCCATTTCCTCTTTTTCGAGTTGCTCGATGATATTCATGGCTAGTCCTTACTCTTGTTGTCCCGCCGGATAGGACCGGAGGCGATAAGATCCGGTCGTCGCGCGCGTGTTATTTCTTCAGCCTTGTCCCTGCGCCACCGGGCGATTTTCTTGTGATCGCCAGATAGCAGCACCGGGGGGATTTCCCGGTCTTCGAAAATTCGCGGCCGCGTATACTGGGGGTATTCCAGCAGGACTGTCCCAGAATCCCGGCCGCTCGGATCGCCTTCGGCGGGAGAGAAACTTTCCTCGCCCAAAGAAAGAGGCGAGCCCAATACCCCCGGAAGAAGGCGGACGCAAGCCTCGATCATGGCCATGGCGGCAACCTCGCCGCCAGCGAGCACAAAGTCGCCGATTGAGACCTCTTCAACGCCGCGCGTTTCGAGCAGCCGTTCGTCGACGCCCTCAAACCGGCCGCACAGCGCCAATACGCCGGGCCCCTCGGCCAGCGCCCGGGCGCGGGACTGGTCAAAGCGCTTGCCGCGCGGCGAAAGGTAGAGGAGAGGCCGGTCGTTTCGGGGAACGCTGTCAATCGCTGCGGCGAGGATATCGGCCCGCATGACGAGGCCTGCGCCGCCGCCAGCCGGCGTGTCATCGACCGAGCCGTAAGGATTGTCGGAAAAATCCCGGACGGTGACCGTCTCCAGCGCCCACAGGCCGTCGCCGCGCGCGCGGCCGAGGACTGAGGCGTCGAGCGGGCCCGGAAACAGCTCCGGATAAAGAGTGAAAACCGTCGCTTTCCACATGAATGCGCATTCCCGAAAAGTGTGGCCGGTTTTCGGAGAGAATGCGCATAAATACAAGGCGCTCGTCGCATGGGGCGCTGGCCGGGGCAAGTGGCGGCGTTCAGGGGGGGGGGGCGGGCGGCGTTACCCGCCGCCGCTTTCATCCTCGCCTCCGACCTCAAATTCGGCGAGCGCGGCGCGGGCGATGGTGACATAGCCCGCCTTGATGTCGACTTCGGGAACGGCGTCGCGGGTGAACGGGACCATGACCGCGCCAGAGCGGGCAGGCGCGCTTTTCAGCTCGATCACGTCGCCGGCCCCGAAATTGTGGACCGCCGCCACCTGGCCGAGTTCAGCCCCTGTCTCGTCGCGCGCGGCAAGACCGACAAGGTCTTCGAAAAAAAATTCGTCCGCCGCGGCGTCGCCGAGCTGGTCGCGCCCGACATAGAAGCGAACGCCGGTGAGCGCCGCCGCCTCTTCGCGGGTCCCGATTCCTTCGGCGCGGACCAGCGCAAACCCCAGTTTTGGCGCGCGAATGAACGTCAGCTTGAAGCGGCGGCTGGCGTCCTCGCTCTCGACCGGGCCATAGCGCGCAACGCCGTCTTCCATCTCGGTGAAGGTTTTGACTTTCACCTCGCCCCTGACGCCATGAGCGCCGGCAAAGGCGCCAAGACAGATCCGCCGCTTGGTCATCAGTCTGTCGCCTCAACAATTTCATCGTGCGATCCGAACAGACGGCCTTTCTCCGTCCACAGAACAACGCCCAGCGAGGCGATTCCCAGCATGGCGAAACCAGCGATGATCGGCGTTGTTGTGCCGTCATATTGGCGGCCGACGATACCGCCGAGAAACCCCGCCAAGGTCGTTCCCGCAAAGCCGTTGGCGGCGGCGGCGGCGCCGGCGATATGCCCCATCGGCTGCATCGCGAGCGCGGCCGTGTTTGAACCGACGAGCCCCAGACAGAAAAACGATATCATCATGAACGCCATGAATGTCCATAGATTCTCGCCGCCGCCGGCGGCGATGGCAAGGTGCAGGACATTGGTGATGACGAAGGCGATGATGGCGCCGTGCGACAAGCGGCGCATGCCATAGCGCCGGACAATGCGCGCATTCAAGAGCGTCGCTGCGCCAAGCGACACGGCGACGCCCGCGAAAGCCAGCGGAAAGCGCGCGCCAAGGTCGAAGGTTTCGACAAATATCTGCTCAGACGCGCTGATATAACCGAACAGCGCGCCAAAACAGAGAGCCGACGCGAGCGTATAGCCGATGGCGGTGCGATTGGTGACAAAAGTCCAATAAGCGCCGCCGATGCGGCGGAGATTCAACGGCGCGCGATCGCGCGGGTCCATGGTTTCCGGAACACGCATCGAAGCCCAGGCGAGAATGATCGCGCCATAGAGAAAGAGGACGAGAAAAATCCCGCGCCAGGGCGCGGCAAACAGGATGAGCTGGCCAAAGCCGGGCGCCAGTATCGGCGCCGCCATAAAGATCGTAATCGCCAGCGACATCACTTCCGCCATGCGCCGCCCGGAACAAATATCGCGCACGATCGCAATCGAAGCGACGCGCGTCGCGGCGGTGGCAACGCCCTGAAAGGCGCGCGCCGCCAGCAGCAAGGCGAAAGACCCCGCAAGGATGCTGAGGGCGCATCCGACGAGATAGGCGCCAAGAGCCCACAACAACACCGTGCGCCGGCCGAAGCGGTCAACGACCGGCCCGAAAAACAGCTGCGCGACGCCGTTGCCAACGACATAGATCACGACAATCAGCTGGCGATCATTGTCGGTTGCAGCGCCAAGTTCAGCGCCGATGGCGCCGAGCGCCGGCAGCATCATGTCGATGGCGAGCGCGTTAAGCGCCATCACCGCCGCGGTGATGGCGACCAGCTCAGGAAACCCGAGCGGCGGCTTTTGGGTCTTGCCAGCGTTGTTCATGCGCCGGGCGTAATGGCGGCGCCGGCCTTTTGCAATCGCGGTCAAAAGAAAAGCGCCCCGGAATTGCTTCCGGGGCGCCCGTCTTTCGTTCAGCTGAAACGCCAGCCGACATTTTGCTAGGGCGTGAAGGTCAGCCGCACGTAGCCGAACTGTCCCGGCACGTCGTACTGCGCCGGATCGAAGCCGCCGGCCTGACACGAGAAACAGGGCGGCGGGTCGGTGTTGAGCACGTTGTTGACGCCTGCCGTGAACTCGAAGTTTTCGCTGACATTAATGCTCGCCGCAACATCCAGGTAGAGCTTCGGTTTCAGCGTATTGGTCGAGAGATTGTCGTCGATCGCGTTATAATTTGAGCAGCCGACCGCGCCGGAAATGCCCTGGATCGCCGTAAACCCGATGCAGGATTCGCGGAGTCCGCTGATGTAGCGCCATGCGCTTCTCAGACTGAAATCTCCCAAGTCCCAATCGGCGACCAAAGTCGATTTGAGCCTCGGGAACGATTGCTGCGGCGTCGAGCGGAGTTTTCCCTCGCGCGAGGTTTCGAGGAAACCGGTCGAGATCGGCGTAATCTCCGTGTAGTCGAACAGGCGTGTCGATTGCCAATTGACGCCGATATCGGTGCTGCCGACCGGAATGTTGAACCGGACCGACCAGTCAAGACCGCGGGTATTGATGCCGCCGATATTGGTCAGCTGGTTCGAGAACGCCGTAATGAAGCCGGCGCTGTTGCGGGTAATGCCGCCGCAAAATCCCGGATCGAGCGTTGCGGCGCAGCCTGTGAGCTGGAGCTGCGCGTCGAGCGCCTGGATCGCTCCCGTGATCTTGATGTTGTAGTAGTTTGCGTCGAAGACAAGATTGTCGAGGAAGAACCCGTCCCATTCCGGCGCGTAGGTCGCGCCGACATTCCAGGAATCGGATTCCTCCGCTTCAAGCAGCGGGTTGCCGCCGACCGTCACCGAAATCTGGGCGTTGATCTGCGTATAAGTTGTTGGAACGCCCAAGGTCGCGCAATTGGCGACAAATGCCGGCGCAACCGGCGCCGAGCACGGGTCAGTGAGCAAGGCGTCAAACCGCGACGCGGTTCCATGCAGTTCGCCGATCGAGGCGGCGCGGAAGCCTTCAGTGAATCCGCCGCGCACGGTGAGATCATCGGTCACGCGCCAGCGGCCGCCATATTTGATCGCAGTTGTCTTGAATCCGTTCGAATAGGTGGAATGGCGGATCGCAAAATTCGCGTCGATCGAATTGGCGAAGGCGACGTCGTGGATAAGCGGCAGGTTGAACTCGCCGTAGAGTTCCTCAACGTTGTAGCCGCCCGCCGTTGGTTGCGCCGGAATGTCGGCGGTGTCGCCGGCCGTAACGATCGGGTCTGGATTGAAGAACCCGGACTGGTCGCGATGCTCGAAGCCGCCGGCGAAGGACAACGGTCCCGCCCACAGATTAACGACATCGCCGCCAATATTCATCTGCAGGTCCCAGATCTCCTGTTCGGAGACGTCGTGCTGGTCGAAGGTGATGAAATCGATCATTGGCTGCGTGATCGACCCTGGTCCGCCGAACACGTTGAACGGAACGCACGAACCGGTGCAGAGCGCGAGAGGCCCAAGCGCCTGTTCGAGTTTGGCTGAATTGACGATGCCGTTCGCCACCTGATCGGCGTGGTTGCGCGACCAATAGGCGGACGCATCCCAGTACCAATTCTCACCGATATCGCCCGACAGTGTTCCGGAGAGATAATAGGTGTCTACATTCTGTTCGAAGTGTCTCGGCCCGGCTTCAAAGAAGCGCCGGAAGACGCCGTAATCGGGACCCGACGTGCCGCTGAGCGTGAAGCCGAGCGGATTGTAGGGGTTAGTCGCATCGATCGAGATCGTGTCCATCCGGTTGCCGTTGCCGCCGAAGGGTCCGATGAATAGCGGGATCGGCGCCGCCTGGTTGACCGACTTTCGATTGTTGTAGAGCGCCTTGGCGCGGAACTGGATCGAGTCGCTGACTTCGTGCGTTACTTGCGTCATGAAACCGACCCGCTCCTGCGGCGTCAGGACGTAATTGAACGGCGAGAAATTGAACCGGTCAGCCGTCGAGAAATTCTTGAAGTCGCCTGGAAAGGCGGGATTGGTTCCGGTGTACTGAAAGCCGTCGGCAAGCGTCAGATCCTGATCGACCATCATCGGATCGGTGAAAAGGAAACGGCCAAACGGAGTCGCCGACGAACAGGTGTTGATGCACTGGTCGAGCGTTGCGACGGGAAAATCCGAAAGGTCGCGATCAGCTGAGTCAACGCCGTTCTGGTGGACGTATTGGCCGGCGAAGAAAATCTTCGTCCGCTCGTTCGAAACGCCCCAGGACATCTGATAGTCTTGGCTGACGCCATCACCCTGTTCGAAGGCGCCGAGCTGGGCGGAGGCGGCGAAGCCGTCCTGCTCCTGCTTGGTGATGATGTTGACGACGCCGGCGATGGCGTCGGAGCCGTAGATTGGCGAGGCGCCGTCCTGAAGGACTTCAATGCGCTCGATGATGCTCGACGGGATGGTGTTGAGGTCGGTCGCGCCGGGTACGCCCGACGCCGATGCGCCATTGACCCAGCGCAATCCGTCGACGAGAACGAGGGTGCGCCGCGATCCGAGATAACGCAGGTCGATTTCCGCCGATCCGGCGCCGACGCCGCCGCCATCCGGCGGATTGCCGAAATTGCCCGACGAGTTGACCTTGCTGTTGAGGCCGCCGCCTGACGAGGGAATGCGCTGCAGGAAATCGCCGACCGAATTAAGGCCAGACTTATCGAGATCTTCCTCGCTTAGATTGAGCACCGGGCGCCCCGCTTCCAGCGGGTTTTGCCGGATCCGCGATCCAGTCACGACGATTTCGTCGCCCGATGTTGTCCCTGCGGCGTCCTGCGCCGCCGCGACGGTCGATAATGCTGCCAGTGACAAGCCCGCCAATAATCCCCGCCGGACGGCGCTTAGCCGACCAGCAGCTGGTCCTTTTATTTTCATTTTGTTTCTCCCTGAGATCGACCGCAAGACCGGGAGCGCGCCCACCATTGACCGCCCCCACCAGCGAATCTGATGACCGAGGTTTTCATTCTTTGTGCGCCGGCGCAAGCTGAATTGCGCCAGTTCGGCCAAATTTGATGATTGGTTGCAGACTGTGGAAAAATTCGCGCCAGCCTACGCCGTGGCGTTGGCCGGCGGGCGCATGACGGTTTCGCGTTCCGCGCCGAGATAGTCTGCTGTCTGCATTTCAACAAGGCGGCTCGCCGTGCGTTCGAATTCGAAGGCGCCGTCACCTTTCGGATACAGGTCATCCGGCGCCGCAGCGGCCGAACAGACGAGTTTGGTGCGGCTGTCGTAGATCGCATCGATGAGCGTTACGAACCGCTTGGCCTCATTTCGGTTTTCAGGTCCCATCTTCGGGATGCGGTCAATGAAAAGCGCGCCATAACGGCGGACGATCGCCAGATAATCCGACGCGCCTAGCGGCGCTTCGCAGAGATCGGCGAAGGTGAAACGCGCAAGGCCGCGCGCAGTTCGCGGCGCCGGCACGGTGCGCCCCTTTACGGTCAGCGATTCGGCTTGTTCCTGCGCGCCCGCGATCATCGCCATCCAGGCGTGATTCATCGCGGCGTCCGCGCCGGGTCCGAGCGGGGAATAATAGACCGGCGCGCCCTCGAGGCGGTCGAGGCGGTAATCGCGCGCCGCGTCGAGGTGGACGATTTCCAGGCGCGCCTTCAAGCTTTCAATGAAGGGCTCGAAAAGTTGCCGGTTGAGACCATCCTTATAAAGATCGTCAAGATGGCGGTTCGAGGTTGCAACGACGGTGACGCCTTGTGCGAACAGCGCCTCAAACAGGCGGCCGAGAATCATGGCGTCGGCGATGTCGCTGACCTGAAATTCGTCAAAGCAGAGCAGCTTCGCCCCTGCGGCGATGTCGGCGGCGACCGGCGGCATCGGATCGTCGAGCGAGGTTTTGCCGGCGGCGCGGTGGCGGCGTTTGACTTTTTCGCCGGCGGCGCGCCAGGCGGCGATCCGCTCGTGCGTCTCCGCCATGAATTCGTGGAAATGCACGCGGCGCTTGGGCGAAAAATTGGTATTATTGTAAAAGACGTCCATCAGCAGCGACTTGCCGCGCCCGACCCCGCCCCAGAGATAAATGCCTTTCGGCGCCGGTTTTTTCGTCGCGAAAATACCAAGGCCGAACGGACGCACGCCGGCGAGCGCCTCCGACAAGGATTGCAGCTGCTCCACCGCGCGCCCTTGCGCCGGGTCGTCGGTCAGCGCGCCCGCCTCGATCAGCGCGCGGTA
>JBGSVH010000150.1:0-4340 GCA_041753055.1 Parvularculaceae bacterium
CTTTCGCGATCCCGCAACTCCCGCCCGTCGCGCCGCGCCCGGCCGCGTCGAGTGCGGCCTGCGCTGCAATCGGTCGGTCGGTCGCAATGATATCGACGCCCATTTTGGCGAGACCGGCGTAAACCGCCTCGTCGCCCGATGCTTCGATCCGGTCATCAATCGCGTCGCGCCCGCCGAGCGTGCCGAAAACCACCTCGATGTCCTGATTGTTGAGGATCGAAAAGAGTCGTGGGTTGGGCTCTTCGACGCCGGTAAAACCAAGCAGACGGTTGGCCGGAACGCCGGCCGCAACCGCGCGGTTGAGTTCGGACTGGGTCGCGACCGACAGCGAGATCATCACGTCCGGGGCGAGGCGATGCAGCTTTTGCGCCTGCGCCAGCGTATAGGCGATGAGGACGATGCGATCTTCCGCCTGCTGACGATCAATCTCGGCGAAGGCGTCATCATAGCGGGTGGTCTTCTTGAAATCGATTTCAAGAATGGTCCGGCCCTTCGCCCAGGCGAGGGCGTCGGCGAAGGTCGGCGGATGAAAGTCGGTTGTCTCGCCCCGGGCGTCTTTCAGCCGTAGGTCGCGAATTTCGGCCCATGCGCGCGCATTGGCTTCGCCGTCGCCGGTGGTCGTGCGATCCAGCGTGTCGTCATGCATCAGGTACAAGACGCCGTCGGACGATGTCGCAACATCGATCTCGAGGAGCGCCGGGACCGCCGAAAGCGTCTTTTCAAAGGTCTCGATGGCGTTTTCGGGATAACCGGCCTGAGGCCCGCCGCGATGGGCCGCGATCAGCGCAATCTGGCTGTCTTCAAGGCAGTCGAAGAGGCTGTTGAGATCGCCCGCCGGGGCGATCCGCCAGCCCGCCGCAGCGCCTTGCCGCGCGTTTGCACCCGCCTGGTCTTTAGGCCCCGCGCAGGCCGCCAGCGCCAGCGCGCTTATTGCCAGAAAAAATCGCAAAATCCTTGCCCCTTATGGCCTCAAGATGATCGCGCCAATTGTCTTGCCGCCTTCCAGCAGGCGGTGCGCGTCCCCCGCCTTCTCGAGCGGAAGCCGGGCGGCGATGGTCGGTTTGAGGACGCCGCGGCCAAGGAGATCGAACAGCGCCTTGGCCATCGCCGGCAGGCGCTCGGGCGTTGCGTAATGAAAGAGCGAAGGACGAACGAGGGTAAGAGAACCGCGGCGGGTAAGGTCCAGCGGCGCGATCGGCGGAACCGGCCCCGAGGCGTTGCCATAGGTGACCATGGTTCCGCGCAAGGCAAGACTGTTGAGCGAGGATTCAAAAGTCGCCGCGCCGACCGAGTCGTAGACGACATCGACGCCGAGCCCTCTGGTGAGCGTGCGCACTGCGCCGGCGGTGTCCTGCGTCGCCGACCGATCGATCACCTCGTGCGCGCCATTTGCTTTGGCCGCCGCGATCTTCTCCGCCTCGCCGACAATGGCGATGACACGCGCGCCGAGATGCGTGGCCCAGGCGGTCAAAAGCGAGCCGACGCCGCCCGCCGCCGCGGTGATGAGGGCGGTTTGGCCCGATTTCAGCGGGAAAACCTGCCTCAGCAGCATTTCCGCCGTCAGTCCTTTCAGAAACGAGGCGGCGGCCATATCGTCGCAAACGCCTGTGGGGATGAGGGCCGCGCGGCTGGCGTCAACGATCGTCTCGTCGGCGTAAGCGCCAAACCCTGAAAGATAAGCGACGCGCTCGCCCGGCTTGAACGGCGCGCCGTCACCGGCTTCAACGACGCTTCCCGCCCCCTCCTGGCCGAGGACCGCAGGGAAGGCGACCGGATAGAGGCCTTTTCGCTGATAGATATCGATGAAATTGACGCCGATGGCGGTATTCCGTACACGGATGGCGCCCGGCGGCGGCGCCGCGGCCTCGGCCCTCCGGGTGCTGAACCGTTCAGGCCCGCCCGCTTCGGTTAGGATGATTTCCCTGATGCTCATCTGACAATCACCTCGATTTCGACCCGCGCGCCGAGCGGCAAGGCGGCAACGCCGATACAGGTCCGCGCCGGATAGGGGGCGTCAAACGCCCGCGCGTAAGCGGTGTTCATCGCCGCGTAATCGTCCATGTGAGCGAGATAGACATTCGCCTTGACGACATCGCCAAGGGTTTTTCCGGCGGCGGCGAGAACCGACACGATATTGGCGAAAATCTGGTCGGTCTCGGCGGAGACGCCGCCCCGCACCAGTGCTCCGGTTGCCGGATCGACGCCGACCTGGCCGCTGAGGAACAAGGTTTTTCCGGCGTGAACGCCGGCGGAAAAAGGAAGGTCATTGAGGGCGGGATTGTCGATCTTGAGCGCTTTGCGCGTCATGGCGGCGTCCTTTTGCAGGTTGGCGGCGGGGCGGAAACTCTGTCGTTCCTCTTTTGCATCCCCTATGCTCGCCGCCAAAGGAGTTTTTCTGATGCGCTTTACGATCAACATCGACTGCACGCCGCAGGAGGCCCGTTCTTTCTTCGGCATGCCGGACGTCGAGCCCCTGAACAACATGGTTGTCGCCGAGATGACGCGCCGGGCCAAGGACCAGATGGACACGCTCGCCGATCCGGAGCGTATGGTGGCGCAATGGATGGAAATGAGCGGCAAGGGCATGGACGCCCTGCAGGGGATGTTCGGGGCCGCGATAAGCGGCGCTGGCGCGCCGAAAAAGAAATAAGCCCGTCAGAGCAGCGGACTGCGGCGCCAGCCGGCCCTTGCTTCGAGGGCTTCGGCGAAAGTGAGAAGCTGGTCTTCCGCGCCGGGCGGTCCGGCGATCGTCAGGCCCATCGGCATGCCGTCGCCAAAGGCGCCGCATGGCAGCGTCAGCGCCGGCAGGCCAAGCTGATTGAAAATGAAGGTGCAGGCGTCGGTCAGGTCGAACGGATCTGTCGCTTCGGCAAGTGTCGGCGGCGTTCGCAGCACTGTCGGGATCAGCACAAGATCGACGTCTTTGAACGCCTTGCCGGCTGTTGCCCGCGCTGCCGTCAGCGCCGTGCGCGCGCCGGCGAGTTCCGCGTCGGTGACACTGGCGCCCTCCATGATTGAAGCAAGCGTGCGCGGGTCGTAGAGGCCGGGCGAGGCGGCGGCGGTTGCGGCGTGAAAGCGATAGGCTTCGGCCTCGATGATCCGGTCCGGGGCGGGCGAATCAAGGCGGGCGTCGACAATTGGCCCGGCGATCGCCGCCGCGAGCCGAAGCGCGTTTTCAAAAGCCGCTGCAATTTCTGGCGAATACGCCGTATCGCAATAGGAAAGCGGCTCGCGCAGCGCGCCAAGCCGTAGACCGGAAAGGGAGAAGCGGCGCGACGGCAAGGCTTGTCCCGTCATCGCGGCGAGCATCAGGCGGATGTCGGCGCTCGACCGGCAGATCGGGCCGATGTGATCATAGGTCTCGGACAGCGGCATGACGCCTTTGGCGCTGACGAGGCCATAGCTTGGTTTCAACCCTGCAACGCCGCACATCGCCGCCGGTATCCGGATCGAACCGCCGGTATCGGTTCCAACCGCGCCATAGCAAAAACCGGCGGCGACAGCGGCGGCGGGGCCGCTGGACGATCCGCCGGTGATGCGGCCTGCGTCCCAGGGATTGCGGGCGGGTCGTGGATAGCTGATCGATCCTGTCGCGCCATAAGCGACTTCATGGAGGTTCAGCTTACCGAGAATGATTACGCCGGCAGCGCTCAGGCGCTTCACCACTTCGGCATCATCCGTAGGCTGACGATGGACGAAGGCGGGGCTTGCCGCCGTGCAGGGAAGCCCGGCGACGTCGATATTGTCCTTGATGGCGATTGGAACACCATGCAGCCGCCCGCGCCCCTTGCCTGCCGCGAATTCCGCGTCCGCCCGCCGTGCGGCCGCAACCGCGCCGGCCCGGTCAAGCGTAATGAAAGTATTGAATTTACTATCATATTTCTCGATTCGCGCGATGCAGGCGACCGTCGCTTCAAGGCTCGAAATCTTTCCCGCGTGGAGCATCTCAGCGAGCGCCGAGAGGTCAGCGACGGCGGCGTCCTCCGGCGGGAAGGGCGTGCTGCGTCCGCAGGCGCTGACGGCAATGGCGGAAATCCCCGCCGCGATGGCGTTGCGGCGGTTCAACGATGGCAGTTTCACGAGAGAGCCCTTCAGCGCTTCAACGGCAGCCTACAGCTGGCCGCGTTCCGGCGTCTTCACTGAATACAGTCACCGCCGGGCTTGCAGGAGTGCAGATCTGGCCCCTAAGTCGCGGGTTGAAATCCGGAGCAGCCCTACGCCTTATGGCCGACCTACAAACAACCGACACCATCTACGCGCGCGCCAGCGGCGCCGGCCGCGCTGGCGTCCTGGTTGTCCGTCTGTCGGGGCCGCGGGCGATCGCGATTGCCAATGCGCTC
>JBGSVH010000151.1:0-10140 GCA_041753055.1 Parvularculaceae bacterium
ATCTGCCCCGGTTATGTCTGGACGCCGCTGGTTGAAAAGCAGATTGTCGATCAGGCGAGAACGCACAACATTCCACGCGAAAAGGTCATCACCGATGTCCTTTTGAAGTCGCAACCAAACAAGCGGTTTGCGCAAACAAGCGAAATCGGCGCGCTGACAGCGTTCTTATGTTCCGAAGGCGCTGCGTCAATCACCGGGGCGTCACTTCCGGTCGACGGCGGCTGGACCGCGCAATGACCAAGTCAACTTCTAAGAACAGAGATATCACCGGGAGAGGACGCGCGAATTAATATGGCAGACACATCACATACCCACACTCATCGCCACGACCATAAGGTCGCCGCCGCGCCAAAGCGCGTGCGGCGCGGCGACGCCGCCGTAAAGACCGTCAATCTCGCGCTTCAGGGCGGCGGCGCCCACGGCGCCTTCGGCTGGGGCGTGCTTGACCGGCTGCTTGAAGAAGAGCAGATCGCGTTCGACGGTGTCAGCGCAACCAGCGCCGGCGCGATGAATGCGACGCTTCTCGCTTACGGTCTCGCCGAAGGCGGGCGCGAAGGAGCGAAAGACGCATTGGCGAAATTCTGGCGAAAAATCGCCAACTCGGCGATGTTCAGCCCGTTGCAGCCGACGCCAATGGATCGCCTCTTTCACAATCACTCGCTCGAAATGTCGCCTGCCTTCATGATGATGGACATCATGACGCGCGTATTCTCGCCCTATGAAGTCAACCCGTTCAATCACAACCCGTTGCGCAAGGCGCTTGAATCATCAGTCGACTTTGAAAAGTTGCGCGCGGACAGCCCGGTCCGTCTTTTCCTTTCCGCCACCAATGTGCGGCAAGGCAAAGTGCGCGTTTTCAAGAAGGATGAAATCACTGCGGACGCCGTACTGGCCTCCGCCTGCCTTCCCTTCATGTTCCAGGCGGTCGAAATCGACGGCGAGCCCTATTGGGACGGCGGATATATGGGCAATCCGGCGCTCTTTCCCCTTATTTATGAGTGCGACAGCCGCGATATTGTGGTTGTTCACATCAACCCGATCATGCGCTCGGAGACGCCGAAAACAGCGCGCGACATCCTGAACCGCATCAACGAAATCAGCTTCAACTCATCCTTGATGCGGGAAATGCGCGCCATCAGCTTCGTCACCAAGATGATCGATGACGAAACGATCACCGACAACAAGATGAAGCGAATGCTGGTTCATTCTATTGAGGCTGAAGACTTCATGCGCAAGCTCGGCGTTTCGAGCAAGATGAACGCCGACTGGGAATTTCTGACGCATTTGAGGGACATCGGCCGCGAGTGCGCCGAAGATTGGCTTGAAAGAAATTATGACGATCTCGGACAGCAGACAACCGTCGATCTCGCCGCGAAATATTTATAGGATCCTTGACGACGGGTGGTCCAGCATCGCTGCACCCGTTTCGCCGCCGCCGCGCATCAAGGCGTCGGTCGACGAGTATGAGCGACAGAGCGAGCGCATTACCAGCTGGTTTCAGCTCGCCGGCGTTGCACTCTTCGCTGTGCTTTACGCGGCGACTTACGCCGCTTTTGACGTTCACCGTTCGATTGAACCAACGCCGGTTGCGCTCTCTGTCTATGGCGCTGTGACGCTTTGGCGTTTGCGTCTCAGCTGTCGCGGCGGGCTCAATCTGTGGCAGCAATACGCGTCTGCGGCAATCGATGTGGGCCTGCTCTGCGCCTTGATCTGGTCGTTCCCGATGCAATATGGCGAACCGGCGGCGCTTTACCTGAAGGCGCCGACGCTTCTTTATGTCTACATTCTGATTGCTTTGCGCGCGCTGCGTTTTGATGCGGCGCTCGTACTTTTCACCGGCGCCGTCGCAGTCCTTGGATGGTCAGCGCTCGTGCTCCACGCGGCGGCGGACGGCGCGCCGCTCACCGGCGACTACCGGATTTATATGACATCCCTGTCGCTCCTTCCTGGGGCGGAGCTTGAAAAAATCGGCGCCATCGCGGCCTGTACCGGCATTCTGGCGCTGAGTGTCGGCCGCGCCCGCGCATTGTTGTTCAAAACCGCAACCGAAGAAGCGGCCGCGGCGGATCTCAGCAAATTTGTCGGACGCGACGCGGCAAGCCTCATTCGCGCCTCGCGCGAGGGCGTCAAAGCCGGCGACGGCGAGACGCGCCGGGCCGCGATCATGTTCATCGATTTGCGCGGTTTCACACCGGCGACGCGGGGCCTGCCGCCGCATGCGGTGATCGGCCTGCTCAAGGAGTATCAGGCGCGGTTGCTGCCTGTGATCGAAGCTGGCGGAGGCTCGATCGACAAATTCCTCGGCGATGGCATTCTTGTCAGCTTTGGCGCCGCGCGGCCCTCGCAGCAGGAATGCGCTGACGCCATCCGGACCGCGATTGCCGCCAGCGGCGAGGTCATCCGGTGGAAGGATGACCGGGCGCAGCGGGGTGAGCCCGTGCTCGATGTCGGGATTGCCATCGCCTCCGGCGACCTCGTCTATGGCGCGGTCGGCTTTGGCGACCGCCTGGAATATACGGTCATCGGCGATGCGGTGAACCTTGCCGCAAAGCTCGAAAAATACGCCAAGGTCGCGCGGGCCCGGATCATTGTGACAACCGAAACGCTGACGCGCGCAGAGGCGCAGGGCTTTGCTGCAACGCCGCAAAGACGCCTGGGCGCGGTCGCGGTCGATGGCGTCGGCGAGGCCGTCGATCTCGCGGTCCTTGGCTGAAACCGCCTCGTTCATCGAAACCATGACGAAAGAGCATTTCACTGCAGCGTCGCCGCGCGCCAGAGTTGCGCCAGCCAATGCGACGAGGAGAGAGATATGAACAGCACAACTGCAACCGATATGACGAAAGAGGTAGGGGCCGCCGCCGCCTCGGGCGCGGCGCGTTGGGCCGCGCATGGCCTGACTGTTTTCATTGCCGCGGTCTTCCTTGATTCGCTTCGGTTCAAATTCACCAATGCGCCGAAAACGCAGGTGATCTTTGGCGATCTCGACGCCTGGGCCGCTACGTTCGGCGCCAGGGGCCTCTTTGCGCAGACCGGTCTCTTCAGCCAGTATGTCATTGGCGGCGCCGAGCTTGTCGCATCGCTCATCCTGCTGACGACGATGCTGCTGCCGCGCTTCCGGCGCCTGCAGCCGCTGGGCGCGCTCCTCGGCATCGCCATCATGACCGGCGCGATCAGCTTCCACCTGTTCACCCCGCTCGGCGTCAATGTCGCGGGCGACGGCGGTTCGCTCTTCTTCACCGCATGCGGCGTCTGGGTAAGCGGCTGGGTGTTGCTTTTCCTGCGCCGCCGCGAACTTGGCGTCCTTGCAACGCGGTTGCGCGCCGTCGTGTCGTAGACATCAGGAATGTGAGGACCCAATGCTGACCGTCGCAAAAGAACAACCGTATCGCCGACCGCAAGTCGTGATAGTCGGCGCGGGCTTCGGCGGCCTTTCCGCTGTCAAGGCGCTGACCAAAACCGATTCGGACATAACCCTCATCGACCGCCGCAATCACCATCTTTTCCAGCCGCTCCTCTATCAGGTAGCGACCGCCGCGCTCGCTCCGAATCAGATCGCGAGCCCGGTGCGCGCGATTGTCCGCCGTCAGCGCAATGTCTCGGTCATTCTGGACGAAGTCATCACCATCGACCGCGAGGCCCAGCAGGTCATCATGCGCGACCGCGCGATCGCCTATGACTATCTCGTCGTTGCGACCGGCGCCCGCCACGCCTATTTCGGCCGCGACGACTGGGAAGAATACGCACCAGGCCTGAAAGCGCTCGAAGACGCAGACGCAATCCGCGAAAAAATTCTTCTCGCCTTCGAGGGGGCGGAGCTTTTGCCGCCGGGGCCAGCGCGCGAGCGCGCGCTGTCCTTTGTCATCATTGGCGGCGGTCCGACCGGTGTCGAACTGGCCGGGGCCATCGCCGAATTGTCGAAACGCGCCCTTGCCTGCGATTTCCGGCACACGCGCTGCAGCGATCCGAATGTGGTCCTTATCGAGGCAGGCCCGCGTCTACTGCCGGCGTTTTCGCCGAAGATTTCAGACTATGTTCGTCAATCGCTTGAAAAGCGCGGCGTCAAAGTCAAGCTCGGCGCAGCCGTAACCAATTGCATGGCGCGTAAAGTCTCGATCGGCGCGAAAACAATTGCCGCCGATACGATCATCTGGGCGGCGGGCGTATGCGCCTCGCCAGCGGCGGAATGGCTTTCGACCGCGCGCGATCGCGCCGGACGCGCTGACGTTCACGACGATCTTTCAATCGACGGCGCGTCGAATATTTTTGTAATCGGCGACACCGCGAATGCGACTGGCATCGACGGCAAGCCAATTCCGAGCCTTGCTCCGGCGGCGAAACAGCAAGGCGCCTATGTCGGGCGAAGGATCGCCGACGAGATTGTCGGCGCGCCGGAAAGAGGTCCGTTTCGCTATATGGATTTCGGATCGCTGGCGACGATTGGGCGCAATTCGGCCGTCGCGGAATTCGGCGACATAAAGCTCACCGGCTTTCTTGCCTGGCTGTTCTGGTGCGTCATCCACATCTATTTCCTGATCGGATTTCGCAATCGCGTTGTCGTGACGCTCGACTGGTTATGGTCGTATGTGACGCTCGAACGCGGCGCGCGCCTGATCACAAAAAGCGTCGGCGCCAGGACGGCCGCACCAGCGACATCGCAACTCATTCCCGTCGCGGCGGAATAGGCGTCGATGGCAACGGATGTGACAGCGATTGAGTTTCATGGCGCCCGGGGCAGCGCGCCGGTCAGCGGCAATGCATTCAGCGACTTTGGCGGCGACACGCCCTCGATTGAAATCGCAGCGGGCGATGCGCGGCTGTTCATCGACGCGGGGAGCGGGCTAAGGAATGTAAAGGCATCGCCGGATCTGCCCGACGAAATCGACCTAATTCTAAGTCACTATCATTATGACCACCTGATCGGGCTTCCGTTTTTTCAGCCGGCATGGCGGCCGCGCGGCAGGCTCCGGATCTGGGCGCCGCAATTCGATGACCGCGCACCGCTCGGCATACTCGATACCATGTTCTCGCCGCCCTTCTGCCCGATCGGTCTTGAAGCCTTCCGAACACATGTTGAGGTCAGCGCCTATGAGCCGGGCGATTCGTGGCTGATCAGCCGCGACCTATTTGTTTCAACCATGCTCGCCGAGCACCCGGGCGGCTGCGCTGCAATCCGCGCGTCAACGCCCGCCGGCGATGTCGTTTACGCGAGCGATTGCGAAATTTCTGACTCGAATGGCGCACTGAATCTCGCCGGATTTTCGCGCGCTGCAGACCTTCTCATTATCGACGCGATGAATGATGACGCAACCGCCGCTGAACGGCGGGGATGGGGGCATTCTCACTGGCGCGATGCTGTCCAGCTTGGCGCCGACGCGGCCGCGCATCAGATCGCTCTTTTTCACCATGATCCTCGCCAGACTGACGACGCCCTGCACGGCATCGAACGCGCTGCGACGGCGTCTGACCGGCGCGTCTTTCTCGCCCGTCAGGGCCATAAAATTCGCCTTGCGACAGACGCCAATGGCGTCGTCGCCCCGACACTGAAACGCAGAGGAGAGAATGTGCCATGGAGATGCAGCAGATAAGATATTTTCTAGCCGTCGCAGACACGTTGAATTTCACTAGGGCCGCGGAGCGATGCAATATCAGTCAGCCGGCCTTGACCCGCGCGATCAAGGCGCTTGAAGATGAACTCGGCGGGCCGCTGATCAACCGCGAACAGCGCAACACGCATCTGTCGGAATTGGGGCAGGTGATGGCGCCGTATTTCCAGACCATTTTTGATCAGTCGGTCTCGGCCAAGACGACCGCCGATCAATTCCGCCGGCTCGGCAAAGCGACGCTGAAGATCGGCGCCATGTGTACGATCGGACCGAAGATTGTCGCCGAGTTCCTGGCGCGGTATTCGGCGAGTTTTGAGAATGTTGAAATTGAAGTCGCGGCGACTGGCCTTAACGCGCTCAAAGAGCGCCTGTTACGCGGCGATTTCGAAGTTGCGCTCTTGGCCAGCCCCGATTTGCTGGGCGATGACTTTCACGTTCTGCCGCTTTTCACCGAAGATTTCGTGCTGGCGATCGCGCCGATTCACCGGCTCGCCAACGCCGATGTTGTTTCCTGCAAGGAACTTGACGGCGAAAAGTACATCAACCGCGCCAATTGCGAATATTACGACATGGTGCATGAGCAATTCATCGCGCAAGGCGTCAGAACGCGGCGCGTCTTCACCAGCGAGTGCGACGAATGGGTCGTCGGCATGATCAAGGCTGGCCTGGGGGTCGGCTATTTCCCTGAATTTTCGCTCGTCGATCCGGGCGTCATCGCAAAACCGCTCATTGATCCGTCATTCTCCCGTACGGTCAGCCTCGTCACAGTTCGCGGCCGGCCGCATTCGCCGGCTGTCGGCGCCTTCGTTAAACTTGCCCGTCAGGAAAAATGGCCGGCGACCAAAGCAGTAAAGGCTGGGATGCATTAAGCGCTGCGTGGAGGCTCGGCCGTTGTAGGCCGTAACGTCGCCGCAGCAAGGCCCGCCAGGAGAAGCGCTGCGCCGACGGCAGCGACGGTCGCCGGCCAGCCGCTGCTGTCAAAGAGGCGACCGAGAACAGCGGCGCCGACCAGCCCGCCGAGATAATAGGATGTCAGATACATGCCGCTCGCCGCGGCGCGATCATGCTTGGCGGCGCGCCCGACAAAGCCGGTTGCTGTCGCCTGCGCGAAGAAGGTTCCAACGCCGACGATTGCAAGTCCTGCAAGGACCAAAGGCAGGTAAGTCGACAAGAGCAGTGGAAGCGCCGCAACTGACAGGCTAAGCGACGCAAAGAAGCTGAGGCGTGCGCCGAAGCGCGCTGCGATCCTGCCAGCGATCGGCGTCGTGATCATCGACGGCAGAAAGACGAAATAGACGAGTCCAAGCGCCATTGGCGACAGCGAAATCGGCGCGCCGGCGAGCACGAAATTGACGTAGGTGAATATGCCGATAAAGGCGAAAAGGATCAAAAAGCCGATGAGGAAACTCGCGCGCAGGCAATTGTTGCGCAAATGATCGCTGATAACGACAAACGGCGAACGCGCGCCTTCTGCGCCAACGGACATCGGCGCGGCGCCTCGCAGCGCCAGATAGGCGATGAGCGCGCCAGCAAGATTCAAACCTGCGAACAGGAAGAAATTGGCGCCCACGCCATGGGAATCCGTGACGGTCCCTGAAATCAATCTGCCGACGAGGTTGCTGGCGACGACACCGGTCACATAGGCCGCAAGCGCCGTCGCCGACTGCGCCGCAGTGCAGCGCTCGGCAAGATAGGACATGGTCAACGAAAACGCCGTCACCATGAAAAGGCCCTGAATGATCCTCAGCGCGGTGAAAGTCGTCAGGTCCGCCGCAAACGCGAGCGCCAGCGTCGGTATCGACAAGAGCGCCAAGCTGACGACGACGCCAAGCCGCCGTTTGAGCCGACCGCCGACAAAAACGATCGCGAGCCCGGCGATCGCCATGCCCATTGTGCTGGCGTTCGCTGCAAATCCGATCTCTGACGGCGTCGCTTCAAATCGTTTGGCGAGCGCCGGCAAGATCGCTTGCGTCGCGAAGAGATCGACGAGCGTCAAAAAGCCAATAAGGCCAATAACGAACGTCGCACCCGAAAATCCGGGACGCTGACGCGCGGGCGCGCTTTCACGAATAGTCATTGGAAAATCTCCAAAAAATGGTCGGGCGGACGCAAGGCCTCGAGGAGAGCTTGAAAGCCAATGCGTCCGCCCTTGCGGCAACTGGGGGCGCCCTGCCGCGGGGTATTCGGCGCGCCGGAAGGGACAAGTCCTTCGCGCCGATCGGTTGATGCTATTCGTCGTGCTTGACGTCGGCGGCGTAAAGAACTGCCGGCTCTTTGCCCTCGTTCTTCCACCAGTGCATGATGCCCGCGACTTCCTTCGAAATATCGCCCGCCTGGTGCACGATGCCGACGCTGCAATCGCTGCGGAATTCAGTGATCTGCCCGGATTCCGTCAGGATCAGCGCCGGCCTATCGGTGTGATCATGCCAGGGAACGACGCCGCCGGGTTGCACCACCAGTTTGCGAAAGCGAAGGCGCCGGTTGTCGAAGCCCTGAATTTGCGAGCCGAGGTCGATTGAACTCAGTTCGTTGTCGGTGACTTCCTTTGGCGCCATTTCGCCGGTGGTGCGGACGCCCGCCTTCATTTTGTCGGCAGGGCATTCGCCCGCCTGCGCGGTCGAAGCCGCCACTATGATTGCGGCGGCGACGATTGTTCCGAAACTAAACTTTGCAAAAACCGCCTTGTCGAATTTCATACATCACTCCATCTGGTTGCCGCGACGCCGCTCGAATGAGCTTTGCCGCGTTTTTGAAGACAGACGGAAATTAGATCCGGGCGTCGCGGAAATGAATTGGGATTATGGCATGGTATCGATGCACTCGGCGCATTGGTCGCGCCATGCGCGGCGCGCATCGATTTCATGACCGAAATAGTGAGGCGCGCGGGCTCGCCGGAGCGCGGCGGCAATGCTATTGTGACCCATCGCGGATCAATCGCACCGGACAGTTCCATGGCTCAACCAAACGAGCTTGTCGCCGCTCTTGATAAGGCGACCAAACGCGCAATTGCAATGGATGCTCCCTTGCGGGAGCGACTCAAGGTCATTGCCGATGAAGTGCGCAATCTCAGTACGCTCTTTGCTGAAGCCGTCGACAAATTTGTCGGCCGCCTGCAGGACGCAGAGGCTGGCGAGACAGCGCCGCAGATTGGCGACACATTGCCGGACTTCCTGATGCCAGACCAGGCCGGAAGGCTAGTCAGTCTCGCAACGCTCCTCGACAAGGGCCCCGTCATTGTCGCGTTCCTGCGCGGCCATTGGTGTCCATACTGCCAGACGACCGCCGTCGCCTTGAGTGAAATCGCGGACGCCGCCGCCGCCAAAGGCGCCAACATTGTTGCTATTTCGCCGGAGAGCCGGAAATACGCGCAGCGCTTGTCGACGGATTCGCACAACAGCTTCCCAATCCTGACTGATATCGACAATGGCTATGCGCTGGCGCTCGGTCTGGCGATCTGGGTTGACGATGACATGGCGCGGTTGATTGCCGGCGCCGGCTGGGACGTGCCTTCCTATCAAACCGCAAAAAGCTGGCTGTTGCCAATACCGGCGACCTTCATTGTTGATCGCAATAGTGTTGTCGTCGCGCGGTATGTAAACGCCGACTATCGCACGCGCATGGATGTTGAAGACATCGTGAAAGCGTTTGACGCGCTCGGCTAAGCCGCCGCCGAATAATCGCCCGCGCGCAAGAGGTTCAGGAATGCTCCCGCCGGCGCGCTGCGTTGCCGGCCGGCGACCGCGTAACAATAGACAGTGCGTATGATCGACAAACCGTTGAGCGGCATGCGTTTTAGCGTCGCCGGCAAAGGCGCGCTGGCGGGAACGATTGCGACGCCTTGGCTCGCCAGGAGCAGGGAATTCAGATCGTGATGACTGTCAAATTCATGTGACGCATTGAGAATAGCGCCGCACTCTTCAAACCATTGCTCAACCGGCCGACGATCTTCGCACCCTGTCTGCTTGAAAATTGGCTGATCTTTCAAAATTGCAACATCAACCGAATTGCTTCGCGCGAGCGGGTGGTCGGCCTGTACCTCGATCTCGAAGCCTTCGCTAAAAAGCGGCCAGCGATCGAGCCGGTCCCAGCCGCCTTCGACATTCGAGGCAATCACAAGATCAACGGCGCCTTCCTTCAATGTACGAAGAATTTCAAGCGCAGGTCCATGGAAAACACGAAACTGCAACCCCGGAAACGATCGAAAGACCTCCGACACCTGGTTCATGAAAAGTTCGAGATTGACCGAATTCGAAATCGCGAGCGACAAAGGCGCCACTTCATTTTTGGTCACGGCGCGCGCCAGATCACGCGCCGTCATGGCGCTTTCGTAACACCGCTGCATTAGCGGCAGCATCCGCTTTCCAAGTTCGGTCAGATGCGAAAGCCGCCCCTCGCGGCGGATCAATTCGCCGCCGAGCTCGCCTTCCAGCGCCTGGACCGCTCGCGTCAGCGCCGGCTGCGAGACGTTGCACTCTTCTGCTGCGCGCGTGAAATTCAGCGTCTGCGCAAGCGACAGGAAATACCTGATCTGCTGCAT
>JBGSVH010000152.1:0-7424 GCA_041753055.1 Parvularculaceae bacterium
GCGGCGGCGGCCCGGATGCGGTCTGGCGCGGCATGACGACGGTTGCGGGAAGCTGGATCGGGGGCGCGGCGAACCAGACCGCCATGCGCGAAATTTTTGGCGTCGGGCCAGAGACATTTTCGATCTGGGTCGCCGTCGACATCATCGTCGCCAATATCTGGATGGCGGTGCTGCTGGCGTTTGCGGCCAATCAGGCGGCCGTCAATCGCTGGCTGAAGGCCGACGCAACCGCACTTGAACGGGTCAAGGAAAAGGCCGAGGCCTTTGAAGCGGAGACGGCGCGCATCCCGCAGTTGAAGGACCTCATTTTCATTCTGGCGGTTGGTTTTGGCGCGATGGGATTTTCACATTTCTGCGCCGATATTCTGGCGCCGTATTTCAAGGAAACATTTCCCGGCGCGGCGCGGTTCAGCGTGCATTCCTCGTTCTTCTGGCTGGTTGTCGTCGCGACCGCGCTCGGCGTCGGCCTGTCATTTACAAGGGTGCGCGATTTGCAGGGCGCCGGCGCGATGAAAATCGGCTCGGTCTTTGTCTACATTCTGGTTGCGACCGTCGGCATGCAGATGGACATCAAGGCGATTTTGAAAACCCCAGCGTTCTTCCTGATCGGCGGATTGTGGATTGCAATCCACGCAGCGCTTCTGATCGGCGTCGCTCGTCTTATTCGCGCGCCGGCGTTCTTTCTGGCTGTTGGCAGCCAGGCGAATATTGGCGGCGCTGCGTCTGCGCCCGTCGTGGCGGCGGCGTTCCATCCAAGCCTTGCGCCGGTCGGCGCCCTGCTCGCCGTCCTCGGCTACATCCTCGGCACCTTCGGCGCGTGGTTTTGCGGTCAGCTCATGCGCATGATCGTCGGGCAATAATCGCTTATGCGGGATCCGGCGCCGCACGCGGCTAAATCACTCTTTTTGGTGTCCGCGATCGCGGCTTGCACGGTCGTCTTCAGCTTGATGGCGGCGCTTGCGCTGCGCGGCGAGCCCTACGCATTCGACCGCGACATCCTGCTGGCGTTGCGTCATGCGGGCAATCTGTCGACGCCGGCGGGACCCGGCTGGTTAGTCGCCGCCGCCAAAGACATCACCATGCTTGGCGGCACGCCATTCCTGACCATCCTGACGCTCGCCTTGACAGGATATTTCATTGTCCGGCGGGAGTGGGTCTTTCTCGCGATCCTGCTGGCGGCGGTTATTGGCGAGTCCCTTATCGTCGACCTTCTGAAAGACGGGTTCGAACGCTCACGTCCGGACGTTGTTCCCCATCTTGTCAAGGCGACGAGCGGATCATTCCCCAGCGGCCATTCGGCGAGCGCGGCGGCGATCTATTTGACGCTTGCGGCGTTGCTGGCGAGCCGGACCGGCGAGCGCGCAGTGCGCCGCTATCTCTTTTTTGTTGCAATCATGCTGGCGCTTCTGGTGGGCGCAAGCCGCGTCTATCTCGGCGTCCACTATCCGACGGATGTTATCGGCGGCCTCGCTTTTGGGTCTGCGTGGGCGGCGCTGGTTTTCCTCGCGGCGCGGAAATTTGACGTTGGCGAAAATACCCCGCTCAAGCGAGCGCCATAAAAAACGCCCGCGCAAATTTGCACGGGTGTTTTGTCAGTTGCCTCAAAGAGGTCAGAGCTTCCGGCTTGCCTTGTCGGCCTTGCCAATCTCCGAGTTATGCGTGCCGTAGAGGAAGTAGATGACGAACGCCGCGGCGACATAATAGACGAAGAAAATCAGAACCCGCATCTCGACCGTGGTGATAAGGTAAAGACAGGATGCGATGCCGAGAATCGGAATGAACGGATAGAGCGGCACCATGAAGCCGCGTTCAAGGTCCGGCCGTGTGTTCCTGAGATACATGACCGTCAGGCAGACGACAGCGAACGCCGCCAGCGTTCCGACGGAGGTCAGGTCGCCGAGCGTGTTGATATCGAAAATGGCGGCGGCGATCGCAACGATGATGCCGACAACAATTGTATTGATCCAGGGCGTCTTGAATCGCGGGTGCACTTTGCCGAACACGCCCGGCAGGAGGCCGTCTTTCGCCATTGTATAGAAGATACGCGTCTGGCCGTACATCAGCACAAGGATGACCGAGGTCAGTCCCGAGATGGCGCCGAGCTTGATCGCAACCTTGAACCAAGCCCAGCTATGCGGAAGCGCGTTCACCGCATCGGCGACGGGCGCAGGCGTATTAAGATCCTTGTAGTTGACGAGAAGTGTCAGCACGGCGGCCGTGCCGATATAGAGAATGGTGCAAACAACCAGCGAGCCGATAATGCCGAAAGGCATATCCTTCTTGGGATTCTTGGCCTCCTGGCCCGCCGTCGACACCGCCTCGAAGCCGATATAGGCGAAGAAGACGATCGAGGCTGCACGCATGACGCCGCCAACGCCGAATTCGCCTTTTTCGCCTGTCGGCTCCGGAATGAACGGATCCCAGTTTGGCAGGAATTTCTCCGGCGTCTGCATGATGACATAACCGCCGATCAGGATGAAGGCGATGATGACGGACACTTTGATTACGACAATCACATTGTTCGCGGTCGCCGATTCCGAAACGCCAACGACAAGAAGCGCCATAATCAAAAAGCAGACGAGGAATGCCGGCAAATTCATCACGCCGGCGACGACGCTTCCGTCAAACGTCGTAACCGCGTGCCCCATCGGGCCTGTTAATTGAGGCGGGATGATTATATTCCAATCGTGCAGCAGGCTGACGACATAGCCCGACCAGCCGACCGCGACGACGGAGGCGGCGAGACCATATTCCAGCAGCAAAAGCGCGCCCATCATCCAGGCGGCAAGCTCGCCCAACGTGGCGTAGGAATAGGTGTAAGCGGATCCCGAAACCGGAAGAACCGACGCAAGCTCCGCATAGCAGAGGCCGGCAAAGGCGCAGACGGCGCCCGCGACGAGGAAGGACAGCATGACGGCTGGCCCGGCGTGCAGGGCGGCGGCGTTGCCGGTGCGAACGAAAATGCCTGCGCCGATAATGCAGCCGATACCGAGGAAAAGCAGGTTCCAGGGCCCGAGTGTGCGTTTCAGTTCGCCGCGATCATATTCGGCCTGAATCTGCTCAATCGACTTGCGCCGGATCCAGCCGCTCGCGGCGACGGGGCGGTTTTCAATTTCAGGCTTCGTTTTGTTGGCCTCAGGCTTCTTTTTGTCGGCGCTCATTCGTCTTTCCCTCCCGCCTCAGCGGCGAAATCAAGGTCGATCCCGACCCTCAGCTAAATTGCAGCGGCATCCCCTCGGCGCCGTGGTCCCTCAGCGTTACGGCGGAGCGGCGCAAACTCTTGAAATGCGTCGCGCCGCGGTCCCGGGCGGGCACAGTGACCCGATTTCCGTATTTTGCAAGACCTTGACCTTCAATGTAATTTCCGCTTTGGCGCGTTCCCGATGATTTGTCGAAACGCATTCCCGCCCCGCGTCACACTAATAGCAGGCGCAATAGTTTCATGATGCGCCGCAGCAAACGAGGGAAATCATGGCCGAACCCGCCGGCGAACAGGTCATGGGCATGTTCGGGCAGATGAGCGCGGAAGGCGGCGTCCGGTTTTACGAATTTTATTCAATTCAGGAAAACGCCGGTTCGCTTGTCCTGAAGATCCATCACTTCAACCCCGACCTGACCGACTGGGAAGAAAAGAACGACATCGTCGACTTTCCGCTCGTCGCCATCGAGGGGACAACCGCCTCTTTCGACGGCCTGACATTCGCGCGCAGCGGAAGGAACGAATTCAGATCCGCTGTCATGATCGACGGACAGGGCGTCGCCACCTTCGACATGCGCAAGGCGAAACAGGGCGAGGGGTGTTCCTGACGACGGCGGATTTGTCCCGATTGAGCCCTAGTTTGGCTGCAATGGGTTGCGATGTATCATCGTCAAAGATGCAGGCGCGCCAATTATGGGATTTCACGATTTCAGAGCAAGGCTATCCGCCCCGATCCGGGCGCGGCTTGATGTTGCGGCGACAGCGTTCCTGATTAACGAGAAGACGCCAGCAGTCGATTTTTCATCGCCTGCGGGAGAACCGGCGCTTGTCTCCCCGGATTCGATCTCGTGGCGGGTTTTCAAGAATCCGGTCGCCCTGTTTGTCGGCGGCATTACCGCCGTCATTCTGGAATTCGCCGAGCCGCGCGTCAGAACCGGCGTTTGGGAGCACACGACGTTTCGGACCGACCCGGTGGGGCGCTTGCGGCGAACGGGGCTTGCCGCCATGGTCACTGTCTATGGCGCACGCAGCCTGTCGGAAAAAATGATTGCGCGCGTACGCCAGATGCATGAAGGCATCGAAGGCCTGACGCCCGCTGGCGAGCCCTACCGCGCCAGTGACCCCGAGCTTCTTAGCTGGGTGCAGGCGACCGCGGCGTTTGGCTTCCTCAGCGCCTATTCATCCTACGTTGCGCCGCTGTCAGCTGCGGAACGGGATCGCTATTTCGGCGAAGGGAAAGAGGCGGCAAGGCTCTACGGCGCCGCTGGCGCGCCGCGTTCGGAAACAGAGTGGCTATCCCTTTATCAGCGCATGCGTCCGCGTTTTGAGCGTTCGGAGATCATCTTTGAATTCCTGCGCATCATGCGCCGCGCGCCTGCGCTGCCACAGCCGGTTCGCCTGGCGCAGGGGACGCTCATCCGCGCCGCGATCGAATTGCTGCCCGGCGATGCGCGCGACGTTCTGGGACTTGATGCATCGTTCGGGCTCCGTCCTTTCGAAGGCGTTCTGGTCCGGCGCATGGGCCGGCGCGCCGACCGCTGGGTGCTGCCATCAAGCCCGGCGGCGCAGGCTTCGATCAGGATGGGACGGCCGGCGGATTATCTGTTCAGGCAGCGCGCGGTCTGAAGAATTCAGCCGAGGTCCCGCAATCGCGCGTTCAGATAGTCGCGCGTCGCCGCGTCCGCCGACAGACCAATCGCGCGCTCGAACGCGCGCTGCGCGTCTTCTCTATTGCCAGCTGCGGCAAGCGCATGCCCGCGCGCCGCCCAGTAAGGCTGGTGCGTTTCAACTCTTGCCGTGTCGATTGCGTCAAGCGCGCTCAGCGCTTCTTGCGCGCGGCCGGCCTTGATAAGCGCCGCCGCCCGTCCGATTTCAGCGCCGATGGACGGCGCTATTGCAAGGAGACGGCCGTACAGACTGATGATCGCGCCGCTGGTGTCGTCGCCGCTCAACTTCCCCGACAGATGCGCCGACTGGATCGCCGCTTCCAGCTGATAGCGGCCCGGATTTCTCAACGCCGCGGCGCGTCCAAGCGCGATGTCGCCTTCACCAATCTGCGACTGGTCGAAGAGCGCCGCCGACTGTTGTTCAAGCGGGACATAAGCTCCATTGCATCGGCGCGCCGCCCGCCGCGCATCAATATATAGAATCAGCGCGACAAGTCCTTGCGCCTCGGCGTTTTCCGGCAGCAAGGATGCAGCGAGCCGCGCCAGGAACAAGGCTTCGCGCGACAGATCGGCGCCGCCGGCGTCAGCGCTGTCGCCGGCGTCATAACCGGCGCTGAATGCGGCATAGATCGCGTCGAGGACAGCGGCGGCGCGATCACCAAGATCGGCGAGCGCCGGCGTCTCGAACGGAATGCCGGCGCTGGATATTTTTCGCTTGGCGCGAACCAGCCGCTGGCTCATCGTGACTGGCGAAATCAGGAACGCCGAGGCGATGCGCGCCGCGTCGAGCCCTAATACGGTCTGCAGCATCAGCGGCGTCCTGAGTGCTGGGTCTATAGCGGGATGCGCGCAAATGAAGAGAAGCTTCAGCCGTTCATCGACGAATTTGTCTTCCCGCGTCATCGCTTCGACTTCGTCAATCAGAATGAGAATGTCGCTTTCCGCGTCGCGCCGGGTTTTGGCGCGGCGCGCGCCATCAATTATTTTCCGGCGCGCCGCCGTCAGCAGCCACGCTTCGGGAAACGCGGGAACCCCGCTTTGCGGCCAATGCGTCAACGCCGCCGCAAATGCCTCTCCGAGCGCGTCTTCGCAAGCGGCGATATCGCGGGAGCGCGCCGAGAGGTAGGCGATTAAACGGCCATAGGAGGCGCGGGCGGTCTCTTCCGCGATCGCCCGCGCGTCATTCATCCCTCGATGTTCCAGACCGGGCGAATTTCAATTGGCCCATAGGACGACGACGGACAACGCGCGGCCCAGTCAAGCGCTGCATCAAGGTCTTTGGCTTCGATCATGTAATAGCCCCCGATCTGCTCTTTGGAGTCGGTGAACGGACCGTCCTCGACCTTGGCGCCGCGAAGGCGCTTTGACAGCCTTGTGTGTTCAAGCGGCGCGCCCTCGATCATTGCGCCTGCCTTGCGCAACGCCTCGGAAAAAGCCATGTGCTCGCCGACGATTTTCATCTGTTCGGTCTCGCTAGCGTCATGAAAGGCGTCTTCATCGGAATAGAGGAGAAACATGTAGCGCATTGCCTATTCTCCATTTCCATAATTGGGAACGACATGCACGTCGACGCGGCCGTTCTTTGCGGCGGGGCATTGCTTCGCCCAATTCGCCGCTTCGTCGATCGATCCGACCTCGATGACGAAAAAGCCGCCAAGCTGTTCCTTTGAGTCCGGGTAGGGACCATCCTCGACGACACGACGGCCATCCTTCAACGTGATGACTGTCGCGGTTTCAGGACTTTCAAGCGCCGCGCCATTGCACAAAATGCCGGCCTTTTTCAGCGCGCCGCCGAATGCGTACCAGCCGTCGATATACGCCTTGTATTGCGCCTTGTCGGTTCGTTTGGCGAAATCGTCCGGGGCCTCATAGGCGAGGATCATTGCTTTCATTGGTCTCTCCGTTGTCCGGGCGGTGCGCCGCCTCGATTCTGAAGACGCATCGGAGCAGCTGAATTCGACACCTCACTCGCCCCAGCGTCTCAGCAAGTTGTTTCTCACATTGGCGAGACGGTCGCGCAGCGACCCGGGCGCCTTGACGGCGCGAAGATCGGCGTCGATGCGGTCGAGTTCAAACAACGCCGCACGATCGTCCGCCGACCGGATCCGGCTCTTGATCCAGCCGACGCAGGCGATGCGTACGCCGCGCGTCACCGGCGTGACGCGGTGAAGGCTGGTCGCCGGGTATAGCACAAGCGACCCTGCCTCCAGCTTGACGACGTCTTCGGCCCCGGCGTTGTCGATGATGAGTTCGCCGCCGTCGTACTCCTCCGGCGCGCTCAGGAACAAGGTGAAGGAAAGATCGGTGCGGACGCCGTCGATATAGGGCGCATCGACATGCGCGCCATATTCCATGCCTTCGCAAAAACGGTTGAGCATGATGCGGGCGAGGGCGGCAGGCTGCGCCGCGCTGCTGACAATTTCGTGGCCGAGAATTGCGCGGGACAAAGTTTCAAGGACGCCCTTTGCAGGTCCGGAAGCGAGCGCCTGTTCGTTGTTTTTCGCCGCAAGGGCGCGGCCCGCAGCGGTCGCGCCGCCGTCCGACCAAAACCCCTGGGC
>JBGSVH010000153.1:0-16099 GCA_041753055.1 Parvularculaceae bacterium
CGGGCCAGGCCGGCGGCGCGCCGATGCGCGATCCGCTCGGCCGCCAGCTCGGCGATGCCTATGGACAAGGCGTTGATGTCCCCGAGAAGTCGGATGCACAGAAAACGCGCGAATTGCTGGACGAACTCCGCAAGCGCCTGTCGGACGGCGAACGAACGCAAGATGAAATCAAATATCTGGAGCGCTTGCTGGAACGATACTGACCGCAATCCATTTGATCCGCATAGACATCACTAGCGGCCGTCGATAGGGTCCGCTTGCCCTCCTCGATGGAACTTCCATGACGAAAAGACTGTTTCAGGTGATCCTGCTGGCGATGATCGCTGGCGTCATCGTCGGCGCTTTCATTCATCGGTCTGTCTCAGCGCAAGAGGCGGCGGCGATCGCCGGTAATCTGAAAATCGTCACCGACATTTTTCTGCGCCTCATCAAGATGATCATTGCGCCGCTGGTCTTGACGACGCTGATCGTCGGGATCGCGCATATGCGCGACGCCAAGGCGCTGGGCCGCGTCGGTCTTAAGACCATGGCGTGGTTCGTCACGGCTTCGCTGTTCTCGCTCGCCCTCGGTCTCTTGATGGTCAACCTCATTCAACCCGGCGCGGGCTTTGATGAAAGCATAGCCGCCAGCGCGGACGGCGCGCCCGAAGTCGCCAAACTGTCGCTTGCCGATTTTATCACGCATCTCGTGCCGCGCTCGATCATCGAAGCGATGGCGACCAACGAGATATTGCAGATTGTGATTTTTTCTGTGTTCGCCGGAGTCGCGCTCGCCAAGCTCGGCGACAAGACCGCGAAAGTTGTCGAGCTGACCGAGCAGGTTGCCTATGTCATGCTGAAGATTACCGAATATGTGATGCTGCTCGCGCCCTTCGCGGTGTTTGCGGCGCTTGCCGGCGTCGTCGCGACCAAGGGTCTTGGCGTCATCGTCACCTATGGCAAGTTTGTCGGAGGATTTTACGTTTCGCTGCTGATTCTATGGGCGGCGCTGGCGCTGGCCGGGCGCATTATCATCGGCAAGCGGACGGGAGCCCTGATCATGGAAATACGCGAGCCGGTCATCATTGCTTTTTCGACCGCGAGTTCAGAAGCGGCTTATCCGAAGCTTCTCGAAAAGCTCGAGCGTTTCGGCGTCGCCAATCGCATTGCGAGCTTTGTCCTGCCGCTCGGTTATTCCTTCAATCTCGACGGCTCGATGATGTACTGCGCCTTTGCGACCATGTTCATCGCGCAGGCCTATGGAATCGAGATGACCGCCGTGCAGCAGGTGACGATGCTGCTGTTCCTGATGATCACGTCGAAAGGCATGGCGGCGGTGCCGCGCGCATCGCTGGTTGTGATCGCGGCGACTTTGACCGCCTTCAATCTGCCTGCGGAAGGCCTTGTTCTTATCCTCGCCGTCGATCAATTTCTCGACATGGGAAGAAGCGGCACCAACATCGTCGGCAATTCGATGGCGACTGCCGCTGTCGCCAAATGGGAAGGACTGCTGCGCGATCCCGCATTGACGCCGCCGCTGGCCGAGCGCGGGCTCGAAGGCGAAGCCGTGCAGGTTGCGGCGTCGCGGCGGGGATAAGTTAGAGCGCCGGGCGAAAAAGTGGAATCCGGTTTTTCGCGGACCCGGCGCGACCACTCAAGGATCTGGATCATCGGGTGATCCAGATCAATCTCCCGATGATCTAGTCGACGACGCCGATAAACGGCAGGCCGCGCTTTCTGCCGTCGTCATCCATGCCATAGCCCACAATGAAGTCATCGGCCGCGGCTTCAAAGCCGACATGATCGGCGTCGATATCGGCGCTGCGGCCGGTCGCTTTACGGACGAGGACGCAGATCTTTGCGTCGGCGGCGCCGCGATCGAGCACCATGTTTTTGGCGAAATGAAGACTGCGCCCGCTGTCGAGCACGTCGTCGATGAGCAGGACCGACCGGCCTTCCAGCGGAACCGAAAAATCCTTGAGCAGGGTGACGACGCCAGATGAGGCTCTGGCGCCGCCATAGCTCGACAATTGCACGAAATCGACAAACGGATCGCAGCCGAGCCGATGCAGCGCCCGCAACAGATCGGCGGCAAAAATGAACGCGCCGGTCAGCACCGGCGCCATCAGGAAATCCTGCGGCATCGACGCAGCTATATCGGCGGCGAGCGCATCGATGCGCGCGCGGACATCCTGTTCGGAATGCAGAATTCGCATCACCGGGGTTTAGCGCCCCGTTCGCGAAATTCAACGCTTTAGTTCGGTTGCGCCTTCAGGAGGTCGCCAACCGAGACCTTGACGCCCCCAGCGGGCGCAAACGAGAGCAGCACTTCGCTGACGCCGTCGGGGGCCGGGGCCCGCGTTGAAAAGTCCGCCGACTGACCGGCGCGAACCTTTGCCGCCTGCGCAGCGAAGGTCCAGCGCGAGAGAACCGCACCATCCTCGCCGAGCGCTTCCGCCTGAAGCATCGGCGGGGCGACATCGCCCGCCTCCTCATTGCGAAGGCGGCCGAGTATTTCGATAACCGGGCCTTGCGGCGACATGGCGACGCGGTGCGTCACACCCTCGATCTTGAGGCCATAGGGATTGGCCTCGATGCCGACCGCTTCATAAGCGGTTTTGGCGTTCGGAAACATGGCGACGATATTGTTGCGATAGGAATAGGCGACAAAGGCGCAAGCGGTGATAGCGCCGACCCAGGCCGACCAGCCGATGGCGCGGAGCGGCGTCAGACGGTTCTTGTCGCGCGCTTCGGCTTTGCGGCGGGCCTTGCGAATTGCGCGTTCAAGCTCTTTGGGCTGAACGCGAAGCGCGGTGAAAAATTCCTCGTTGAAAATTCGCTCGGCGACCGGCTCGAGATCTTCAAGACGCGCCAACGCGGTTTCGCGGCGACGTTCTTCGCGAACCTTGCGGCCAAACCCTTTGGAGAAAGGATCGTCGATGTACTCGTCCCGCGGCTCGTTGATGTCTTCAAAGTCCGCATCCACAACTGCCGGACCGCGCCCCTTGCGGTCTGCGCGCAAATCGGCGCGGCCCCGCTCAGCACGTTCAGATCGGTCATCATCGTCACGGAAATCGCTGCGGCTGCGGCTGCGGCCGCGCTCATCGGCGTCGTCGGCACGGCCAGCCTTGCCGAAGCGGCGATCATCGCCGGCGCGGCGTTTTGACCGGTCATCGTCGCGATCCTCGTCAAAAGTCGGTGCGGCCTTTTGATCCGATTCGGGTCTTTTGGTTTTAACGAAGCGGCCTTTGCGGTCGCGCACCAGCGGCGGCGGTTCAAAGCCGCGGCGATCTTGATCGTTTTCCTTGGCGTCTTCGTTCGACCGTCGATCGCTTTTGGCTTGTTCGGGTCCGTTATCTGCGTGTACTTTGCGGTTGCTACGCGAGGGCGCTGCCTCGAAAAGCGGTTCCTCGACGGTTTCGTCCTCAATGGCCTCATCGCGATAATCACGGGCGGCGCGGCTGGGTTCAGGTCTTTCATGCGCCTCTTCGTTGGCGTAAACCCGGGATTTCTTATTCAGCGGAACGAGGTCCTCAATCGGCTGCGGGGCTGGTACAAACCAGCTTTCCTCGCATTCCGCACAACGGACGGATCGGCCGTCCGGCGAGAACCGGCGGTCATCGACATCATAGCGCGTGGCGCAACTGGGGCAGGTAATTATCATGGCAGCGCAAAATCATGGCTTGGTTTGGCGAACCGGGTTACGGCGCGCCTTGCTGAAGGAACGGACAGGACATTGTGATCGTCAGTTTTGATCAGGTGGGTCTCGCCTATGATGGCGGGCCGGAAAGCCTCAAGGATGTGAATTTCACGCTGCGCGAAGGGGAATTCCGTTTCCTTACGGGCCCATCCGGCGCCGGCAAGACGTCTTTCCTGAAGCTGATTTACCTGGCGATGAAGCCGACGCGCGGCCGCATGATCCTGTTCGGAGAGGACGTGACTAACGCCGCGCGCGAGATGCTGCCGCCTCTGCGGCGGCGCATCGGCGTCGTCTTTCAGGAATTTCGCCTGCTTGACCATTTGACGGCCTTTGAAAACGTCGCTTTGCCCATGAAAGTCGCGGGCGTTAACCAACAGCATTACCGGGAAGACGTAAGGGAACTCTTAAATTGGGTCGGCCTTGGCTCAAGAATGGACGCTCTGCCGCAGACCCTGTCGGGCGGCGAGAAGCAGCGGGTAGCGCTCGCGAGGGCGCTTGTTTCGAAACCGGATCTCATTCTGGCGGACGAGCCGACCGGCAATGTCGATCCGCAAATGGGTGAAAAAATCATGAAGCTTTTCGTCGAGCTGAATAAGCTTGGCGCCGCCGTCATCGTTGCGACGCACGATCTTCAACTCGTTGACGTCCTCGGTAAACAGACAATGCATCTCGAGGACGGGCGCCTGCACGAAACGCCCATCGTCGCTCGGAACAAGGGAGGAAGACGATAAGCAGCGTATCAGGCATTGATGGCGCAATCGCGGAAACGCAGCCAGACGATCTGGTCGCCGACAAGCGCGACGCGGGAAGGCGTAATCCCTGGTGGCGGCGTTTTTCGCGTGCGCCGTTATTGCCCGAAGCTGGCGAGGGCGGCGCGCCGCTGACCGCGGTTATCGCCGTTATCTCGTCTTTGGCGAGTCTTGCTTTTGCGGGATTCCTGATCATCGCAGCAGCGTCGAACGCGTGGACCGCTGAACTGAAGTCTTCAGTCACCATCCAGGTCAAAGGCGTTGACGCCGCCGCGATCGAGGAACGCGTGGCGGCGGCCGCGAAGATCCTCGACGAAACGTCCGGGGTCATTGAATATCATATCATCAACTCCAAAGACGCTGCGGGTCTTCTCGAGCCTTGGCTCGGCAAGGGAAACACTGACGGGCTGAATGTGCCGGCGCTGATTGATTTGCGCCTCAGCAAGACTGGGCGCGGGTCAATCGACGTGCTGTCAAAACAATTGCAGGCGATAGCGCCGGGCGTCGTGCTCGACGATCATGGGGGGTGGAATGCGCGCCTCGCCGATGCGGCGCGCTCGGGTCAGGCGCTCGCCTTCGCAGTTTTTGCGCTGATCATGGGCGCGGCTTGCGCGATATCGATTTTTGCGGCGCGCGCCGGTCTTTCCGCGAACGCCGACGTTGTATCGCTGCTCCACCTTGTCGGCGCGACCGATGAATTCATCGCCAGCGAAGTACAGCGCCGATTTACGGTTATTGGCCTAAGGGGGTCGATTCTTGGTCTCCTTACCGCCTTGTTTCTCCTGAGCCTGTTTGCGCTGGCGACCAGAGCGCGCGGAGCTGAAGGGTTTCTCCTGCCGGGCCTGACACTAAGCCCCGACCTCGCCCTGCCGCTGCTCGCCGTGCCAATCGCCATCTGCCTTGTGACGGCGATCGCCGCGCGGTTTACGGTCCTTCGGACATTACGGGAAACATACTGATCACAAGCGCCCCCGGCGCTGGACCGACCCGGCCCAATGGGGCTATCGTTGAGGCTGCGGGGGTGATGAGGAATCGCGCTGGTGCAACGCCTGTTCTTTGCTGCGGTGTTTGTCGCGCTCATGTGGGGCGTGGGGCTTCTTGTCTTCGTATCGGATCTGCCGCAACCGGCGCGGTCGACGCCGGCGCCCGCTGACGGCGTTGTAGTTTTTACTGGTGGCGGCGACCGTGTCGTGACCGCAATGGCGCTGCTCAATGAAGGCGCCGGAAAACGACTGTTGATTTCGGGCGTAAATCCGACGGTGAAGCGTCCCGACCTGGCAGAGTTGTGGCCGGGCGATCCGGCTCTTTTTGACTGTTGCGTTGACCTCGGGCTGGAAGCGCAAACGACGCGGGGAAACGCCAGCGAACTCGACCAATGGACCCGCGAGCACGGCTACCGATCACTGATACTGGTGACGTCGGAATTTCATATGCCCCGCGCATTGCTGGAAACGCATGACCGCATTCCGGATGTCGCGATCACGCCTTATGCGGTCGCGTCCGGGATTTTGGGCGATGATGGCAAGCCGCGCTCGCTTGCGGACTGGCGGCGGATCGGCGGCGAATACACCAAGTATCTCGCGGCAAGAGCCAAGACGATTATCACGTGATCGCGCCCAAAGTTTTTCCCTTGCCTGTGGCCGGAACGATGATCCCTGCGCGCTCATTCCTGTTCGACCTATACATCGCGCTGCTGACGACGGTGATGGGGATCATCTGCCTGCCGGCGCTCGTTGACCGGCGTGCGGCGCGCGCAATTACGCGGCAATGGGCGAAACTGGTGCTCGCGGGTCTCGCAGTGATCTGCGGCATCCGCCATCGCGTCATCGGCGAGGAGCATATTCCTTCCGGCAAAGCGATTGTCGCCAGCAACCATCAATCGATGTGGGAAACGATCGTTCTTCTCGCCATCCTGCCGCGCCCGGCGATTGTCTTCAAAAAAGAGCTGGAGCGCATTCCGATCTACGGCTGGTGGGCGCGCCGGACGGGCGTGCCTGTCAACCGCAATGCCGGGGCCAAAGCGTTGCGCATGCTGCGGCGCGCGGCCGAGCGGCATATGGCGCGGGGCGACCAGATTGTCGTCTTTCCGGAAGGAACACGGGGACCGCCCGGGTCGCTCGGGCCGCTGCAGCCAGGCGTCGCCGGCATCTATCTGGTGGCCGATGCGCCAACGACCCCGGTCGTTCATAATTCAGGTGACTTCTGGCGCCATCCCAGCGGCATGAAGGAGCCAGGGACGATTTCGATCCGCTTTCTGCCGGCGATTCCGCCGAACTTGTCACGGCGCGCCTTCATGCCGGCGCTGGACGCCGCCCTTCGGCAGCGCGCGGTTGAACGGTCGGTCGAATGAGCCGCGCCAATCGCTGGTTTCTTTATGGACCGTTCATTTTCGCCGGTCTCGTGCTCGCTGGCTGGTATTTTCTCTGGCGCGCTGGCGCAGAAACGATGCGCTCGAGCCTGTCCGAATTCGCAGATGGCGCCGCCGCCGACCGCGTCAGTGTCAGTTACGGCGCGCTCAGGACGAAAGGCTTTCCGTTTTTCCTGCGCGGCGCGGTTGAGGATTTCGCCGTATCGAATGGCCGGCGTCATTACCAATGCGGCCGTCTCTTTATTGATGCACTGCCTTACGCGCTTGATCGTCTGATCTTCTCCTGCGGCGGGGTGCAAACCGTGATTTTCGATGACAAGACGTGGACGATTACGGCAAAGGACGCGCGCGCCAGCATCGAACGCGACAAGACGCGCGGGTGGATGATCAAGGCGGAAACCGGGTCAATGACGGCGCAGAGCGGTGGGGCGCGCGTCACCGTCGCCGCCGCGGTTCTAAATCTTGGGCCATCGCTTGAGAGCCCAGCCGGCATCGATGTCACCACCCGCGTCTTCAATGCCGATACGACGACGCGCGACGGCGCAACCGTGTCAATTGAGCAGCTGGATGCGGCGGTCAGCATCTCGGATTCAGATCTGTCCGGGCAAAGACAAGTAGCGCTTCACGGCGTTAAAACGACGATTAATCAGGCAAGACTTTCGGCGCAAGGAGCGCTCGTCGTCGCAGATGATGGCGCGCTCTCCGGCCGCCTCGACGCGAAAATCGGAACGCCCGCCGGTCTCGCCCAGGCGCTCGCGGCGGCTCACATGCTTGACGGCGAAGAAGCGCGCGCAGCCGAAGCAGGTCTCGCCATGCTGGCGATTGCTTCGGGCGGGTCCATCGCCGCGCCAATTGATTTTGATGAGGGCGAAATCCGTCTTGGCGGAATTCGGCTCGCCAGAATTAAGCCGGCCGCTCAGCCGTAAAGAGCGGTGCTCATCGCCGGACCGCGCGCTCTGTCCTCAACAATGCGCGAGAAGGCGTCGACATAAATGGCGCCATCGCTGGTCTTTTGAACCAGCACGATCCGTCGATCTGTCTCATCGCGAACGCGCCTTACAAAGCCAAGGATCGACAACGCGTCCAACGCTCGGCTGATCGCAGGCTTGGGCACATTGAGGTCCCGCGACAGGCCGCGGACCGTATGCGGGCCGGCATTCAAATAGACGGTCAGCAAAATTGCCCACTGCCGCATTGAAAGATCCGGACCGTCGCTTCTGACCGCGTCAGCAAGCACATCGCGCCATGTCGTCAAAATGCCGGGTGCAGCCATGATTTTCCGGTTCGCGTCCTGAAATTGAATCAACAGGCCGCCCGTGGCCCATCAAGGCGCGACCCTGCAACCGTTCGCGCTTCGAGGGCAAGCGCCCTTATCCGAATCGAAGGGTCCTGAACGAATCGAAAAGCGCGCGAATCGCTTGCGCCTCGCCGCCGACCGGCCGGCCCGGCGCAGCCTTCGCCCGCCACGCGTAGATGTCAAAATGCGCCCAGACACCTTCATCAGGCGCAAATTTCTTGAGGAACAGCGCCGCCGTAACCGATCCCGCGAAAGACCCGCCCGGCGAATTGTTGAGATCGGCAATCGGCGAGGTCAGCATCGACGCGTAGGGTTTCCACAGCGGCATCCGCCAGACCGGATCATGAACGTCGGCGGCTGATTTCAACACTGAACTGACAAAATTGTCGTCGTCGCAATAGAAAGGCGGCAGCTCCGGGCCGAGCGCCACACGCGCCGCGCCGGTCAGTGTCGCAAGCGTCACCATGCAATGCGGCTTATCTTCAGCGCCAAGCGACATGGCGTCGGCAAGGACGAGCCGGCCCTCCGCATCCGTATTGCCGATTTCAACCGTTAGCCCCTTGCGGCTTGTCAGGATGTCGCCCGGCCTGAAGGCGTTCCCGGCAATGGCGTTTTCGACAGCGGGAATGAGAACGCGCAAGCGGTAATCGAGTTTTGCGCCCATGATGAGACGCGCAAGGCCGAGCGTGTTCGCCGCGCCGCCCATATCCTTTTTCATCAACGACATGCCGTCTGCGCCCTTGATGTCGAGACCGCCGGAATCAAAACAAACTCCTTTCCCGACAAGGGTCAGTTTTGGCGCGGCGGCTCTGCCCCAAGTGATATCAATGAGGCGCGGAGCCGAAGCCGAGGCGCGTCCAACGGCGTGGATCATGTTGAAATTGGCGTCGAGCAGCGCGTCGCCCGCAATCACGGAAATATCGGCGCCAAATTCAGCCGCGAGCTTTCGCGCCTCGCCTTCAAGCGCATCAGGCAACATATCCCCGGCCGGCGTGTTGACGAGATCGCGGACCAAGGCGATTGCCTGCAGGGCACGGCGGACGCTGGCGACATCCGCGCCTTCGGGCGCGACCAGCCGTGCAGCTGGCGTCTTTCCCTTCTTGTAACGATCGAACCGGTACGCCCCGAGGCCCCAGGCGAGCATCGCTCTATCGTCGCCGGACGCCGCGAACCGGTAATCGCCTTCCGGGAGCTTTTCTGACGCCGCCGCCGCGATAAATGGGTCACTTGCATCGCCAAGGCCAAGCAGCGCGCCTTCTTCATTGGCGAGGACAGCGCCCGCTTCACCGGAAAAGCCGTTGCGCCGCGCGAGCGCCGCGAGTGACGCTGGCGCGCCGGCAAGGTCGTCCGACTTTTCGCGTACAAGAAAGACGGGCGTCGCGCCCTTGGCGCGCGCCGCATCAAATTCAATCAAAAGGTCGGCGATCATGAAACGCTCCGTTAACGCGTTGGTGACGCAGGTTAGCGCGGTCTTTCACCGCAGAGTTAAGCCTTTATTGAAGAGATTTCGCAATGATCCCCGACAATATCCGAAGTTTTTGAGGGATTACACATGGCCGTTCGAATCCTTGCGATGCAATCGCACGCCGCGCGCTCGGCAGGCGTCGTTTTGTGCGCCCTTCTTATGTCGGCCTGCGCGTCCAGCGGCAAGAGCATCAGCGCCAATGGCGAAAAGGTCGATTATAAAAACGAAATTGGCGTCTTTACCGACCCGGGCGCAGCCGGCGCCGACATGGATCCCGTCGCCGCCGCCGCCTATTGGGGATCGCGCTACGACCGCAATCCGAAAGACATCGACGCGGCGATCGCTTATTCCGGCGCCTTGCGCAAAATCAGTTCGAACGAGGAAGCGGTCAAAGTGATGACGCGCGCCGCGAACGGCAATCCCGACCACGCCGGCGCCAATCTTGAAGCCGGAAAGACATTGGTGGAAGCTGGCCGCGCCTTCGAAGCAGTGCGATATCTTGAAAAGTCGACCGAACTCGCGCCGCAGGACTGGCGCACTTTTTCAGCCTATGGCGTTGCGCTCGACCAGATCGGCGAACACAAGCTGGCGCGGACGAAGTATGACATGGCGCTGGTTTTCGCCCCGGAATCGCCAATGATCATGAACAACAAGGGCCTTTCCTTCGCTCTGGACGGCGACCTCGATCAGGCCAAGCAGGTTCTTCGCGCCGCCGCGACGACCCGCGGCTCCGATGCGCGCATCCGTCAGAACCTGGCGCTTGTACTCGCGATGAAAGGCGAGATGCGCGAAGCGGAAAGGCTGGCGCGCTCCGACCTTCCGCCGCAGATCGCCGACCAGAATATCGACTATTTCCGTGCGCTGATGAACCAGCCGGCTTATTGGCAGGAATACGCGGCGGACAATGTCGAGACGCCTTCCTTTGACGCAGCGCCAGTCGCCGCCAAAGCGGAACCGAAACCGGCGAAATCCGAGCCGGCGCCGATGCTGAATGAAGAGCCAAAGCCGGCGGAAAAGAAGCCCGTTGCTCCTGTCGCCCTGAAAGACGGCGCGACAACGCCGACGGCAGCCTCGATCGAGGCGCCAATGCCGCTCGTCAAGGACGACGAGACCCCGGCTCCGCTATTGAAGGACAACTAGTTTCTTGCATCGCTGATGCAATCAGGGCCGCCCTTCGGGGCGGCCTTTTTTCTGACGATCAGGCGTAGGCGTAAGGTCCGCCCTTTTCGAGAGCGCGCTTGTATGCGGGGCGCGCATGCAAGCGGTCGACATAGGCTTTGAGGTTCTTCGCCGACGTCGCCGCGGCGACCCGCTGCAGCGAGGCTTCCGCCGGAAAACTCATGATGACGTCGGCGGCGGTAAAGTCCTTGCCCGCCAGCCACTCGGATTTTGACAACTGCGCATCAAGGTAATCGAACAGCGCTTTCGTCGTGTGATTGAGATACCCCTCGCGCACCGCGCCCGTCAGTTTTCGCGCGATCGGTCTTGCAAAGAACGGCATCGGCGCCGTTTCCATGCGATTGAGAAACAGCGCCATGACGAGCGGCGGCATGTAGGAGCCTTCCGCTGCGTGCATCCAGTATTTGTAGCGATCATAGTCAGCCGTCCCGCGCGGCGGGGTCAAACGTCCGCCACCGTGGGTTTCGACGATATGCTCGATAATGGCGCCGGTTTCGGCATAGATCGCGCCATTGTCTTCAACCACCGGCGACTTGCCGAGCGGATGGACTTTCAGAAGTTCCTTTGGCGCCAGGTTGGTCTTCTTGTCGCGCTCATAGCGCTTCACCTGATAGGGTACGCCTAGTTCTTCGAGAAGCCATAACACGCGCTGCGAGCGCGAATTTTCAAGATGGTGGACGGTGATCATTGCGATCCCTTTCTAATAGAGCGTGGCCAACGCCTCGCGCGAGAAATCCTTGAGTTCATTCATTCGCCCGGTGCGGACTTTCTCCACCCAGTCGGGGTCTTGAAGCAGCGCCCGGCCGACCGCGATCAAGTCGAAATCGCCGCGTTCCATCATCTCAACAAGCCGGTCAAGCGATGCTGGCTTGGCGACCTCGCCTGAATAGGCGGCGGTAAAATCGCCGGCGAGTCCGACCGATCCGACCGAGATCGTCGGTTTGCCGGTGATTTTCTTCACCCAACCCGCCACATTGAGGTCGGAGCCGTCGAAGGCCGGCTCCCAGAAGCGCCGCTGCGAACAATGGAAAATGTCGATCCCCGCCTCGGCGAGGGGCGCCAGCCATTGTTCAAGCTCTATTGGATCCTTGGCGGCCCTGGCCGCAAAATCCTGCTGCTTCCATTGCGAAATGCGGATCAAAAGCGGAAAGTCCGGCCCGACCTTCTTCCGTGTACGGTGGATGATTTCGCAGGCAAGGCGCGTCCGCCCGTCCCAGCCGCCGCCCCATTGGTCAGTTCGATGATTGGTTTCGGACCAGAAAAAGCTGTCGATGAGATAGGAATGCGCGCCGTGAAACTCGGCGCATTGAAACCCCGCCTCCTTGGTTGCGACCGCCGCCGCAACGAATTCTTCGATCGCGGTTTCAATCTCGGCGTCAGTCATCGGAGCCCATAATGGCTTACCAGCGACCTTGAAGCCCGATGCTGACCAGGATGGCGCATCGGGATGTTCGGTCTTGGCGGGGTTGCGATAGGGTCCTTCGTGCCAAAGCTGGAGGCCCATGACCCCGCCGGCGGCGCTGACCCCGTCCGCGACTTTTTTCCAAGCTGCCTTGGCTTCGGCGGTAACGATATTGGGGACATTCGGCGTGCCGGTCGCTGTCACTGCGTTCGGCGATACGCCCTCCGAGAGGATCAGGCCCACCCCGCCCTCGGCGCGGCGGCGATAGTAGGCTGCTACACCCTCGCCCGGAACATGGCCGGGCGAGAAAGACCGCGTCATCGGCGCCATGACAATACGGTTCTTGAGCGCCAGAGCGCCAGCGTGGAAGGGGGTGAACAGGAACTCGACCGTTTTCGACATTGATGCTCCGGGATCAGGACGCGGGTCACCCTGTTTACCCGGCATCGGCGCTGAAAACACCCTTGCCGCGCAGTGTGGCGCAGACCCGAAAAGTCTCTATATAGGCCCGGTGAAATTCCTTGATCGCGCAAAGATTTATGTCGAAAGCGGCGCCGGCGGCGCCGGCTGCCTGTCGTTCCGGCGGGAGAAGTTCATTGAATTCGGCGGGCCCAATGGCGGCGACGGCGGGCGCGGCGGGCATGTCTTCGCCGAAGCGGTCTCGAACCTCAATACGCTGATCGATTTCCGCTATCAGCAGCATTACATGGCCAAGAACGGCCGGCCCGGCGAAGGCTCGAACCGGACCGGCGCCGACGCCGCCGACCTGATCGTCAAAGTGCCGGTCGGTACGCAGATTTTCGAGGAAGACGAGGAAACCCTCGTCGCCGACCTCAACAAGGAGGGTGAGCGGATTCTCCTCGCCAAAGGCGGCAATGGCGGCTTTGGCAATGCGCATTTCAAGACGTCGACCAACCGCGCGCCGACGCGGGCGAATTCCGGCCAGCCAAAAGAGGAGCGAACGCTTTGGCTGCGGCTGAAACTGATCGCCGATTTCGGGCTTGTCGGCCTGCCGAACGCCGGAAAATCGACGCTGCTCTCAGCGGCGACGGCGGCAAAACCCAAGATCGCCGATTACCCGTTCACGACATTGACCCCGGGGCTTGGCGTTGTCAGGCTTAACGAGGGCGAGAGTTTCGTCCTTGCCGACATTCCGGGCCTCATTGAGGGCGCGCATGAAGGCGCCGGCATCGGCGACCGCTTTCTCGGCCATGTCGAACGCTGTGCCGCGATCATCCATTTGATCGATGGAACATCCGAAACTGTCGGCGAGGATTATCGCACCATTCGCGAAGAGCTCGCCGCCTATGGCGCTGGCCTCGACACCAAGCTCGAAATCGTCTGCCTCAACAAGGTTGACGCGCTCGACGAGGCGACGAGGAAAAAACGCCTCGCCGCCCTGTCAAAAGCTGCGGGACGACCCGCGCGGCCGATATCCGGTGTTGCCGGCATTGGCGTTTCCGCCTTGATGCGTGAACTGATGAATATTAAGATGGGTGTGGGCGCGCCCTCGAACGAGCCGGAACAGGCGGACGAGTGGGCGCCATGATTCCCCACCGCCATGATCATTCGCGCATCGGCCTTCTCGGCGGCTCGTTCAATCCGGCTCATGACGGCCATCGCGAAATATCGCTTGAAGCGCTGAAGCTTTTGGACCTCGACGCCGTCTGGTGGCTGGTGACGCCCGGCAATCCGCTGAAGATCCCCGGCGACTATGCGCCCTATGAAGAACGCCTCGCTCTTGCGCGCCGCATCGCCGATCATCCGCGCATTGTCGTTTCGAATTTCGAAGACCGCAAAGGCCTTCAGTATACGGTCGATACGATCGAGGCTTTGCACGATCTCTGGCCGCAGATCCACTTTGTCTGGCTGATGGGCGCAGACAGTCTGGCCGGATTTGACCGCTGGAAAAGCTGGAAACGGATCGCGAGCCTCGTCCCGATCGCGGTTTTCAACCGGCCGGGCTCCGAAGCGGCGGTGACGGAAAGCATTGCGGCGCGCGCGCTCGCGCTGTTTCGAACGCCCGCAGGCCGCGCCGCCGAGATCGTCAGCGCCGAACCGCCGGCCTGGACCTATATCGAAACGACTCGCAATCCGGCCTCGGCGACCGCCATTCGGGACCGCCGGGCGGCGGAAAAGTCACCCTGACGGCCTTTTCCCGCCAGGCGGACCCGGACGAGGTTGGCGAACGGGCGGATCGCGCCTACATTGAAAATGCGGGATATTGAGCCCGCGGCAATCGGGAGAATGGACCTGAATTCCGAAAATCGCCCGGCGGCGCGAGGCAAAGCCGCTCTGAATGTTGTTCCGCCCGCGGTCGGCGACAATTCCGCCAACACTGGCCGGACCGAAAAATCCGCCATTAACCTGGATGAGCTTCCGCCGTCTGAGCGCGGCAAGGCAATCCTTGCGGTCATTCTCACCGAGCTTGAAGATGACAAGGCGGAGGAAGTCGTGACGATCGATCTTGGCGGCAAGACCGACATTGCTGACGCCATGGTCATCGCATCGGGCCGTTCGGCGCGCCATGTCGGCGCCATGGCTGACAAGGTCGTCCGCCGCCTGAAAGAAGCCGGGATGGGACGCGCGCGCATGGAAGGCGCGCCCGCTTGCGACTGGGTGCTGATCGATGCTGAAGACGTGATCGTCCACCTGTTCCGGCCGGAAGTCAGAAAGTTTTATAATCTCGAACGCATCTGGTCCGAAACGGCGCGCGCGCCGGTCAGAACCGACAATTGACTGGCGGCCTATGCGCCTCACCGTCGCCGCGATCGGCCGGCTGCGCGGCGGCCCCGAATTTGAGCTGATCAATGATTACGCCGCCCGCATCAGAACCGCCGGACGGGCGCTTGGCGTCTCCCACTTCGAGATCAGAGAATTGGAGGCGCCGAAGGGCGCTGCCGGGCCTGCGCGGCAAGCGCGCGAATCGGCGCTTCTCAGCCAGTCAGCAAGCAGCGGCGCGAGGCGCGTCGCCGTTGATGAAACCGGAAAAGACCTGCCGAGCGCGGCTTTCGCGGAACTATTGCGGCGCTGGCGCGATGACGGCGCCAGTGAAATCATCTTCATGATTGGCGGGGCGGACGGCCATGACCGCGATTTGGCGGCGAGCGCCGATCTCACGCTCGCCTTCGGCAAGGCGACGTTTCCCCACATGCTTGTCAGAGTGATGCTGGTCGAGCAGATATATCGCGCCATGACCATTCTCTCCGGCCATCCCTATCACCGCGGATGAAACGCGCTGGTCCTTATCTCGCCTTTTGCTGCGCGATGATCGCGGCCGGGTCAGCTTGCGCACAGTCGGCAAAACCCGAGAGCGAACTCGCCGATATTGAACGGCAACTGAAAGATCGCCGCAGCGAGGAATCCCGGCTCAAAGACGAAGCGCGTGAGCGCGAAAAGGAAGTCGCCGCGCTACGCCGGCGGATGATTGAAACCGCCAGTGCGCTGCAACAGGCGGAACGGCGCATCAGCGAGATCCGGCGCGAGACCGGGCGGCTCGAAGAACGCGAGGCCGACCTGAATGGATCTTTGAAGGAACAACAGGAATCGCTGAGCGAAGTACTGGGCGCGCTGCAGTCCATCGAACGATCGCGGCCGCCTGCGTTGCTTGTGTCGCCGGGCGATGCGGCGAAAGCCGCGCGCACCGCCATGCTTCTTGCTGACGTAACGCCGCAGATCGAAGCGCGCGCCGGCCTGTTGCGGACGTCGCTCGCCGACCTCGCGGCGGTCAGGACCTCGCTTGAGAAGGAACGCGCGGATTTTGAAAAGACCAATGAGGAAATCAGCGCCCGGCGCGCAGTGCTCGCCGAACTGTTGTCCAAGAAACAGGGCGAGCGCCAGGTCGCTGCGCGTCTTGCGTCGGCAGCGCAGAGTGAAACCGCCGCGCTTGCGGCGCGGGCGACCTCATTGCGTGATATCCTCGGGAGGCTTGAACGGCTGGCGCGCGTTGTCGCCCCCCGC
>JBGSVH010000154.1:0-8335 GCA_041753055.1 Parvularculaceae bacterium
ATTGTTTCCCAGTCATCGCAGAGCCGCTGAAGGAATTCTAAGCTGAGATCGACCCAGGCTCGCCGCGACGCGAGGCGCCGCCAGTGACAACCGCCGGCGCCATGATCGCGCGCTCGATTTCGACCGAGCCGCAGGAGGGACATTCAAGGCCGCCATCCGCCGCCTGGGCGTCAAAATCCTCGCTTGACCGGAACCAACCTTCAAACGAACAGCCGGCGCCGCATTTCAACTGATATTTGATCATGCTTCTACATTGAGGACTTTGAATGGCGTTTCAAGGGCGAGGTTCGGAATTTGCCGGCGCGCCTTGCTGACGCGCGAGGGGTCTATCTCAGCAAGGATAACGCCAGGTTCATCCCCCTTCGCCTCGGTCAAAATGTCGCCCCACGGAGAAATGATCAGTGAATGACCAAAGGTCTCGCGTCCGTCTTCATGTACGCCGCCTTGCGCCGCGGCGATGACAAACGCACCGCACTCGATTGCCCGGGCGGTCAACAGGGTCTTCCAGTGGGCGCGTCCGGTCTGGCGCGTAAAGGCCGCCGGCACGCAGAATACTTCCGCGCCGGCGCGCGCCAGCGCCCGGTACAAATGCGGAAAGCGAACATCGTAACAAATTGAAAGACCGAAGGACGCGAGCGGCGTTTCAACAACCACCGCCTCGCCGCCGGGCTGGTAAACGCGCGATTCACGCCAGCTCTCGCCATTTTCGAGGCTGACGTCGAACATGTGGATCTTGTCGTAGCGCGCCGCGATTTCACCGTCCGGACCGAACAGGAACCCGCGATTGGCGAGCCGGCCGCCGCCGCGATTGATCGCCATTGAACCGATCAGCAGCCAGACGCCGTGCTCGCTCGCGGCGTTTGAGAACGCCGCGATTTCCTCGATTTCCTCGCCCTCCGGGAGGCCGGCGGTCAATCGCTCCGGGTTCTTGTCGACAGCATTGGTCATTTCCGGCGTCGCGACAAAATGCGCGCCGCGGTCAGCCGCCTCGGCGATCAGCGCGAGAGCGTCCGCAATATTGCGATGACGATCGACGCCGGAACGCATCTGCACGCACGCCGCCTTGAAGACGGTGCGATCAGAGGCGCCGCGGTCATCCATTGAGAAGCGTATCGAGCTTGCCGGCGCTCTCGAGCGCCTGAAGCTCATCGCTGCCGCCGACATGGGTGTCTCCGATAAATATCTGCGGATAGGTGCGCGCGCCGTTCGACCGCTGGATCATTTCAGCGCGCTTTTCCTGGTCGAAGGCGGCGCAGATTTCCACGATCTCGGCGCCTTTTTTCTTCAGGAGCCACAGCGCCCGCACGCAATACGGGCAAAGCGGCTTGGTGTAGACGGTAACTGACTTCATGGGTCGGCAAACTCCGCGGGAGACCTGGCGGCATGATCCCTTATTTTTCGTCCAGCGCCTAGCGTATCGGCCAGGATTTCAAGCGCGATCACGCCAGCGCCGATCCGCCCTTGACGACCCGCGCCAGCGCCAGCGCGTCAACCCGCCGTGCGCCCGCCTTTTTGAGCGCGCGCGCCGAGGCGGACAAGGTTGCCCCGGTAGTCAGCACATCGTCAATCAGAACGATATGGGCGCCTGCGACGCGCGCCTCATACCCTGGTCTCACACCAATTGCGCCGGCGACATTGCGGCGGCGCGCCTCCGGCGACAGATTCTTTTGCGGCGGCGTCGCCCGCGTCCGCTCCAGCAGCATCGGCTCGACCGTCGCCGCGGCGAGCCGTGAAAGCGCCGTCGCCAGCATCGCCGCCTGATTGTACCGCCGGGAAAAAAGCCGGGCGCGATGCAAGGGCGCCGGAACGAGGATGACATCTTTGCTGAGCATGCTTGCGCCGGCATGCGCCAGCCAGCGGGCGAACAAAGGCGTTAACTCTGTTTTGTCGGCGTGTTTGAATGAAACGATAAGGCCATGGCTGGCGTCATCATAAACGACCGCGGCTCTGGCGCAGTCGAAATCCGGCGGCTCTGCAATGCAGCGCGCGCATTCCACGCCCTCGCCAATATCGTGGGAAAAGGGCGCGCCGCACCGCGCGCAAACCGGATCGTCGATGAACTGGAGTTTTGACCAGGCGGAAGCCGCGAGAAATCCCGGCGCCGCAACCCGCTCATCGGAAATTGGACAGAGCGGCGGCAAGGCGGCGTCAAGAAGCCTTGCAGAAAATTGTCGCCAGATGCCTGAAACCTTCATTTCAATTCAAATTGGAATTTTCAATCAACCAAACTTGTGAAGAGTCTTACCGCCGGTTAACCGGCTTTCATAATGAGGCATTAATTACAATCACTTAATCATGCACGCGTGTGGGCCGGTCTGCGAGGAATGAACTTCGCAAATCCGCGGATTTTACGGGGAGTCGCGATGCGCGAATTCGTTTTCTTCTGCAAGGATCGCTCTGGCAACATAACAATCATGTTCGCCCTGATGCTGACGGTTATCTTGCTGTTTACCGGCGGCGCCGTCGATTTCACGCGGCGCAACGCCGTCAGGGCGGACCTCATCGAATCGCTCGACGCGGCTGGCCTCGCCATCGCCCAGCTTGACGAATCCGGCAATTCGGAAATGGCGAACCTCTCCGCCGCGCAGAAGGAAGCCTATCTGAAAGATTACGGCACGAAGTTCTTCCACGAGAATTTCAGCCACGAAAACGATATCCAGGACTTCAGCCTCGATTTCGTGATGACCGAGCAGACCATCAAACCGGTAGCGCAGGGCAAGATCAAGACGCTGTTCCTTGGCGTCGCCGAGGATCTGATGAGCTTGAGCGTGAACAGCCAGTTCGACACGCTGTCAATGGCCGCCTCGACCGAGATCACCCGCCGCGGCTCCGGTCCGATCGAGCTCGCGCTGGTGCTGGACGTGACGGGGTCGATGTCGAGCTCGATAAACGGCACGCCCAAAATCAATTCGTTGAAAACAGCGGTCGACGCGCTCCTCGACACGCTTTACGGCGATGACGATAACGCCACCAGCGAATATGTGACCACGTCGGTCGTTCCCTTCGCCGCTTACGTGAATTCCGGCGGCGCCAAGAAAGACAACGGAACATCCGCTTGGGAAACAACCTGGAGCGACACCACGGCGTCCGCCTATTACCACGGCGCGCACTTCCTGCATGTGAACAGCTCGAGCGTGATCGATCTCAACACCAAGGTCAATCACTTCAATCTCTTCAACTCGATATCGGGAACCACGTGGGACGGCTGCAATGAAGAGCGGCCTTATCCGCTTGACGAGATCGATGTGGCGGCGGGAGCTACGCCGTCCAACGCCACGATCAGCAGCTACAACGTTCTTCCTGGGGCGGGAACGACCAATACGTTGGTCCAGACGGCTTTTTCGACGGCGCCGTCGCTCAAATTGACGGTCGCTCAGCTGTCAACGGTCGGTAATTCGAGATTCGTGCCGCTTTTTCAGGCGGACGATCCGGACTGCAGCAACAGCGCCTGCGAGTGGGGCAGCACAACTTACACGCTGGGTGGAATCACCTACCGGGGCGACTGGTTTCACGATCCGTCTACTGATGGCTATGACGGATATGGCAACAGCTATATCAAGGACCGGTATTATACGACCCGGTCCTACAGCACCAACCTTGGAAAATACCTTCCAGTTGTGAACTACGCCGAAAAAGTGCTGCGCACCTACAACGGCGAATCGTCGAGCACACAGTGTGCGACCGGTTCGCAAACTGATGCGGCGCTGAACACCTGGCTCGCCGCGCGCGGCGCGACCGAGTGCCGGGACGACGAGTATATTATTCGCCAAGCCTATGTCGGCTTGTTCGACACCGCCACGTCGACCTATCTCGGCAAACTCGACCAGCCGAACAGCATCAGTTCGTCCAAGGGGCCGAACGACAATTGCCCGTCCGCGGCAATTCTCTATGGCACCGACAGCAAAGCGGCCGTGCATGATTTCGTCCAAAGTCTTTCGCCGGGCGGCAACACCAACTCGGCCGAAGGCATGATGTGGGGCTGGCGCGTCCTATCGCCGGAAGCGCCATTTGAAAGCCCAAACCCATACAACGATGACAAATGGCAAAAGGCGGTCGTCTTGATGACCGACGGCTTCAACACCGTATCGAGCGCAGACACGCCCTGGTCCTCCGAGATGACACCCTTTGGCTATGCGCGCGAAGAGCGTATGGGGGTCGGCGTCAACAGCGCCAGTGAAATGCGCGACGAAATCGACAATAAGCTGGTCCGTATCTGCACCCGCATGAAAGCCGAAGGCATCCTCGTCTACGCGATCACCTTCGGCCTCGACGACGGCGATCCGAGCGAACTCGCGACCAAGAAGGTCTTCCAGGCCTGCGCGACCAAAGACGAAGCGCCCTATTATTTCGACGCGCCGGCCGGCGAGGATCTTGCGGACGCCTTTGCCGATATCGCGTCGGATCTCGTCCAGCTGCACGTCAGCAAGTAAAGCGAGGGGAAGGATACCGCCATGCGCATCCCCCTTCTCGGTTCGGTCGCCAGCCGCGCGCTGGAAGCTGTCAAGGACAAGGCCGGATCAACGGCGGTTGAATTCTCGCTCGTGGTCCTGCCGTTCATGATGCTGATGATGTCGACGTTCGAAGTCGGCTGGTTCTACTTCGCCAACGCGCAGACCGACGCGGCGACGATTGAAGCGGCGCGCCTCATCCGCACCGGCCAGGCGCAGCAGGGCGGCTTCGACAAGGACGCCTTTTTCAACAAAGTCTGCCCCTATCTGACGGTCTTCGGCAATTGCAGCGAGACCTTGACAGTTGAAGTCGAAACCTTTGCGTCCTTCGCCGCGCTTGCCGCCGACACCTCGCCGGTGATTTGTCAGAATGACGACACGACCGAAATTGGCGCGCTCGCTTACGACCCCGGCGCCGACAATTCGATTGTTCGCATCCGCGTCTGCCTTCTCTACAAGACGCTGAACCCGACGATCGGTGTCAACGTATCCGACGCCGACAATAACAAACGGCGGCTTTACGGAACTTCCATCTTCCGCAACGAGCCCTATTCGAAGAACAACAAATCCGTCTCCTGACCGTTGAGATTTCCGTTGAGATTTTGAAGGCGCAATTTATGGCCGGTCTGTGGAAAAAACATCGCTGCGCGCGTTCGGCCTCATTCGCCGCCGACCGGCGCGCCATTGCGGCTGTTGAATTCGCACTGCTGCTCCCGGTGATGACAGTTCTTTTCTTCGGCATGCTGGAGTCGTCTGATCTGTTTACCGTCAACCGGCGGCTTGCCAGCGCGACCAACGCGCTGGTCGACCTGGCGGCGCAGGAACCCTCAATTACTGTTGCCGAGATAGACGATCTGATCGTTGGCGTCACGCGCATTCTTGAGCCATCGGACACGTCGGCTGTGACAATGAAGCTGATCTCGGTGACACGGGGCAACAGCGCGAATTCGCCGGTGATCGTGCACTGGAGCCGCGACGAAAAGGGCAACACGCCTTACACGGCGGGCCAGACATATGACAAACTCGCCGACGACAATTCGCTGAAGCCCGGCCAGTCTCTGGTCATCTCTGAGATTGGCTACCACTACGAGTCGGGACTGACCGGCTTTGTCATCTCGATTCCTTTTGACTTCAGCCATCGCTCGGCGCGCTGGCCGCGCAAATCAACCAAAGTGCAGCTCTGCCAGAACGCCAACGCGTCCAGCTGCACCACCTGATCCCGCGGCATTTGAAGCCGTGATTGATCCGGGTCCGGCAAAGCCCTATTGGCGTTGCATGCAGCAAGCAGCGCCGCCCTTGATCTTTAACCGCCGTCTCTACGCGCGCCGCCGTCATCGTGCGGCGGCGTCCTTCGCCAATCATGACTTTCTTCACCGGCGCGCCATGGAGGATGTCGTCGACCGGCTTGAAACCGTAACACGCAAGTTTCCGCGCGCGCTTCTTTACGGCGCCGGCGCCTTGCGAGAGATGCTGACGCCCGATTGCGGCGTCGGCGATGTCATTGACGCGGACCTCGCGCTGGCGCGGCTTGTTCCGGGCGGCGCGTCCCTGGTCTTTGATGAGGAGTTATCGCCGTTCGCGCCGTCGTCTTTCGACCTGATTGTCAGCCTCTTGTCCCTGCATGCGGTGAATGACCCTGTCGGCGCCCTGTCGCAGATGCGCGCCAGCCTGAAACCGGACGGGCTCCTGATCGCTGTGCTGTTTGGCGAGGAAACGCTTCAGGAACTGCGCGCCGCGCTTTACGCGTCCGAAGCCGAGTTTGCAGGCGGCGTCTCGCCGCGCATTGCGCCGTTCGCCAGCGTCCGCGACCTTGGCGCAGCGTTGCAGCGCGCCACATTTGCGTTACCGGTTGCCGATATCGACAAAGCGAGGGTGCGGTATGAGCGGCCCGCGCGTCTGCTCGATGATTTGCGCGGCATGGGCGAGACGAGCTGCCTCGTGCAGCGGGGAATGGCCTTGCGACGGGATGTGCTGGCGGCGGCGCTGGCGCGCCTTGGAGACGCCGGCTCGATAAGTTTCGATCTGGTCGTATTAACAGGGTGGGCGCCGCATGAAGGCCAGCAAAAGCCGCTGAAACCCGGAAGCGCCAAGCATTCGCTGGAGCGCGCGCTCAAAGGTCGATGAACCCCCGCCGTGATTAATTCTGGAGCGCGCTCTGGATGTCTGAATAGATCTCATTGTTAGCGTCGGTGAACCCGCGCACAGCCGCCATAATGGCGAGAAAAATTAGCGACACGATCAAACCATATTCAATCGCGGTTGAGCCCTTTTCGTCCCGCACGAAACGCGAGAACAGGCATAAGGATTTCAATTCTTGTCCGCGCCCGATCATATAAGATCCCTCAATTGGGCCGCGAGCGGCCGATCGGCAGGCGGCATTTCATAACGCTGAAATTCCGCCGGCCTCACCCACGCCAACGCAGACGCCTCCAGCGGCCGCGCAACGCCCTTCCACTTCCTGCACGCATAAAGTGGCATCAAAAGATGAAAGCCGCCTGAATTCATCGAAGAAAAGGCGATTGGTGCGAGACAGGCTGTCTCGACATCAATCCCAAGCTCCTCATTCAGCTCTCTCACCAGAGCCCCCTCAGGCGTTTCGCCTTCCATCAGCTTGCCGCCGGGAAATTCCCAAAGGCCCGCCATTTCCTTGCCTTCCGGACGACGGGCCAGAAGCACCCTGCCGTCGCCGTCGATCAATGCGCCCGCCGCAACAATCAGCAGCCTTGCCATCTTTCCGCCCCAATTATTAATCGCCGCGCCTTACCCCAGTCTTGCGAGAATGCGTCAAATTGAATCGATTGCGCGTTATTCCTGTTTCGGGTCAGGCTCGAAATAGACGACGTCTTCATCGTCCTTGAGATCTTCAAGCGTCTGGTTGACGGTGCGCAAGGTTAAGAAACGGCGAACGTTGTCTTCAACCGCGCCGAACGCGACGCCGCCGGTCGGACGCCGCTCAAGCACCTGCAGCACGTGCCAGCCGAATTCGCTGGAAAAAGGCGGCGCGATCTCGCCTGGAGCCGTTGAGAACGCCGAGGCCGCAAAGGGCGGCGTCATCATGTCCTTGGTGAACCAGCCGACTTCTCCGCCAAGAGGGGCCGTGGCGCGATCGAGGGAGCGCGCCCGCGCTATCGCCGCAAAATCACCGCCAGCATGCATTTCCGCAACGATCGCCTGCGCTTCTTCTTCCGTCGCCACCAGAATATGGCGGGCTTTGACCTCGTCGCCGAGGCGGGTCACATCAACCTGACTATCGTAAAGACGCTTGATTTTTTCAGGGGTGACGGCGGCCGCGATCCTTCCCTCCATATATGTTGACGCCAATATCCGGTCGCGCGCCGCATTGAGGCGGCGTTGCACCGACGGCGCGCGCTGCAGCCCGCCGTCAATTGCGGCCTTGGCGAGAAGGCGCTGTTCGACATAGGCGCTGACGAGGTCGCGCTCGAAAGCTGCTTTGACGGACAGTTTTTCATCGCCCTGGATCTGACCGCTGGCGCGCGCCGCCGCTTCAACTTCGCTGACATGGACAAAGCGGCCGTCGATGCGCGCAACGATCGGATCGGCAAGATCGAGCGGCGGGCGGAAAATCGAATCGTGCGCGGTTGCGTCGGCGCGGGCGTTGCGGATTTCGTCCGCCGCCCACAGGGCGCAGAGCATCAAAACGATGCTGGAGCCCGCCGCGTAAGCTCTGCCGCTGCGGGAAGGCAGCCAGCGGAAGACTTCGGCGAAGGCGGCGGCTGACGCCCGCAGGGTCGAGACAGTCGCCCGGCCAACCGTCACCGCCGTGAGTTTGGCGCCGCGCCACAAGGCGCTGTCGAGCGCCTCGGCAAGCCGCCAGACGGTCCGGATCAATCGCCACACGCTGCGGAAAAGCCACGAGACGCCGGCGC
>JBGSVH010000155.1:0-3326 GCA_041753055.1 Parvularculaceae bacterium
AGGACCACCTGCTGCACACCATCATGCTCGATGGTTTTGCAATGATGTCGTCGCAAATACACGGCGCCATTGTACATGCAACCGACGCGCGCGAAAAACTCAGCTCGCAAATCTCCCGCGAGGCCGCCGCCGGTTCCGCCGACATCATGCTGACGCAGTTGCAAGGCCGCATGGACATTGCCGGGAGCCGCCTGGTCGCGCTTGGCGAACAGGCTGACGGACTGAAAAATACCATCGCCGCGATGAAGGACAGTATTGCAAGAACGCCGCTGGTTGAGCGCGGCCTTTCAACGCTGACGCGCGACAGCCAGAACCTCAACAGCGAGTATCAGGCGCTCAAAAACAAGCAGGCGACGGCGCAGCTTTCCGAAAACCTCGAAGACAACCAGCAGGCGGAAAAACTAAGCATTCTTGAATCGGCGCAGCGCCCCGATGCGCCGACCAGCCCCAATCGCGGACAGCTCGCCGTACTTCTTATCGCCGCGGCGCTGGCCGTCGGCGCCTTTGTCGCCTTCGCCGCTGAAGTGCTGATGCAGACCTTGCGCGGCCGCGGTCATCTTGTCTCGATCTCTCACGAGGCCCCGATCGCCGTCATCCCCTACTTCAAAGCCGAGAACGAGCCCCGTTTCAGGTTTTCGGCATTCAACCGGAAGAAACCCGCCTGACCACAATTGGTCGACGCCACTTTTGAGTAACAAGTATGGACCGGATCAGAGAAGCAGTCACCAAAGCGCGCCGCCAGCGCACTGGCAGCGCCGATATGTCAGGCGGCCTTGCCGCGCCCGCGCCGCGTTTCCATTCGGCGGCGTCGCGCGCGACGGAAAATTTCGTTGAATGCAAATGCGACTTCGACCGCTTCGGCGTACACCGGATCATTTCCAATGAACAAGACCCGGTGTTGAATTCCTATCGCATCCTGCGGACGCGGGTGCTGCAGAAGATGGAGGAGAACAACTGGCGGACCCTGGCGATCGTGTCGCCGGGCGCCGGCGCCGGCAAATCGGTCACCGCCGCCAATCTGGCCATCTCGATCGGGTCCAAGGAAGGATCGCGCGCAACCCTTGTCGACCTCGACTTTTACCGCCCCAAGATCACGCACTATCTGGGCATCAAGGAAACGCCCTCCATTATCGATTTCTTCGAAGGAACGCGAACGCTGCGCGACGTAACCTTGAAGCCCGATCTTGCCGATGTCCTTGTTCTCGGCAACGAGCGCGTGTCGCGGCGCGGCGGTGAGTTTCTGACGTCGGCGAAGACTGACGAACTGATCGCCCGCACCGTCAACGAATACGCCTCGCGCGTTGTCATTTTCGACATGTCGCCGCTTCTTGGCTGCGATGACACCATCGCCTTCCTGCCAAAAGTCGATTGCGTGCTTCTCGTCGTCGCCAGCGGCCAGACCCGCGTGCCGGAATTCAAGGAGGCCCAGCGCCTTCTCGGCAAGACCAATGTGATCGGCACCGTTCTCAACAAGGCGCCGTCATCGGCCTTTGTCGGAACGCAGTATTACTACTGACCTTCAGGCCCGTTCGGCCGGCGGAGACATCGGAATTAAATCCGTATAAGGATTGATTCCGCCGCATTCGCATTGCCGCCATTTCAGCTTTTGAATGTTGATTCCCGGTTCCCCGCCGGTAACAATGCGGGCGCGCGTCGCCATCGCCGGAAAATCGGAGATCCTGCTCGGCGTCGATCTTGTCAAAGACCGCAGCGTTCTCGAAGCCGCCTATGACGATGCAACCGGCGTCACCGCCGCGTTCAACCTCAATGCGCTCAACCATGTCAACCGCATCATCGGCGCCGACTTCGATCCGGCGCGCTGGCGCCATGTCGCCTTCTTTAATGAAGAAGACTCGCGTATCGAAATGCATCTTGAAGCGCAGGAAGACCAGATCATCGCCTGGCGCGGCGGCGAGCGCCATTTCCGTAAAGGCGAACGTATGCTCACCGAATATTCGCGCAAATGGCGCAAGGAAGAGATCGGCGCAATGCTGCGCGACCCCGGATTTTCGGCGTCGACACTCTGGACCGACGCCAAAGAACGCTTTGCAGTGGCGCTGGGTACGCCCTGACAGCCGGCGCGGCCAGGACTTACTGCGCCGGCTCTTCCTCGGATTCCGGCACTTCAAAGATCTGCCCCGGATAGATGAGATCCGGGTCGCGAATCTGGTCGGCGTTGGCTTCGTAAATGATCGTGTACTGAACGCCCCGGCCATAGGCGCGCCGGGCGATGCGCCAGAGGCTGTTGCCGGGCTGGACGATCACCTTGCCGTCGCGCAGCTCGATATCTGAAAGGCTGGCGCGCTCGAAGGGAAGTTCGATCGCATAAGCGGGCTTGCCGTTCTCGTCGAGCTGAATGACGTGCAGCGTGTAGACGCCGGGCGGCATCGTCGCCGTCATCCGCCAGCGCCCGTCATCGCTCGCCGTCGTCTGGCCGACAAACTGCCCGTTGGCGAACAATTGAACGACGCGGCCGGCTTCCGCCTTGCCGGCGAAGATAACCGCGCCCTGTTCGTCATAATCGATCGTCTCCAGCGACAAGGGGCCCATGCCGACGCCGTCGTCGCGCGGCTCCTGCAGGACTTCGGTGGCGCCGCCAGGCGTCGTCCTGAGCACCAGCGGGCGGTCGCCCTCGCGCTGCGGCACATAGATGATGATGGTTTCTTCAGAGCGGATTGTTCCGCCGTCTTCCGTCGTCATTTCGAGCGACAATTCGACCGATCCCGCCTCGAGCGGCGTCTCGGTTGAAATCGCCCATGACCCGTCCGCCTCCGCCGTTGCCTCGGCGAGCGGCTCGTCATTGGCGAGGATGGTGACCTTGGCGCCTGGCGCAGCCCTGCCCGCGATCACGGCGTAGCCGGTGCGGTCGACCCGGACGATATCAAAACTCGGCAGCGACGGCGCCGGCTTTTGTGCTTCGGCGTCAGGCGCCGCCGGCGCAGAGGTTGTATCTTCCTGCGGCGCACGGTCGATGAGCTTGAACCGTTCGGCGGCTTTCCACGCGACGAAACCGAGGACGATGAGCAGAATAAAAATGATGATGACGCGCATGCGGAGTTTCCTCAGGTCAGCGGTTCGCCTTGGAGTCGGCGGTTCTTCTTGACGGCGGATGTTAACTTTACCGATAAGGGTTTGACGCTACAATGCCGCGAAAACAGCAAAAGCAGCCCCGAAGATATCGAGTTCATGAAATCCCTATGTGTTTATTGCGGCTCCAGGGCCGGCGACGAGGCTTCCTACGCTGAAGCCGCGCGCTTCATCGGCAAGGAGGCGGCGCGGCGCGACTGGCGCATCGTCTATGGCGGCGGCAAGCTCGGGCTGATGGG
>JBGSVH010000156.1:0-5051 GCA_041753055.1 Parvularculaceae bacterium
AGAAAAAATCAAAAGGAGGACATTCGAAAGAAGGCGCTTGCAGCACGCCAAAGCCGCTGCTTAAAATGAAACAAAGGATGAGCCAGAGCCTCCGTTAGCCAACGCGCTCAAGCGTCCCAAGTTATTCGACGACGGACAGGAAACCATGGAATTAGGCAGCGGATCATGCCGCGATATGGCGTGGTTCCTTTGTCAGGCGTTGCGCCATCTTGGCCTCGCGACGCGCTTTGCGTCCGGGTACCTCATTCAGCTGGCGCAGGATGTGAAATCGCTCGATGGGCCATCGGGAACCGACGTCGATTTTACCGATCTTCATGCGTGGACGGAGGTTTATCTTCCCGGCGCCGGCTGGGTCGGGCTTGATCCGACATCCGGGCTGTTCGCCGGCGAAGGTCACATCCCCCTCTGCTGCACGCCCAACCCCTCCAGCGCTGCGCCCATCACCGGGACGCTTGAAAGCGGCGCGAAGGCGACTTTGCATCATGAAATGTCAGTCAAGCGAATCGTCGAGGCCCCGCGTGTCACCAAGCCCTATTCAAGGGAGCAATGGGACGCGATCGATGCGCTAGGGATCGCCGTCGACAACAACCTCAAGGCGCTCGACGTTCGGCTGACCATGGGCGGCGAGCCGACATTCGTTTCGCTTGACGACCGCGAGGGCGACGAATGGCATTACGCCGCGCTCGGCGGCGACAAGAAAAAACTTGGCAAGGACATGCTGCAGAGGTTGCGGGCGCGCTTCGCGCCGGGCGCCGTTCATATGTTTACGCAAGGCAAGTGGTATCCGGGGGAAATCCTGCCGCGCTGGGCGATGCCGTGTTTTTGGCGCCGGGACGGCGAGCCTGTCTGGAACGACGATGAATTGCTGGCCGACCCCGACACGCCGCTCGGCCATACGATGAAGACCGCCGAAGCGTTTATTGGCGCACTCGGCGAGTCGCTCGGCGTTCCGAGCTCATACGTTCTGCCGCTGCGCGAGGACACGCCCTATTACCTCTGGAAGGAGCGCAAGCTGCCGCTCCATGATGAGATGCTGGAGGCCAATGTTTTCGAGAAGGCGGAGCGCGCGCGTCTTCAGAAACTGATGGACAAGGATTTGAATGCGCCGGTCGGATTTGTGCTGCCGCTTCATTATTCACATCGGCGCGGGCGCTGGATCAGCAATCGATGGAAATTCAAGAGCCCGCACGTCATCTTGCTGACCGGCGACTCGCCCGTTGGATTGCGCCTTCCTTTGGACAGTCTGCCCTGGCCGGAAGAAGCAGCGGAAGAGGTCAGCCCTGACCGCAGCGCGTTCGAGCAAATGGAGGCCCTGCCATCAAACAATGACCTTCACAAATCGCTCGCCGCTCGGAAGGCGTCGGACGACAAGGCGTTCTCGAGCGATTCAAATGGCCTCATTCACACTGCTCTGTGCGCTGAAGTGCGCGGCGGGGTGCTCCACCTGTTCTTGCCGCCCTTAGCTTGGGCGGAGCATTCTCTGGAACTGATTGCGGCAATCGAACTTGTTGCGGCGAAATTCGATACGCCGGTCGTACTTGAGGGCTATACGCCGCCGGCCGATTCGCGCCTGTCGCATTTCAGCGTGACGCCCGATCCCGGCGTCATTGAAGTCAATGTTCAGCCAGCCAGCAACTGGGCGGAACTGAAATCGATCTCAGGCGCAGTCTATGAGGAAGCGCGTCTGGCGCGGTTGTCGGCGGAAAAATTCATGATCGACGGACGCCGCACCGGCACCGGCGGCGGCAATCATATTGTGCTCGGCGCCGCCAAGGCCGCGGACAGCCCGTTTTTGCGCCGCCCAGATCTGCTGCGGTCGCTGGTAAGTTTTTGGCAAAACCATCCGTCTTTGTCCTATCTGTTTGCGGGGATGTATATCGGTCCGACCAGCCAGTCGCCGCGGATCGACGAAGCGCGGCATGACGCGCTCTACGATTTGGAGATCGCCTTCCAGCAAATTCCGCAAGAGGGTGATATCCCGCCCTGGTTGGTCGACCGGCTATTCCGAAATCTGCTCGTCGATCTGACTGGCAATACGCACCGCGCCGAATTCTGTATCGACAAGCTGTACAGTCCCGACAGCGAACGCGGACGCCTCGGCCTGCTCGAATTGCGGGGCTTTGAAATGCCGCCGCATTCGCAAATGAATTTGGTGCAGACGCTGCTCATTCGCGCCGCGATCGCCCTGTTCTGGAAGACGCCTTATACAGGCAGGCTGAAGCGGTGGGGAACGCAGCTGCATGACCGGTTCATGTTGCCGTATTATGTCTGGGAAGATTTTCGCGAGGTTCTCGATTTTCTGAAGTTGGGCGGCTACGCAATCGAACCGGAATGGTTCGCGCCGTTTCTGGCTTTCCGCTTTCCTGGCTGTGGACGCGCGCAAATCGGCGATGCCGTGATTGAACTGCGATCCGCTCTGGAGCCTTGGCCGGTCATGGGCGAGGAGCCTGCTGGCGGCGGCGTCAGCCGTTCCGTCGATGCGACCGTTGAGCGGGTGCAGGTGATGGCGACGGGCCTGACGCCCGGCCGCCACGTTCTTGCGTGCAATGGCCGCCGCGTGCCGCTGGCGTCGACGCGCGAAAGGGGCGTTGACGTCGCCGGCGTCCGCTTCAAAGCATGGGCGCAGCCGTCGAGCCTCCATCCCAAAATGCCGGTGCAGGCGCCGCTGGTTTTTGACGTGATCGACATCGCACACGAAAAATCGCTTGGCGGTTGCACCTACCATGTCGCCCATCCGGGCGGGCGCAGCTTCGAGACGTTCCCGGTCAATGAAAACGAAGCGGAGGGCCGAAAGCTTGCGCGCTTTGAAGCAAGGGGGCACAGCCCCGGAAAGCTGAAAATTCCGCCGCTTGAAGAAAACATCGAATTTCCATCAACGCTCGATTTGCGCTTCAGGCCGTGAAAAAATCTGCGAATGGCAGTTTATTCGCGCAGGGTTTGATGCGATCTAATCGAAAAATAATGGTCATTACGGAGAATGAATGGACGCCGAGCATATCGACCTCACCGGGATCGCCATCATCGTGGCGGCGGCGGTCCTGCTTGGCGGGTTTTTGTCGCGGCTGAAGCAGCCGGCGATTGTCGGCTATATTCTGAGCGGCGTCATTTTGGGCCCGACCGGGCTTGGTCTTATTGAGAGCTCTGAATCGATCCGGTTTCTGGCCGAACTCGGCGTCCTGCTCCTCCTCTTCATCGTCGGCACGGAACTCAGCCTGAAGGCTTTCATCGCAGTGGTTGGTCCCGCTTCGCTCGTCGCCGGCGGGCAGATCGCCGCCGCGCTCGGCGTTGCTGGCCTCTTTGGCGCCGTTCTCGGCTGGCCGTTCGAACAAACGCTCGTTCTTGCTTTTATCGTCGCGCTGTCGTCGACGGCGGTGGCGATCAGCATGCTTGATGCCATTGATGAATTGAGGACGCCAACCGGCCAGATCTCAATTGGCGTGCTGATCGCTCAGGACATCGCCATCGTTCCGATGCTGATTATCGTCAACTCGATGGGGCCGAAAGCGGGTTTCGGGTTGCTAGCGTTGATTAAAATAGTGGCCGCCGTCGCCTTCTTGCTGCTACTGATCCGCTATTTGAGCCGCCGGAAAAAGATCCGCCTGCCCGGCACCAGCGCCATTACCGGCCGTGTCGACCTGATCGCGCTGTCGGCGCTCGCTGCTTGCTTTTGCGCCGCGGCTCTGAGCGGCGTTCTCGGGCTATCCCCCGCCTATGGGTCGTTTGTTGCCGGTCTTGTTGTGTCGAGTTCGACCCTTCGCGCCGAAGCCATTCGTGTCAGCGAACCGATCCAGAGCGTTCTCGTCGTCATGTTCTTCCTGTCGATCGGGCTGCTCATCGACCTCGACTATATTGCAAGGCATGCGCTTCTCGTGTTTTCGTTTGTTGTCGGCGTCATCGCAATCAAGACGGCTTTCAACATTGTCCTGATGCGCATGGCGCGCCGGCCGTGGGAGCAGGCGTTTCCAGCGGCGCTGGTGATGGCGCAGATCGGTGAATTCTCCTTCGTAATCGCCGGTGCGGGTCTTAGCAACGGCGCGCTTGACGCCGACGCCTACAAACTCGCGATCGCGGTGATTGCAATTTCGCTGCTTGTAAGCCCGATCTGGATGACATCGATCCGGCGGTTCCACGACATCGCCAGCGAGGGCGTGACCGACTTCCGCGCGGCGCTAGCCGAAATCTATGCCGACGAAATGCACGACCTCGATATGGGCGCCAGCAATGCTGCAAAGATCGCCAAACATGCGCTTTGGCGCGTGCGGGCCGTACCAAGAATGGCGCGGATCCGAAAAACCAGACGATCGCGCGATGCGACAGTTGCTCGGGCGGAAAACGAATCCGCGCCTAAAGATGACGCGCCAATCGTGAACAATCAAAGCCAAGTCGAAACACTGGAAAGCTGAGGGGCCAGAACGCATGCCCAAACGCAAACACAGCGCGAGCTTTAATGATCGCAAAGCGCGCCAGCGTCCCGGCGATCGGAGCGACCCAGTTTTCAATTTTCATGGCGGTCCTCAATCTTGGCGCGTCGTCTGGCGCGAAAGTCTTCGCGTCGGTGCAACCATTGTTCGGTTATGAGGGCGTATTTATCCCCGCCGCCATATTCGCCAGATTGGCGGCTCTGTTGTTTCGGGGAGAGGCGGGGCATTTCAACCTGGCGGGCCGGGCCGCGGCGGCGAGGGGTCGGCCCTGACGCCGCTGGCCGCTCTGGCCCCGAATAATGGGCGCTGGCTGCGCTGCCGTTCCGCCAGATCACCAATTTCGGCCGGAAACGTCCCTCGTGATCCATTTTTAGCGACGGAATCGTAAGCCAAATGCCGTTTAATTGGACTAGAGTAAGCACTGGCGAGCAGTCCCGCGGCCAAACCGTTTCCGTGAGCCAGTTCACCAAATGTAAGGCAGGAATTTTACGATGCGATCCCCGCGTGTTTTCGCCGCCGGCGCTATTCTTGGCCTTGCCGTCGGCTTCATCGCGGCGGGATTCGTGCTGTCGATGACCGGCGGGGCCGGTGATCCGGCGGCCTCGGCGAAGATGTCCGGACGGTCTGGGT
>JBGSVH010000157.1:0-3934 GCA_041753055.1 Parvularculaceae bacterium
GCCTGCCCGCGCCATCAGTGCAGCCCCGGCGCGCGCCAGCGCAAATGGCGCGATCGAGGGCGTGCCGCCGGTAAAGCGCGCCGCGCCGCCCGCATACACGAAATGGCGGATGTCGAATTCAAACGGGTTTTCGTGACTGAACCATCCAACATCCGCCGGCGTGCAGCGGGGCGCAATTGATTTGTTGACCCAGAGGAAAGCCGCGCCCGGCCCGCCACAAAGGTATTTCAGCGAGGTGCCGGTCAGAAAATCGGCGTTCCATTGATCGGCGAGAACCTCAACGCCGCCCGCCGACTGCGCGACATCGACAACAGTGATGACGCCCTTTGCGCGGGCGCTGGCGACAATCTCGGCGACCGGCGTCTTCAGACCGAGATTTGAAAACACATGGGTGAGGTGGAGGAGGTGCACGTCCTCGCTGAACGCCTCGCGCCAGGCGTCCGGATCGGCAAGATTGGCGCCCGATTTAAGAAAGACCGGCGTCAGGCCAAGGCGCTCGGCCTGCGCCAGCACAAAGCCGACGGTTGGAAAATCTTCCTCGCAAAGAACGATCTTGGTTCGGCCGGGTTTTACCGGCAGCGAGAAGAGGACCTTGGTGAGGGCGCTTGAAATATTGGTCTGCGGACAAATGTCCTGCGGCCTTGCGCCGATGACCGGCGCCAGCGCCGCGCAAAAATCCGCGCTTGCCGCCAGCCATTTGTCCCAGATGTCGCTGCTTCCCGCCGCCCACGGCTCTAGATAGGACGTCTCCAGAGCGGCCCGCGCCGCGCGCGGCATCAGGCCGACCGAATGCGACAGGAAATAGGGCCCGCGCGGCGTGTTGAACTCGGCTGATAGCATGGGGCAGAATGCGTATCGGCGCTCGCGAAAGTCAATGCGAAGGGGCGGCGGACCAGGGGCGGCTTAACAGGCGGGCGGCATGCGCGGCTATTTCGGAATTGGCTCGGAACGGATCTCCAAACAGATGAATCTCGGCGCCGTGACGCGCACCGCGCACGCTTTCGGCGCAAGCTTCATTTTTACCATCGGCTCGCAGTTGAGGGCGCGGGAGGCGGCGCTCTCCGACACGTCAAAGAGCGCCGGTCATGTGCCGCTCTATGAATGGGCGTCGGTAGAAGCCATGCAGCTCCCCAAGCAATGCGTGCTGATCGGCGTTGAACTCGACGACCGCGCCGTCGATTTGCCGACCTTTCCGCATCCGATGAACGCCGCTTACCTCCTCGGGCCGGAAAAGGGCGATCTGTCCAACGAGGCGAAGGCGCGCTGCGCCCATCTGGTGAAGATTCCAACGCGGTTTTGCGTCAATCTTTCGGTCGCGGCTGCAATCGTCATGTATGACCGCACCTTGACGCTCGGCAATCATCAGCGGCGGTTGTCGCTTGCGCCGGCGCGACCCCCCGCCAAATAAAAAAGCCGCCCGTTATCAGGCGGCTTTTCCTTGACTTGTCGCCCGGCGCCTAGCGGCGGCCGCGTTTGGCTTTTTTCCGGGCCGGGGCCTTTTTCTTGGCGGCCTTCTTTTTCGCGGCTTTCTTGTTGCCGGCTTTTTTCGGCGCGCCGCCATCGGCGAGCTTGTCGAGCGCGTCGGCATAGGCGCCGAGCGCTTTCATGAAGGCGCCCTGCTGGCCTTTCGGCAAAACGTTCAGCGCAGCGGTCTCCGACCGGTTGACGCCAGCCATCGCCGAATTGAGGACGCGGCGTCCCGCAGCCGTAATCGAGACGGCATTGGCGCGCGCGTCTTCCTTGGTGCGCGAGCGCGACAGCAGGCCTTTTTTCAGCATGCGGGCGATCATGTCGGCGAGCGTCGAGCGGTCGATGCCGGTGGCGCGGACGAGATCGGTCTGGCTGAGACCTTCGTTCTTGGAAACAACGTGAAGAACTTCGAACTGGCGCGGCGTCGGGCCATTGGCGCCGACGGCGGTCGAATAGAGGTCATGAGCGTATTGCTGCGCGCGGCGCAGCAAATGACCGGGCGATTTTCTGAGATCGTAGCTAGCCATAGGTAAGGGTCTCCCTTGGAGTTTGGCGCCGGCGGCGTAAAGCGCGGGGGAAGCGGAATGTCGCAGCCTGCAAGGGCAAACTTTCGGCGCCGGCAGGGACGGTTTTCACCGGATCAATCGCGCGGTCAAGGCATATCGTCCGCATTCGTCCATTTTTTATCGCGTACAGCGATCACATTTGCGATCATACCTTGCGCGGATGATCCGCAGGCGGGATGATTTGTCCACAGATGAGAGGAAAACGGTCGATGTCACAAAAGCCTCAGCTCGACCCTGGTTTTGTCAAGGCAACGCCCGCAGGCGATGACCACGAGCGCGATGTGTGCGCCCATTGCGGATTCATCGATTACAAAAATCCGAAAATCGTCGTCGGCTCGATTGTGTCTCATGATGGCGCGGTGCTGCTGTGCCGGCGCGCCATCGACCCGCGCAAGGGCTATTGGACCTTGCCGGCTGGCTATCTTGAGCTCGGCGAAACGGTTGAAGACGGCGCGCAGCGCGAAGCCTTTGAAGAAGCGCGCATCCGCCCGGTCTTCGATCAGGTGCTGGCGATTTACAGCGTGCCCCGCATCTCGCAGGTGCAGATCATGTTTCGCGGAACCCTTGCCGAACCCGATTTCGCGCCGGGCCCTGAAAGCCTTGAGGTGCAGCTCTTCGCCTGGGACGATATTCCCTGGCCTGATCTGGCGTTTCCAACGGTCGGCTGGGCGCTGCGTCAATGGAAGGAAAGCGAGGCGCGTCGCGGCTTTCCGCCCTATTCCAATCCGGTTGAAGGACTTTAATTTTCGGGCTTTTGAGGGTCCTCGGCGTGCCTGGCGAGGAACGGCGCCTGCGACAGGGCGAACAAGACGTTGATTGCGGTAAAGCCCCAGATTTTGAGATTGACCCATTGTCCTTCGCCGACGCAGACGGCGGCGGCGGTCAGATCGCAATCGCGCGTCAGCCAGCGCCAGGCGATTTCATTGGCAAGGGCGAGGACTGCAAAAAAGACGACATAGCGTTTGGTCAAGATCCGCCACGCGCCCTCGGGAAGATGCAGCGCGCCATCGAACAGCGAGCGCAGGAAATTCCGCCCGGTGGCGACGCCCCCGGCAAGCGTCATCGCGAACATCAGATAAACGATTGTCGGCTTCATGTAGAAAAAAGTCTTGTCGTGCAGGATCAGCGTCAGCCCACCCAGAATGCCGATGGCGACGCCGCTGACCAGCAGCATTGGCGCAACGCGCAGCTCCTTGAACACGCTGTAGGCGAAGGCGACAGCGTAGGCCGGCATGAAGCAGGCGACCGCAAGGAAGAGCTCGCCGCCCGGCTCGACCGCCAGGTCCCTGCCAATGACGCCGCCGGCAAGCGGCGCCAGTTTGCGGCCGAAAAAATAGGCGACGAAAAAAACCAGCAACGGTCCGAAGTCGACCAGGAATTTGGCGCGGCCGCTGAGCCGCCGTTTGGGGACAATCTCGCTCATAGCCAGCCTCTAACGCCGGCCGCCGAGAGAAGAAAGACCGGCGAGCGCCCGCGAAAAGCCCGCCGCCTCAAAAACCTGCAAATCCTCGACCCCTTCGCCGACGCCGATGAAATGAATCGGCAACGGGTGACGATCGGCAAGCGCGACAAGAACGCCGCCGCGCGCGGTGCCGTCGAGTTTGGTCATGACCAGGCCGGTGACGCCGGCGATGTCGCGAAAGGCGTCCGCCTGCGAAATCGCATTCTGGCCAACCGTCGCATCGAGAATGAGCAGCGTGTCATGCGGCGCGTCCGGATCGAGTTTCTTCAATACGCGGACGATCTTGGCGAGCTCGTCCATCAGCTCGCGCCGGTTCTGCAGCCGCCCCGCCGTGTCGATCAGCAAGACGTCAACGCCCGCGCGACGCGCGCGTTCGAGCGCTTCATAGGCAAGGCCCGCCGCATCGGCGCCGGTTTCCTTCGAGATGACGGTGGCG
>JBGSVH010000158.1:0-29686 GCA_041753055.1 Parvularculaceae bacterium
CTGCCGGCGCGATGGCCGCCGCGCCCGCAACAGCCCAGCAGGAAGCGGCGGCGGATCTTGCTGGCAGGTCGGTCCTTATCACGGGATCGAGTTCCGGTTTCGGCAGGCTGGCGGCCCTCCATTTTGCGCGGTCCGGGGGCAATGTCATCGCCTCGATGCGCAACCTGAAAGGCGGCAAGCGCCCTGAAGCGCAAGAATTCCTCGATGTCGCCGCCGCGGAAAAACTGAAACTCGCCGTTGTCGAAATCGATGTCACCAAGGACGATCAGGTCGCGGCGGGTGTGACAAAGGCGGAGAAGATCGCCGGCGGCGCGCTCGACGCCTTGTTGAATAACGCCGGCATCGGCATCGCCGGTCCGATCGAGTTGCACGACCACGACCAGGCGATGAAACAGTTCAACACCAATCTCTTCGGTTATCACCGCATGGCGCGCGCGGTCCTGCCGAAAATGCGCGAGCGGCGGCAGGGGCTTGTCGTTCAGGTATCATCGCAGCTGGGGCGTCTTATCATTCCCAATATCGGCATGTATTGCGCAACAAAATTTGCGGTCGAAGCGATGTTTGAGTCGATGGCGTATGAACTGGCGCCGTTCGGCGTTGACGTGACGATCGTCGAACCCGGCGGGTATCCGACCAATATCTGGAAAAGCGGTGAGCGCTATTTCGGCGAACTGATGGAAAGCGCCGACGACGAGCGCAAGACCGCCTATGCCGGCCATATCGAGATGGCGGCGGGGATGTTCAATGGCGGCGGCTCAACCGACCCGATGGATGTGCCGCGCGCGATTGTGGAAATCATCGCCATGACGCCCGGCAAACGCCCGGTGCGCAAACCGGTTCATCCCAACACCCAGGCGACGGATGCGCTCAACGCCGCGCACACGCAGGTGCAGGCGGCAGTTCTAGGTCAGGGCCGCTACAAAGCCTGGTACGATGCGGTCACCGATTAGGGCGGGAAGCTTGTCTGCGGCTCCAGCCGCTCCGGTTCGGACGAGATCAGCCTCGGCTCTTCAAACCGGTCGGCGCGCGCCATTTTTGGGAATAGCCGGAACCAGACGAGGGCCGTGATGATAGCAACGCTTCCGCCGAGAATGACGGCGCCGATCGGTCCAAGAAAGCGCGCCGCGACGCCCGACTCGAATTCGCCAAGTTCGTTTGAGGCGGATATGAAGATGAACGATACGGACGAGACGCGTCCGCGCATCGCATCAGGTGTTGCGAACTGGATCAGCGACTGGCGCACATAGACCGATATCATGTCTGCAGCGCCGGTGATCGCAAGCGCCGCCATGGACAGCCAGAACAGGGAAGAAAACGCAAAGGCGAGCGTTCCGGCGCCATAAACGACAATTGACCACAGCATCCACGGACCGACCTTGCGTTCTATCGGGCGCATGGCGAGGATTGCAGCGACAATCGCGGCGCCAAGCGCAGGCGCGGCGCGAAGGGCGCCCAGACCTTCGGCGCCGACATGAAGAATGTCGCGGGCGAAAACGGGGAGCAGCGCGGTCGCGCCGCCGAAAAAAACAACAATCAGGTCAAGCAGGATGGCGCCGAGGACGATCTTGTTGTCGCGCACATACTGAAGGCCTTCGAGCATCATCGCGAGGCCGCGGGCGTTCGCCACCGGTTCCTGTTTTGGCGTATTCGCAGTTGCAATGGCGGTGATTGCAGCAACGGTCATGGCGACGCTGATGCCGTAGACAATTTCGCCGCCGAAGGCGAACAAGATGCCGCCAAGCGCCGGACCTGCAATCGCCGACACCTGAAATCCGAGTGAATTCCACGCAATGGCGCTTGCAAGCTCATTGCGCGGTACAAGCGTCGGGTAAAGCGCGTTGCTGGCGGCCGGCGTGAACGCGTTGACGCCGCCCAGCACAAAGGAAATTGCAAAGACCGACGGCAGGGCGTCTGCCGGGCGCATGAACACGGTTGCAATCAATCCCGCGCCGGCAAGGGTGCGGATCATGTTGGAGTAGATAAGGATCGACTTGCGATCGAAGCGATCCGCCGCCTGGCCGCCGACAAGCGAAAACAGCAAAACCGGAAGGAATTGCGCAAGCCCTACAAGACCAAGGATGAGCGCTGCTTCTTCAACCGGGCGCGTCTCGCGCGCGAGATTATAGACCTGCCATCCGATCGCGACCGCCTGCATCTGGCGCGACGCCGACAGCAATTGCCGCATCACCCAATAGTGAGCATAGGCGCGGTGGCGGAAAACCTTGATCGACGGAGCGAGGGGCATGACCGGGATGACTGGCGTCGGCCAGCCTATAAGGGAGCTTCCTCAGCTTGGCTACAACGGCGCGCCAGACATTTACGACTTCACTTTGACATAGCTGCCAGGCGCATCTTCAATTACCGGAAGATCGCCGTCACCCGGCCAACGCGCTGGGACCTTGCCGGGTGAAACCTTGTTCAGCCATTCGATCCAATACGGCCACCACGATCCGACATGACGCACCGCGTCGGCTTTCCAGTCATCGAGCGACGCAGGCAACGCCTCGTTGGTCGAGTGGTGATATTTCTTCTTGCTCGGATGATTGACGACGCCGGCGATGTGGCCCGAGCCGGCGAGCATGTAAGTAACATCGGCGTTGTCCTTCGATGCGAACAGGCGCGCGGTCCGGTAGACGGAATTATGCGGCGCGATGTGGTCCGTTTCGCCAGCCTGCATGAAAATCGGTATATCGACTTCGCCGAGATCGAGTGTTTCGCCGTCCATCACCATTTCGCCTTTGGCGAGGCGGTTGTGCTGGTAGAACTCGCGCAGATAAAAAAGGTGGACGTTCTTCGGCATCCGCGTCGCATCGGAATTCCAGTACAGGAGATCGAACTTCGCCGGGTCCTTGCCCTTCATGTAATTGTCGATAACGAACGACCAGATGAGGTCGTTTGAGCGCAGCATGTTGAAGGTCGTCGCCATGGCGCGCCCTTCGAGCACGCCGCCGGCCGCGTCCATCTGCTTTTCAATCGCGTCGAGCTGTTCGTCATCGACGAACAGCAGAAGATCGCCGGATTCCTTGAAGTCGGCCTGGGCGGTGAAAAACGTCGCAGACTTGATGCGGCTGTCGCCTTTCTTCGCCATTAGTGCGAGAGCGGTCGCAAGCATCGTGCCGCCAATGCAATATCCAATGGCGTCGACATTTTTTTCGCCAGTCGCTTTTGTCACGGCGCCGATCGCCTCGAAACACCCTTGCTTGATGTAATCTTCAAACGTCTTGTTCTTCAGCTCGGGACCGGGATTGACCCACGAGACGACGAAAACCGTCCGGCCCTGTTCGATCATCCAGCGAATGAAGGAATTGGCGGGCTGCAGGTCGAGAATGTAAAACTTGTTGATCCATGGCGGAAAAATCAGAAGCGGGCGCTTGGCGACTTCCTCCGTTACCGGATTATACTGGATCACCTGGATGATCTCGTTTTGAAAGACCACTTTGCCGGGCGTCGTTGCAACATTGACGCCCAGCTTGAAGAAGTCGAGATCGGCCTGGCGAATGGACAAGGATCCGTCGCCGCGATCGAGATCGTCGAGCAGGTTCTTCATACCCTTCAGGATATTCTCGCCCTTGCTTTCGATCGTCGCTTCAACCACTTCGGGATTGAGGACGGGAATATTTGTCGGCGCAATCGCGTCGAGGAATTGCTGGGTGTAGAATTCGGCCTTCTTCTTGTCGTGCTCGTCCATGCCTTCAAGCTGATGGACCGTCGACTTCAGCCATTTCGCATAGGTGAGATAGGACTGCTTGACGAAATCCAGCATTGGATTTTCGCGCCATGCGGCGTGCGAGAATCGCTTGTCGCCGGGTTCAGGCTCGATTGCGGGCTTGACGTCTTCGCCGGCCATGCGGCGGCCCATCGTCGCCATCAGCCTGGCGTAGTCGCCCCAGAGGTTGAACTGGCGCTGCATAACGGTGCCGGGATCGGCGGACAGCGCCTCCATCATTTCCTGAAACGATTCGCCGACATTCAGCGGATCGGCTGATTTCTGCCCGGTCGCGACCTTCATCACATCGGCGTTCTTCGCGAAGAACTCGCCGATAACCTCCTGGCTCTTGCCGGTCATATCCGCGAGATAGCTGGAAAGAGCGTCAAAATCTTCGATGAGGGCCTTGCTTTCGTCCTTTTTTGCGGGCGCGGAAGGCGCAGCGGCGGGTGCAGCCGCGGCAGCGGCCTTTTTACGCGGGCGCTTTTTGGGCTCAGTCGGTTGATCGGCTTGCGTCATGGGGTCGGTTCGCTGTTAGGTGATACGAGGTTGTTATAGGGTGGCGCCTTGATGGGTGCAAAAGCTTATATTTTGCTGTTGGCGGCTTTCGCCGCGCCGGGCTGCGCCGGCGGATTAAAGCGTTTGGCGCCGCCGGGCATCGTCAAATACGAGGAGCGCGCCAAGGGACAGGCTGTCAACCCGGTGATCGAAGCGCGAATTGCGGAATATCGGAAGGACGGCGAGGGCGGATTTCCGGTTTTGTCTCAGCAACCGAGCAAAACGCCGGAGGGGATTGCCGAACCGGAGCGGGCGGTAATGCAAACCGATCTGCTGATGTTGCGCGATCGGCTCAACGACGCTGTCGCGTTCGATCGCATTGCTGCGGAGCAGGAGCGCGCCGCGCCGCTCGAAGATGCGCGCGATGCGCTCGGGCAAGCCGTCCTCAAGGATACTGCCGCAGCGAGACGCGAGCGCGGACTGCCGCCGCGCAAGCCAGACGCCGAGCAGGAATAGATCGTCGCGCCATGCCGTCTCCGGAAGAATTCTACCGCATCAAGCGCCTGCCGCCTTACGTATTCGAGGAAGTCAACGCGCTGAAAGCAAGGCTGCGCGCCGCCGGTCGCGACGTCATCGATTTCGGCATGGGCAATCCCGATATGGAAACGCCCGCCCATATTGTTGAGAAACTGATCGAAACCGCGCGCAAGCCGCGCACCAACCGCTACTCGGCGTCAAAAGGCGTTATCGGATTGCGGCGTTCGATCGCGCGCTATTACGAGCGGCGCTTCGGCGTCAAACTCGATCCGGCGAGCGAGGTCATTGCAACGCTGGGATCGAAAGAGGGATTCGCCAATCTGGCGCAGGCGATCACCGCGCCGGGCGACGTCATCCTTGCGCCCGACCCCGCTTATCCGATCCACGCCTATGGTTTTATCATCGCCGGCGGCGTCATTCGCGCCGTTCCGGCGCCGTCGCCGGAAGCCTATCTTTCCGGCATGAGCCGCGCGATTGCGCATGTAACGCCAAAGCCGACCGCGATGGTGCTGAACTATCCTTCCAATCCGACGGCGCAGATTGTCGGCCTCGATTTCTACAAGGAAGCTGTCGCTTTCGCGAAAAAACACGACATCTGGATCTTGTCGGATCTTGCCTATTCCGAGATCTATTTCGGCGACGAGCCGCCGCCGTCGATCCTCGCCATTCCCGGCGCCAAGGATATCGCGGTCGAGGTGAATTCGCTCTCGAAGACCTACGCCATGGCGGGATTTCGTGTTGGCATGGCGGTCGGCAATGCGCGCCTCATTGCGGCGCTGGCGCGGGTCAAATCCTATCTCGACTATGGCGCCTACACGCCGATACAGGTTGCAGCGTCCGCCGCGCTCGATGGTCCGCAGACCTGCGTCGACGACATTCGCGCGATCTACAAAGTGCGGCGCGATGCGTTGGTTGAAAGTTTCGCCAAGGCCGGGTGGGCAATACCGGCGCCGCCCGCATCGATGTTCGCCTGGACGCCGATCCCGGAAGAGTTTGCCGCGCTCGGCTCGGTCGGATTCGCCAAGAATCTGATGGAAGAGGCCGACGTCGCCGTTGCGCCGGGGCTTGGCTTTGGCGAGCATGGCGAGGGATATGTGCGCATCGGTCTCGTTGAAAACGAACAGCGCATCCGGCAAGCCGCGCGCAATGTGAAGAAAATGCTGTCGCGCCGAAACGCGGCGTAGCGAGTGATAGAGGGAAGGGTGCTTTTATGGCCGACCAGGAGTTTCTTGACCGCATCTTGACGATGGAGATCAGCCGCTGCACGGAGGCGGCGGCGGTTGCGGCGTCGAAAATGATTGGGCGCGGCGACAAGAACGGCGCCGATCAGGCGGCAGTGGCGGCGCTTCGCGATGCGCTCAACAGGCTCGATATTGACGGCATGGTCGTCATCGGCGAGGGCGAGCGCGATGAAGCGCCGATGCTGTTCATCGGTGAAAAGGTCGGCACAAAGAAGGGTCCGAAGGTCGATATCGCCCTCGACCCGCTCGAAGGCACCGACCTCACAGCCAAGGGCATGGGCAACGCCCTTGCGGTCGTCGCCATGGCCAGCGCCGGCACCATGCTGCATGCGCCCGACACCTATATGGACAAGATCGCGATTGGCCCCGGCTATCCGGAAGGGATTGTCGATCTTGACGCCTCTGTCGAAGATAATATTCGCGCGCTGGCCAAGGCCAAAGGCGTCGCGCCGGCCGATATCACGCTGTGCGTCCTTGACCGCGACCGTCACCAGCACATTATCGAAAGCGCGCGCAGCGTCGGGTCACGGATCATCCTTATTCCGGATGGCGATGTCGCCGGGGTTTTTCACACGACTGACCCGGCGACCGGCATCGACCTCTATGTCGGGCAGGGCGGCGCGCCGGAAGGCGTTCTCGCCGCCGCGGCGCTTCGCTGCGTCGGCGGACAGATGCAAGGCCGTCTGGTTTTTCGCAATGACGACGAGAAAGCGCGCGCGGCGCGCACCGGCATCACCGACCTCAATCGGAAATACAGTCTGAATGAGCTTTGCGGCGGCGATGTCTTCTTCGCTGCGACCGGCGTCACCAACGGCGCCATGCTCGATGGTATCAAATGGGAACGCGGACACGTGACGACGCATACGGTCGTCATGCGATCGAAGACCGGCACGATCCGTTATATCAGGGCGCGGACGCGGCTGTAAAATCAGCGGCGTTTGGCGGCGTGATCAATTCAACGCCTGCTTCGATTCGCGGGTCAAACGCACGGGACGACAACCGCAAGTCCGGATTTGCGCGCGACATCGCCGCGTCCCTGCTTTCGCCGCCGCCTACCAGTTCAAAATGACTTTCCCCGACTGGCCTGACCGCATCACGTCAAAACCTTTCTGAAAATCATTCGCCGGATAATTGTGCGTCAGGATCGGTTTCAAGTTGAGCCCGGCCTGCAGCAGCGCGCCCATTTTGTACCAGGTCTCGAACATGCGGCGGCCATAGATGCCTTTGATGTCGAGGCCCTTGAAGATCACCTTCTCCCAGTCGATACCTGCGCCATTCGGCATGATCCCGAGCATGGCGATCTTGCCGCCGTGGTTCATAGTGTCGAGCATCGATGCGAAGGCTTGCGGGACGCCGGACATTTCAAGGCCGACGTCAAACCCCTCAGTCATGCCGAGTTCGCTCATGACATCACGAAGGTTTTCCTTCGAGACATTGACCGCGCGCGACGCGCCCATTTTTCTTGCGAGGTCGAGACGGAAATCGTTGAGGTCGGTGATGACGACATGGCGGGCGCCGACAAAGCGGGCGACCGATGCGGCCATGATGCCGATCGGTCCGGCGCCCGTTATCAGGACGTCCTCGCCGACGAGGTCAAAGGCGAGGGCGGTGTGGACCGCATTGCCGAAGGGGTCAAAGATCGCGCCCATCTCGTCAGCAATATCGTCGGGCATCCGGTAGATATTGAAAGCCGGCGCGGCGATATATTCGGCAAACGCGCCTGGGCGGTTGACGCCGATCCCCATCGTGTTGCGGCAGAGGTGCCGCTGACCGGCGCGGCAATTGCGGCAGTAGCCGCAGGTGACGTGCCCCTCGACCGAAACCCGGTCGCCGATTTTCATTTTCGAATGTTCAGGGTGGACTTCCGATCCGATCTCGACAATCTCGCCCATGAATTCATGACCGACGGTCATCGGTACGGGGATGGTTTTTTGCGCCCACGCATCCCAGTTGTAAATGTGGACGTCGGTGCCGCAGATCGCGGTTTTTTTCACCTTGATCAGGACATCGTTGGGACCGATTTCCGGGGTCGGCACATCTTCGAGCCAGATGCCTTCCTGGCGTTTCGCTTTGACGAGGGCTCGCATGACCACACCTGTGCAATTTTCCGATTATCGGGACCAACCCAAGACCTAAGCCAAGTCTTGGCTTTCAGCAATTGGCGTGCGGGAGCCGGGGGGCGCCTGAAGCAAGGGGGCGATGTTACGGTCACCGCCATTTCCAGGTTCATCACATGCCACGCCGGAAACCCGCGCGATCGACCAGCTGCGTTCAAAGGGGTAAGGTCAGAGCCCGCCGCTCAAATCTGAATTTGCGAAAGAAACTCTACGTTATCAACGCCTGCAAGTTATGTCATTTCGCCCAAAACCGCCATTTGGTGGCGCGCGATCGAATGAATATCTAACTCTCGGGCATTCCCGCAAACCGCAATACTTTTGCGACTTTTTCCATGACAGACTTGTCGCGATAGAGATTCGGATTAGTGAACCGCGCGATCGTATAATTCGGATCAGCCGATAACGCGGCTTTGACCGATTTCTTCGCCGAGTCTAAATCACCTTTCATGCCATAAGAAACAGCGCGCCCGACTTCGGCATAGACGAATGTTGGAAATTGCTGTAGGCATTTTGAAAATATTTCAATTGATTCATCATATAGCCCGGCATTGCGGTAAGCAGTTGCTAATTGGCCGAGCTGAACCGCATGCATTATCGGGCAAAGCCGCATCGCTCGTTTTTGGCTGTCAATTGCCGAAATGGGGTCGCCGGCGAGCATTTGCGCCCAACCCAAGACCAACCAGGCATCATCAAGATTAGGCGAGATCTGCGTAGCACGCTCGGCTGACACAATCGCATCAACCAAATTTCCTTCGAGGACATTGCAAATTGCGTTCCGAACGAGTGCTTGCGGATCGTTTTGATCGATCGAAAGCGCCTTATCGGCATTTTTTCGCACTTGGGGGAGCGCCGTTTCGGCATTCTCCCAGCCGACCACCATCGAAAAGCTCCAAGCCATCGCCAGCCACACATAACCAAGAACGGATTCTGGCTCTCGGCGGACGAAGTCTTCAAAATGGGCTCGCGCGGTGAGGCTCGCCGGTTTTTCATATTTATAGAATTCATACTTGCCTTTGTATAAAATTTCACCCGACTCTTGGCCTTTGAACTTGCCGCGACGATGACGGCCCTGTTCCCCCGAAACGATTTCGATATCCAACGATGACACGATTTCGTCGGTCAATTCATCTTGCACCTCGAAAATTTCGCTGATATCGCGATCATATTTATTCGACCATACGACATGGTTGCTTTCTGCATTCACAAGCTGCGCCGTTACCCGAACGCGCTCGCCGGCGCGGCGGACGCTGCCACGAAGAACGTAACGAACATCCAATCTCTCGGCGATTTCCGCGATGCCGACATCGCGTCCCTTGAAAGGAAAAGTTGAATTTCGCGAAATGACGAGAAGCTGCGGAATGTGCGACAGATCCGTGATGATGTCTTCGACCAAGCCATCCGCGAAATAATCCTGACCGCGCACATCGCTTAAGTTGTCGAATGGGAGAACGGCTATCGACTGCTGGGAAGGGCTAGCTTTCCGCACAGGTTTCGCTGGCAAAGGAGCTCTCTCTTTCGATCCGCCTTCAATGCGCGCTCTTAGCGCGGCGACAAGCTCGCGATATTCTGGCGACGTCGTATTTCCCGACCACTTGTCGAAGGCGAGCGTCTGTAATTGTCTGAAACCAATCGCCGGTTCGACCGGGTCGATGGCTAGGGGAATGAGACATCCTTTTTTCTTGCCGACCTCGGCTTCATCTGCGACCCACATCGATTCGACCGATACGCTCGACCAAGCGACGATAATCGCCTTCGCTATGTTTAGCCGCGCTTCGGTTTCTTTGGTGAAATGGCTCCCGAGCACGATGTCGCGGTCCCACCAGACGTCAAATCCCTCGGCCTCGAGGGCGCGAGAAAGTATTTCGATCCTGTCGCGGTCCGTGCGGGCATAGGAGATGAATATGTCCGGCAAAGAAATCCCCTAAAATCTTGTTGTCACTCGTTAGCACAAATCTACGTTGCCGTCAGATACGAAGTTGTGCACAACAAGAGTGCGCGGAATCCCTCTTTCTAGGCGCCTAACAGTTTCGCCGCCTTCGCCGCGAAATAAGTAATAACACCATCGGCCCCGGCTCTTCGGATGGCGGTCAGGCCTTCGATAACCGCCGTGTCGCCGTCGATCCAGCCGTTCTGCGCTGCAGCCATGATCATGGCGTACTCGCCTGACACCTGAAAGGCGAAGGTCGGCACGCCAAAGGCGTCCTTTACGCGGCGGATGATGTCGAGATAGGCGCCGGCGGGTTTGATCATGACGCTGTCGGCGCCTTCGGCGATGTCCATCGCCACTTCGCGCAGCGCCTCGTCGGTATTGGCGGGGTCCATCTGGTAGCTGCGCTTGTCTCCTTTCAAGACGCCCGACGAGCCGATGGCGTCGCGATAGGGGCCATAAAAACACGAGGCGTATTTCGCCGCGTAGGACATGATCTGAACGCGCTCGAAGCCTTCCACATCAAGGCCCTTGCGAATGGTGCCGATGCGCCCGTCCATCATGTCCGACGGGGCGATGATATCGAAGCCCGCGCGGGCCTCGACGATTGACTGTCTTACCAGCGCCTCGACCGTCCGGTCGTTGACGATTTCGCCGTCCTCAAGGAAACCGTCATGGCCATGATCCGTATAAGGATCGAGGGCGACATCAGCCATCAGCCCGATTTCGGGGACCGCGTCCTTGATCGCCCGCGCCGCCCGGCACATCAAATTGTCAGGGTCAAAGGCAAGCGCCGCATCCGGGCTGCGATCCGCCGCGGACGTGTAGGGAAACAGCGCCAGCGCCGGGATTCCGAGCGATTTCGCCTCGCGGGCGGCCTTGACCGCTTCATCGACAGACAGCCTGAAGACGCCTGGGAGCGAGGCGACCGGCTCTCGAACATTCTCGCCGTCGCGGACGATGATGGCCCAGATGAACTTGTCGGGGGACAGCCGCGTTTCGGCGACAAGGGCGCGTGACCAGGGGGCGGCCCGCGGACGGCGCAATCGCGTCGACGGAAAGCTTTGCGAAAGGTTTGGCGTCATATCGCACCCAATTAGCGGAACCGGGGCTTCATGCCTCCTTACCGCACCCATTGCAATTTGATTGCAAATTGAACTTCGGCATTTAACCGGCCTTTTAGGGAATTCGGTTAGCGTCCCCTCTGGGATCGGGTTTGTGAGGCGTAGAAATGGCAGCGGCAGAGCGGACAATGGTGGGAACGGCAAGCGCACAAGGGAGCAATTCGGGAACCAAATCCCAGAGTGGTCCTGAAGCGCTGCGCGCCTCGTACCTGCAGCTTCTGCACCTGGTTGAGCGCCTTCACCGCCAGCTTCTGGACGTCATCAAGGACGAACTGGAGCGCCTTGGCCAGACCGATATCAACTCGGTTCAGGCCCTGTTGCTTTACAATATCGGCGATGCGGAGCTGACCCCAGGCGAACTGCGCTCGCGCGGCCATTATCTTGGCTCCAATGTCTCCTACAACCTTAAGCAACTGGTTGACAAAGGGTATATTCGCGACCAGCGCTCGGATGTCGACCGGCGCTCCAAGCGGGTCTCCCTGACCCAGTCCGGACTGAGTGTCCGCGACAAGCTTGCAGAGCTCTTCGAGCGGCAGCTGGGATCGGTTGAGCAGGTCGGCGGCGTCGACATCAATATGATGGATCAGACCAACAAGTCCCTGCAGCGCCTTGAGCGCTTCTGGGCTGATCAGGTCCGCTACCGGCTATAACCGGACAATTAAGAATCATTCTTAAAAAACAAAGGCAAATGCGGCGATCCGTCCGGTTTTTCCTGACGAATTGACTGGCCAATTCGAATGCGCGCCCCTTATTTAGAAAAAAAGGGATCGCAGGCGCTGGCAGTGACATTCGATTATCGGAAAGCTTTTGCAAACGCTCTAAGCGCCGTCAGAGGCGAGGGGCGCTATCGCGTTTTCGCTGATATTGAGCGGATCCGCGGCCGTTTTCCGCGGGCGATTTATCACGGCGGCCAAGAGCCAAAGGAAATCACCGTCTGGTGCTCCAATGATTACCTCGGCATGGGGCAGCATCCTGGCGTTGTCGAAGCGATGAAATCCGCCGCCGACAAGGTCGGCGCAGGCGCGGGCGGCACCCGCAACATCGCCGGCACGACCCATTATCATGTGCTGCTGGAACGCGAGCTGGCCGCTCTCCACCGCAAGGAAGCCGCACTTTTGTTTACGTCTGGCTATGTCGCCAATGAAGCGACGCTGGCGACCCTGTCGAAAATCCTGCCTGAATGCGTCATCCTTTCGGATGAACTCAATCACGCGTCGATGATTGAAGGGATCAGGGGCGGGCGGTCTGCGAAACTCGTCTGGCGGCACAATGACACGGCGCATCTTGAGGCGCTGTTGAAGGAAATCCCGGCGGAGCGGCCAAAAATTATCGCCTTCGAGTCGGTCTATTCGATGGACGGCGACATTTCTCCGATCGCTGAAATTTGCGACCTCGCGGAAAGATACGGCGCCTTTACCTATCTCGACGAAGTGCATGCGGTCGGGCTTTACGGGTCGGAAGGCGGCGGTGTTGCGCAGCGTGACGGCGTTGAATCCAGAATTGATCTGATCGAAGGCACGCTCGGCAAGGCGTTTGGGGTGATGGGCGGCTATATTGCGGCCAGCGCCGCCGTCGTCGACGCAATCCGCTCCTATGCCTCGGGCTTCATTTTCACAACGGCGCTTTCACCGGTGCTTGTCGCCGGCGCGCTCGAAAGCGTCAAAATACTCAGAAAGTCAGATGATCTGCGCGTTCGCCATCAGGAGCGGGCGGCGACCTTGAAGGCGCGCCTCGTCGAAGCCGGCCTGCCGGTAATGCCGTCGGCGAGCCATATCGTTCCGGTGTGGGTCGGCAACCCTGTTCAGTGCAAGGCGGTTACCGACTACTTGCTTGAGCATTGTTCGATCTACGTGCAGCCGATCAATTACCCGACCGTTCCGAAAGGAACGGAACGCTTGCGATTGACGCCGACGCCGCTCCACAGCGATGTTGACATCGATGTGCTAGTCGATGCGCTCGATAAAGCATGGGAAACCTTGCAGCTTCGCCGCGCGGCGTAGGCGGAGGGTTCTCCCGCCTGACAGCAAAAAGGCCGATCAGGCGATGATCGGCCTTTGCGTCTTGGATCTTGCAATTTGACTGCGTCGCGTCACGCCTTTTTTCTGGGGCGTCCGCGGGTTTTTCCACTTTTCTTGGCTGCCGTCCGGCGCGGCGCGGCTTTGCCGCCCGCTCTGCCAAGTCCGATTTCCTTTGCAAAGTCCGAACGGCGTTTTGCGTAATTCGGCGCAACCATCGGGTAATCGGCGGGCAGGCCCCATTTGCGGCGATAGTCTTCCGGCGTCATCCCATATTGCGTGCGCAGATAGCGCTTCAGCATTTTCAGTTTCTTGCCGTCTTCAAGGCAGATGACATAGTCATTCGTCACCGATTTCTTGACTGGCACTGCTGGCTGCTGATTGCCGGCGCTGGCGGTACCGCCAGACGCAAGCGCGCGCACGGCATCGTGGACTTCCTGAAGGAGGCCCGGCAATTTATCGGCCGTAACCGCATTATTGCTGACAAACGCCGAGACGATTTCTGTTGCAAGGTGCAACGTTTCGCCCGGCGAAAGATTTTCGCTGTTCGTCATTAAATAGTCCTCGTTAAGGGAACAGCGCAACAGCCCCAATCGGGGCGCGTGGTTGTCCGGTTGAATTCCCTGTCGCCCAAGACCCGCCAGGAACGCGTGTCAGGTAGACCTCAATCAAAGCAGATTCAAGGCGCCAACAGCCGTCGGTTTTGATTGAAACGATACTGTCGGACCTGGCTGCGCGTGGGGTTTCGTCATCAATATCGGGTCGATAGTCTTCGCCTCTACTCTTCGACGTCGTTCCGCTACGGCCCGGATTGCCGCGCCTGCCGACGGCGGCTATATGGACCGCTCGTCTGCGGCGGTTGAAAGGAATTCTGAATGCATCGCGCTGAAGCCTTGAATCAAAACGACTTTTTCCAGTCGACGCTCGCCGCGCGCGATCCCGAACTCGCCGCCGCGATCGGACGGGAACTGGCGCGCCAGCAAGAACAGATCGAATTGATCGCCTCCGAGAACATTGTTTCGCGGGCGGTGCTTGAAGCGCAAGGGTCGGTGCTTACCAACAAATATGCGGAAGGGTATCCGGGCAAACGCTATTACGGCGGTTGCGAATTCGTCGATCAGGCGGAAAATCTTGCGATCGCCAGAGCGAAAAAACTCTTTGGTTGTTCTGAAGCCATCGTTCAACCGCATTCGGGTAGTCAGGCAAACCAGTGCGTTTTCATGGCGTTGATGCAACCGGGCGATTGTTTTCTCGGCATGGATTTGTCCGCGGGCGGACATCTGACGCATGGCGGCAGGGCGAATCAGTCCGGAAAATGGTTCAAGGCTGTTCATTACGGCGTCAGGCCGGATGATTGCCTGATCGATTTTGATCAGGTCGCGCGCCTTGCAGACGAACACAAACCAAAAGTCATTATCGCCGGCGGCAGCGCCTATTCGCGCTTTATTGATTTCAAGAAATTCAAGGCGATCGCTGACAGTGTCGGCGCAAAACTGATGGTCGACATGGCGCACTTTGCGGGCCTTGTCGCCGCGGGCGTTTATCCAACCCCGATCGGCGTTGCCGATGTCGTCACCACGACAACGCACAAGACCTTGCGCGGTCCGCGCGGCGGCATGGTACTGACCAATGACGAGGACCTCGCCAAGAAAGTGCGCTCGGCCCTCTTCCCCGGCATTCAGGGCGGCCCGTTGATGCATGTCATCGCCGCAAAAGCGGTCGCTTTCGGCGAAGCGCTGGAGCCGGAATTCAAGGATTATGCGCGCCAGGTTGTCGTCAACGCCAAGGCGCTTGCATCGACCCTGGTTGAAGCCGGTTACGCTGTTGTCTCCGGCGGCACCGACACTCATCTGGCGCTGATCGACCTGCGCCCCAAAGGCGTCAAAGGCAATGCCGCCGAGCAAAGCCTCGAAGCAGCTGGAATGACCAGCAACAAGAACGGCGTTCCTTTCGATCCGGAAAAGCCGACCGTGACGTCGGGGATCAGGGTCGGGTCGCCTGCCTGCACGACGCGCGGGTTCGGCGCGGCTGAATTCCGCGAGGTCGGCCAGTTGATGGCGGAAGTCCTCGACACGCTTGCGGCGGGCGGCGATGTTGCAGCCTGCGAAAAGAAGGTTTCCGGGAAAGTTCGCGCGCTGACATCGCGCTTTCCTATTTACGGCTAAGCCAGAGCGAGCGGGAAAAACTCATGCGCTGTCCTTTCTGCGGCTGTGAAGATACGCAAGTGAAGGATTCGCGCTCGGCGGAGGATGGATCGTCGATCCGCCGCCGCCGCCAATGCACGGCCTGCAGCGGCCGCTTCACGACGTTCGAGCGCGTGCAACTGCGCGAACTGATCGTCGTCAAAAGCTCGGGCCGCAAGGAAATTCTCGACCGCGACAAGCTGATGCGGTCGGTGCAGATCTCGCTCAGGAAACGCAATGTCGATCAGGACCGCATCGAGCAGATGGTCACGGGCGTCATTCGGCGGCTTGAAGCGATGGGTGAAAGCGAAATCGATTCCAAAGCCATCGGCGAACTGGTGATGGAGGGTCTCGCGGGCCTCGACGATGTCGCCTATGTCCGCTACGCGTCCGTCTACAAGAATTTCCGCGAAGCCCGCGATTTCGGCGAATTCATCGGCGAGCTTGAAGATCAGGAAGGAGAGGACAGCGATTAGGCGCTGTCCGAAGATGTTTTGAGTTCAGACCCCATGCAGGCCCGGACCAACGCCCGGCTCGCCGCTGTTCAGGCGCTTTACCAGATGGAAGCGAGCGGAACCGGCGTCGAAGGCGTCATCACCGAATTCCGCAAGCACCGGCTTGGCGGTGATATCGACGGCCGCCTGCTGCACGAGGCCGATGACGACTTCTTCGCCGAGCTGCTGCGCGGCGTCGTCCGCCTGCAGACCAAGATCGATCCAATGATCGAGCGGCGGCTTGCAAAAAACTGGACGCTCACCCGGCTTGATGCGACCGCGCGGGCGATCTTGCGGTCGGCGGCTTATGAATTCATTCACCGCGCCGATATCCCGGCGCGCGCCATCATCAATGAGTATATCGAAATCGCCAACGCCTTTTTCGGCGATGAGGATCCGCGTTTCATCAACGCCGTACTCGATGCGACAGCGCGCGACCTGCGCGCGGAGGAATTTACCGGCGTGGGGACGGGCCGCCCTTGACCGGTGAATTTGACATTATCGCGATATATTTCGCGCCGCTGTCCGCTGACTTCGAGGGCGCTTTCAACCTGACCGATGACGCCGCTAGCCTGCCGGCGCTCGACGCGGTGATCACCAAGGACGTTCTGGTCGAAGGCGTTCACTTTCGGGCGAAAGACCAGCGCTCGCTCGTCGCGAAGAAGGCGCTGCGCGTCAACCTTTCCGATCTCGCCGCCAAAGGCGCGCGTCCCGTTGGTTATTTCCTCGGCTGCGTCTGGCCGGCGAATATCAAGGAGGAGGCGATCGCCGATTTCGCCACCGGCCTGCGTGAAGATCAGGACCTCTTCAAGATTGCGCTCATCGGCGGCGACACGACAGCGCATGTGATGAAAGGCGCGCCGCTAACGATTTCGGTGACGATGGTCGGTGCGCGCGGACCCGCCGGCGTCATCCGCCGGTCTGGCGCCAAATCCGGCGACGATGTCTATGCGTCGGGCACGATCGGCGACGCCGGTCTTGGCCTTGGCGTTTTGTCGGGCGACTTCAAGGTATCCGCCGCGCATAAATCGTTCCTGACCGGCCGCTATCAGCTGCCGGCGCCGCGCATCTCGCTGGGCGGGGCGCTTGGCGGCCATGCTTCGGCGTCAATCGACGTTTCCGACGGATTGATCGCCGACGCCGCGCATATCGCGGACCAGTCCGATGTTGCAATTGATCTGTTCACCGACAAAATTCCCCTGTCTGACGCGGCAAAGGCGTGGCTTGAAAAGCAGGATGAACAGGATGCGGCCTTCGCCGACATCGCATCCTTCGGTGACGATTACGAAATATTGTTCACCGCACCCGCCTCGCGCCGCCGTTCGATCGAAATGGCGTCGCAGGTCACCAAGACGCCGGTCGCGCGCATCGGCGCCGTCTCGAAAGGCAAGGGCGTGCGCCTCATCAACGCTGGCGGCGCGCCGATTGAAATCGGCGCGGGCGGGTTCGATCATTTCAGGAAGTGAGTGCTCACTCACTAACTCGCCGCCTGCACGAATTTCCGATTGCAAATACGTCTTTTGGAATGCTTGAAAGGGCGCCAGCAGGTCCCATCTCCAGCATCTGATGTGAAGGCCTTGCTCGTTAGCGGGGCAGGACTTGCGGCTCTTTGACAATCAAATCTGTTTCGCCGCTGCGGCGCTGATGCTGCGCGACGAAGTCCGGCGCCGCCATAAGCGGCGACATGATCTTCCCTCGCGTAAAATTCAAAAAATACGGATTGTCCGGACAAATCCGCTGGGCCCCGCATGAATTCAGGAAAGCTGAAGAGACAAAGCCCGGAAACAATCCGCAGAGTGCGGATAAATTCGCACTCTTGGGGAGAAAAAATGGTCGGAGCGACAGGATTTGAACCTGCGACCCCTTGACCCCCAGTCAAGTGCGCTACCAGGCTGCGCCACGCTCCGACCCGACTTTTCCGCGAAAGCTCCCGGAAAAGAGGCGCGGACCATAGCGGCGCGGCCCTGATACCGCAACGCAGAAAATCCGCCTTAGTCGATGTCGATCGCCTCAATCGCCACAACGGCGTCATCAAGCGCCTGCTGGGCGCGTTCGAGCCGCGCTAGCAGGCTTTCGAGCTTCTTGCGCAGCGGCGCTGGCATCGCTTCAATGTCGGCGGAGGTCAGATCGAGAACCGATTCGGCTTTCTCCGGCGTCTCGCGGTCGTCAGCTTCTTCATTGGTGAGCGGGCGAATTTCAATCGGCTGACCCGCCGCCGCCATCCGGCCGAGTTCGGCGACATATTTGACGCCGTTATCGCGGAAAATCTTCTGTACGCCCTTGGTGGTGTAGCGCTGCGCATAGAGCAGGACGCTGACCCCGCGCAGGACGTCAATGTCGATCGGGCGGTAATAGCGCCGCCCCCCGGCGCGCCGCATCGGTCGGATCTGACCGAAGACTTCTTCCCAGTGCCGCAACACATGTTGGGGAACATCGAGCTCGGCCGAGGCTTCGCTGATGGTGCGGAAGGCTTCTGCTGCTTTGGCGACCGCCATGATTTTTAGTCAGCCTATTCCGCCGCCGCCGCGCTCCTGCCGGCAAGCGAATTGTTGATCTGGTCCTTGAGGACATGCGAAGCGCGAAAAGTGACAACGCGGCGCGGCGTGATTGGCACTTCCTCGCCGGTTTTGGGATTGCGTCCCATGCGCTCTTTTTTCTGACGCACGGTGAAAGTGCCGAAGGACGAAATTTTGACCGTCTCGCCGCGTTCCAGAGACATCGAGACTTCCTCAAGAATTCGCTCAACGAAGTCGGAGGATTCGTTTCTCGAGATGCCCAGCGACCGATAGATGGCGTCGGTCAGATCCGCGCGCGTTAAAGTTCCCTCAGCCATAGCCGCCTCTCTCCCCGTTCAAGCCCCAGCAAGTCCAAGCCCCACCAAAAAAGCTTAAGCCGACCCGTGGGATAGGGTCAACAAGCGATTGATATTCCTGATCTGTTCGTAACGATTCTAAATATCGCGCCGGAGATCAGGCGCGCAGCAGCGCCGCGCCCCAGGTCAAGCCGCCGCCCATGCCCTCGAGCATGACAAGGTCGCCCTTCTTGATGCGTCCGTCAGCGACGGCCTCGCAATAGGCAAGCGGAATCGACGCCGCCGAGGTGTTGCCATGGCGGGCGATTGTCGAGACGACTTGCTCGGGCCGCAGGTCGAGCTTTTTGACCACGCCGAGAATGATTCGCTCGTTCGCTTGGTGCGGGACAAACCAGTCGATCGTCCGCGGGTCGACATTCGCCTCGGCGGCGACGGCGACCATCGCGGCCGAAATCCGTTCGACGGCTTCGCGAAAAACCTTGTTGCCCTGCATACGAACATGACCGGTCGTCTGCGTCGATGAAACGCCGCCGTCGACATATAGGAGATCCGCCATGCGGCCGTCGCAACGCAGGAAACTTCCCATGACGCCGCGGCCATTTGCGTCGCTTTCATCCATCGCTTCGATAATAAAGGCGCCAGCGCCGTCGCCGAAGAGGACGCACGTTGAACGATCGCTCCAGTCGAGAATGCGCGAAAACGTCTCTGCGCCTAAGACAAGCGCGCACTTGTGCTGTCCGGTTGCGAGAAACTTTTCCGCCGTTGCGACCGCGTAGACAAAACCGGTGCAAACCGCCTGGATGTCAAAGGCGGTGCCGGCGGGTATACCAAGCTTTGCCTGAACAATCGCCGCCGTCGAGGGAAAGGTGAGGTCCGGCGTTGTCGTTGCAACGATGATGAGATCGATGTCTTCCGGTTTTCGGCCCGCTGCTTTCAACGCTGTTTTCGCCGCCTCAACCGCCAGATCTGACGTACACTGATCATCTGCGGCGATGTGGCGTTCGCGAATGCCGGTTCGTTCGCGAATCCATTCGTCGCTGGTGTCGACAATGGCAGACAGCTCATGATTGGTCATCACATCCGGCGGCAGATAGGACCCGCAGCCGGTTACGACTGATTTTATGGTCATTCGGCCGCCTCAAGCGTCTTTCCTGCACGCTCGAACACAAGCGCCACCGTTTGCGATACTTCCTTGCGAAACCCTTTGCCGACAAGGTTCGCCGCCATTTCGATCGCTGCGGCGACGCCCTTTTCGTCAGCGCCGCCATGACTCTTGACGACGATGCCGTTGACGCCGAGAAAAACACCGCCATTGACGTTTGACGGGTTGATCCGGTCTTTCAGTTTCTTGAGATCGCCGATCATGAACAGCGACCCGATTTTTGCGAAGATCGAGCCGGTCAGCGCTTCCCTTACCCAGCCGCCGAGAAGGCGCGCAGCGCCCTCAGCGGATTTGAGCGCTATGTTTCCGGTAAACCCGTCGGTGACGACGACATCGACGGAACCCGCCGAAATGTCATTGCCTTCTACGAAGCCCTTGAACGCCATGTCGGGATCGGCTTCGCGCAGTACGCGCGCGGCGGTGCGGATCAATTCATGTCCTTTCAGTTCTTCGGCGCCGACATTCAGCAGTCCGACCGTTGGCTTCGCCTTGCCGGTCAGCGCCCTGCAGAAGGCTTCGCCCATGATGGCGAAACTGACGAGTTCGTGTTCATTGGCTTCAACATTGGCGCCGACATCGAGAACCACAACGCGGCCGCGCGGCGTCGGCCACAGCGCGGTCACTGCCGGCCGGTGAACGCCGGGGATCATGCCAAGCTGCATGCGCGATACCGCCATCAGAGCGCCGGTATTGCCGCCAGAGACGACTGCGTGGACGCGGCCTTCTTTTTGCGCTTCGATTGATTTCCACATCGACGTGTCGCGGCCGCGCCGCAATACATGCATCGGCTTGTCAGTCATGGCGACAGCGGCGGTGCAAGGCTCGATTTTCGCGGATGCCAGCAGCGGCTGTGCGGCAAGAAGCGGACGCAGCGCCGCCTCATCGCCAAAAAAAACGATGTCAGCTTTCATGCCGGATCTGATCGCGAGCGCGGAGCCCTTAACGAGCGGTTCCGGCCCTGCATCGGTTCCCATGGCGTCAACGCCGATGACAATGGCGCTCGAATTCTGAGGGCTGTCGGTCAACTCGTTCTTATCTCCCAGCGCCGGCAGGATAGCGGATCGCTTGCCCGCCGGAAAGAAAGCGCACTTTCACTGATTCCCCGGCTGGGGCGTCAATTTTCACGGTCAATCAGGCCCTTCAGTCCGGCGAATGGCGAAGTTGATGCTGCGTCGCAGTATTTTTCGAGGACCTGATCGGCGTCAGCCTTTCTGGGGTGTGGCGCAACAGACAAGGACAGGTGCTGCACCAGGATTTCCCCGAGGTCGATTGCATCGCCGTCGAGGGGTTCGCGCATGATCGGGTCATCGGGATCAAGCTCTTCGTCATCAAAGTCGCGGGCAAACTGCATCGGAATTTCCTCGCGGATAATCTCCGTCATTGGCTCCAGGGTTACGACGCAGGTGCGTTCAGCGTCCGCATCGAGCAGCAAACTAACATCAACGCCGCCGCCAATCGGCTTTAGTCGAAACTCGCCGCGCAGACGACGCAGCACCGGAATACCGAGTCGTTTGGCGATCGCCTTGCTTTCGTCGTCGTTCGGTTGAACGATGATCGAGGCGCCTTCTTTCGGAAGCGCGGCCAAATCTACGATACGGGAAAAAGCAGGCTGATCCGGCGGCGCCGGCGCGGTCATTCTGCGTCCCCTGAAATGATCTCTTGAGACAACGCGCCAAGTTCCGCGATCGCGCCCGCCAGCGCATCAACACGGCAATCGAGCAGGGCGTCACGTGCAGCCCGCACATAGGCGGCGAGGGACTTTGCCTTTGCAGCGTCATTTGTCCCAAGGACGTTTCGAGCAATGGCTGCTTCCAGCGCGCCGTTCTCGTCGTTGAACGCGCGTTCGTACGCCGAAAACCGGCCATAGAACGCCTCGGCGAGCCCCCTGATTTTTCGGCTGACCACGAGGTCGCCGACGCCCATTTCCCGCAGCGCGCTGTCGAGGCTCTCGAAAAATATCTCCTGAAGCAGCCGGATCGGCCGGTCCGCCGTCGCGCCTTCGAGGCGCAGGCGGTCGATCGCCAGCACCATATGGAGCGCCAAAAGGTCAAATCGCCCCTCTGGCGTGTCCGGGACGCTGGCGTTCCGGTAGAATTCCGGCGCGCGCGACTGGCCAGCCAAAGCCGCATAGAGCGTTTCGGCTTGGCTTCGGACGCGATCTTTCCTAAATACAGTTTTGAAGAGGGGGGCGATCATCGCTTTCGCTCCAGCGGCGGGGATGACCTAGGCGCTAGACGGCACAGGATCAAGAAATGAAGTTGAGTGGATTTTTGGCAGTCGCCGCCGCCTTTGCGATCCTGCCCGGGTGTGTTTCGAACCGCAGCGCGCATGGTTATGTGCTGGAACGCGGCGAGACTGAGCTGACGGCGCTCGTCGGCGTCGACAGCAAAGAAAGCGTCCTTGCAAAATATGGCGAGCCGTCGCTGATCGGCACGTTTGACCGCAATGCCTGGTACTACGTCTCGGCGCTTGACGCCTCGCGGGCGTTTTTCCGGCCGGAAACGACGGCGCGCACGGTGATCGCTTTCCATTTTGACGACGCCGGGCTCGTCAAGGAAGTCGACGCCATTGACCTTGCCGATTCGGTTGACGTCAAAGTCGCGTCGCGCACCACGCCGACCCGCGGCAAGGAACTTGGCTTCTGGGAACAGCTGCTCGGCAACGTCGGCCAGCTTCCGGCCGGCGGCCTCGGCGGTCAGGGCGGCCGCGGCGGCCCAAACTAGGCGCGGCGGCTTCGTCGCAATAACGGCGACATCAGCATTCATTCGACGCGATCCGGCGATCTGGCGCCGCCTTCGGCGTTCATCCATTTCATCAAAGGGATCACCGGCAGGGCCCAGACAAGACCGGTCACGATGAAATAGACCAGCTTGATCACCCAGAAATCCGGCAGCCGCTCGGCGAGCGCGACGACGCCGCCGAAATACAGCAACAGGCCCGGCAGCAGGATGAAAAGTCCGATGAATTTCTTGAGGCGAGGGGTCATGATCTCGTCTCCGCGACGGTCGGCCGCATTCGGCGCGCGCCCAAGGGGATTAGACAGGGGCGATGAAATCTACTCTTCGTTCCCGGCGAACGCCGGTGGCAATCTGGCTTTTCGCCATGTGCTTGCTGGTGGCGCTGATGGTGATCGTCGGCGGCGCAACGCGGCTCACCGATTCGGGGCTGTCGATCGTTGAGTGGCGTCCCATCACCGGCGCCATTCCGCCCCTGAGCGAAGCGGACTGGCTCTCCGAGTTTGAGAAATACCAGACCATTCCCGAATACCACCAAGTCAATTGGGGAATGAGCCTTGGCGCCTTCAAAGAAATCTACTGGTGGGAATGGAGTCACCGATTTCTCGGCCGCCTCATCGGCGTTGCATTTCTTGTTCCGCTGATCGCTTTTGCGGCAACGCGCAGGATTGACCGCGTGCTCGGCGTCAAGCTCGCGGGCCTTTTCGTTCTGGGCGGCATGCAAGGCGCGCTTGGCTGGTGGATGGTGTCGAGCGGGCTTACCGAGCGAGTTGATGTCAGTCAGTACCGGCTCGCCGCGCATCTGTCGCTCGCTGTCGCGCTCTTCGCGGCGATGTTCTGGATCGCGCTTGATCTCGTCAGCGTGAAACGAAAACAGCCGCTCGCGCTTGCGCCTTTTGCTTTGTTGTTCGCTGGCGGCGTCTATCTGCAGATGATTCTTGGCGCCTTCGTTGCGGGTCTGCGCGCCGGACGCACGTTCAACACCTGGCCCTTGATGGATGGCAAGTTTTTCCCTGACGGCTATTTCAGCGGCGCGCCGGGCCTCAACGATCTTTTCGAAACCGCGGCGGCGGCGCAATTCAATCACCGCACCGGCGCTTATCTTCTCGCCGCTGTCACGATCTGGTTTTTCGCCGCTGCAAGAAAGACCGAATTGAAGGGCAGGGCGCATGCGCTGATGGCGGCGGTGTTCATCCAGATTGCGCTCGGCGTCTGGACGGTGATCGCGGCGACGCCGATTGCACTTGGGCTGGCGCATCAGGCGGGCGCATTGATCGTTCTGTCTGCAGCGCTTTTTGCCGCTCATGGCTGCTGGAATTCAATCGAAAGAACGCCCTCATCCTTGCCGGCGGGGTGAGGGTCGCGCGGGTTCACGGTTTCGCCGATTGGCAGGCTGAGCGCCGCCAGAACGCCGTTCCACGGAACGAGCCGGATCGGCGCGCCGGCGCCCGCGGTGACGCCCGCGGTGACGACGGCAAGCGCGCCATCGCGATAAACGCCGCCATAATTACCGTAGCCCGCCGAAATAGTCCGTGCACTGATTATTTCGTCAAGATCGAAGGTCGCCTTGATGCGCACCGCGCCAAGCGCATGGCCATCGACAAGATCAAAGAGGCGGATGATGGCGTTTTTTCCGTCAAGCACCGCAATGGCGCCGCCTGCGGCGCTTTCGGGTTCCGGCGTTGTCGTCAAAACCACCGCTGATGCATCCGCCATCAGACCATCGACGAGCGTAAGGCCAAAACTCTCTCCGCTCGACGGCGTCACACGTTTGATCGCTCCATCCTTGCTGATGGTAATGACATCGCCGCTGCGATCTTCGACGTGACAGGCAACAACGCCGTCAACCGATGCAACCTGCCTTGCCGCGCCGATAGCGGCGGTCTTAGCCGTCAAGGATAGATCGCGCGCGGTCAGCTTGTTGTCACCAGCTTCGTAAAGCGTCGTCCCGCTGACACAGAAGGCGGCAGAGCCAGCAGCAGGATTGCCCGTTGTCAAAGGCGTCAGCGACGGAGCGTCATTGCCGATCGCATAGAAATGATAAGCGCCGGCGGATTGCGTGACCGCGTAACCTTGCGCCGCTGGGCCTGTTCCCGAATAGGCGACGGCGAGGGCTGCCGCTGCGGGTCCCTCGCTCATCGCAACCTGATCGCCGGTTTCGATATTGAACGCCTTAAGCCCCTTGTCGGTCGAGGCGAGCAGCAGGCTCTCGAAATTGACGGAAGGGTGCGACCAGAATGCGATCGCGGTGACATTGTCGCCGCCGTCGCCATAGCCGTCGGCGGCTGCGACTTCCCGGACGTCGATGACAGGCGCTGGCGCGTCCGGCGCCGCCGGTTTCGGACCGCCGCAGGCGGCAAGGGCGAGAAGCGATAAGCCAAGAAATCTCGAACGCATGGGACCAGTCCTTCCGGAAAACAGGGCGCTGATAGCAGACTCTGGCGGCGAGGGCAGCAGGAATGCGAAAAATACGGTATTACAATACCACACACCAAAAACACCCTGTTTACAGGCGTTTCTGGGAAAGATGTTGACGGCAAAAGTCACCACTGCTATGCGCCGCCTCGAATGGGCCGGGCTGATCCCGAAAGGGCGTCCGGCCTTTAGTTTGGACTTTAAGGAACACCGCCATGAAAACCTATTCCGCCAAGACCGCGGACGTGGACAAGAAATGGGTCCTCATCGACGCTGAAGGCCTCGTCGTCGGCCGTCTTGCGACCGTCATCGCGACGCGCCTGCGCGGCAAGCACAAGCCGATGTACACACCCCATATCGACTGCGGCGACCATGTCGTCGTCGTCAACGCCGGCAAGGTTGTCCTTACCGGCAACAAGCGCGACCAGCACAAATTCCACTGGCACACCGGTTTTCCGGGCGGGATCAAGGAACGCACCGCGGCTGACTATCTTGACGGCCGGTTTCCTGAACGCGTCCTCGAAAACGCCGTCCGCCGGATGATGCCGAAAGATTCGCCGCTGGCGCGCGGCCAGATGACCCATCTCAAAATCTACGCCGGCGCCGAGCATCCGCACGAAGCGCAAGCCCCGGTAAAACTCGATGTCGCGGCGTTGAACGCCAAGAACTCAAAACTCGACAAGAAGAGCGCATAAGCCATGAGCACAACCTCTTTCGAAGACCTGAAAACCGTCGCCCAAGAAGCGGGCATTGTCGCCCCGGAAGAACAGACCGTCCGCGAGCCAAAGATTGACAAGCTCGGCCGTTCCTACGCCACCGGCAAGCGCAAAACCGCAGTCGCGCGCGTCTGGATCAAGCCCGGCGCCGGCCGCATCATCGTCAATAACAAAGACCACGCCGACTATTTCGGCCGCCCGGTGCTGCAGATGATCATCAAGCAGCCGCTGGTCGCCGCCGATCGCAAGGATCAGTTTGACGTATTCTGCACGGTCGCAGGTTCGGGTCCCTCGGGCCAGGCGGGCGCGGTTCGCCACGGCATTGCGCGTGCGCTCACATATTATGAGCCGACGCTGCGCGGCGTCCTCAAGGCTGGCGGGTTCCTGACGCGCGACAGCCGGGCGGTCGAACGCAAGAAATACGGCCGCAAGAAAGCCCGCCGCTCGTTCCAGTTCTCGAAACGCTAGGCTTATTCAGACATCGATCCGGAAAGCGCCCCGTTACAACCGGGGCGCTTTTCTTTTGTACGAAAGTGTACGGACTTTCCGCAATATTTGCGGGGGAATTCCCTTCAGGATGCCTCTTCCCATGCAATGCGCAGCGGATTTGTCCGTACTGTCCGGAGCGAAATATTACCCGCGCCGGGCGAGTAACAAGACACAAGGCGCGCAGCCAAAATGCCGCCGCGCCATTCCCGATATTCAATTGTCAAAGAGCAGATCGTCGAACCAGCGCTCGCCTGCTCGCAGGCTGCGCGCCGCCCTCACCGACATGGGATCGCGCCGCCCCGCTTCAAGCCGCTGAAAAGATGTATTTGCAGGGCCGATTTCGTGCGCCCGGGGAAAAGTGAGTGAGCGCTCACTTCGGTTCGCGGCGGCCAATCGGCGACGCCGACCATCACCGTACCGTCAGTGTCTTCGCGCTGAAATTGTTCAGCTCGTCGATTTCATCGACTGCGCAGAAAACCGGTCTGCCGTCTTCCGGCGGGAAGCATCCATCGACCATGAAGTCGATGGTGCGTTTGACCGCCGGTCTTGGATTGCCGCCGATTGGCGTACGGACAAAGCTGGCGCCATTGGCGACGACAAAGGCGAAATAGCCGGTGAGTTCGGTTGACGCGCCGGCCGCGAGCGGCGTGCGCAAGGTGAGATCGTCGCAGGAGGCGGCGCTTCCGGCCGCAAGCTGACCTTCGGTCAGCGCGCACTCTGTCAACAGCAGCGGCAGGCGCGGATTGCGGCGGAACGCCATGATGCGAATGGGCGCTGCAGCTTCTGCGCCGGCGTTCCTGATTTTGACCTTGACCTTGACGCTCGCTTCGACGGCGCCGAGCGAGGTTATCTTTTCAATGACGAAATCGGCGCGACGCGGCGCCCCGGCAAGGATCGTTAGCGGTGTGCACAGGCGGTTGTTGTCTTCAAGCGCTTCATCGACCGCGTCTTCCGGATCAACAATCGCGCAGGCGGTGTAGGCGCCGGGCTGAAGGCCCGGTACGCGGGCGTTCGCCTGATCCTCGACCATTGCGCCCGGCGCCAGTGTTGCGTCGGGCGCCTGCTGCCAGCCGGTAAGGTCGGCCACCGGTGCAGCGTTTGGCGCCGCGTCAATGCCGGCCGCAAAAATCTGAATGTCGACCAGTGCGGGCGCAACAGTCGCCGCGCCGCCGATATTGGTGACAGCCGATGTGACCTCGACGGTTGATCCCGCGGTCGTTTCCGCAGGTGCAATTTCAAGCCCGCTGACGGTCAGGTCAGGCTTTGTCGCGGTCGTTGCGCAGCCCGCCGCGAGTGCAGCAACCGCAAGTCCCGGCAGGAATTTGTTCATCGTCCCCATCAACGCCCCCTACGCCATACAGGGCAAAAGTCTGCGCCCGCGGGCGCCGTCGGGTCAAGCGTGGCGCGCCAGCGTTCAATTTATCCGGGTAATTTCAGGCGAAAGTCGCGCTATTTGGCCTTTGGCGGACTGACTTTGGGAACCAGCGCGTCAATGACGGTTTTTTTCCTGGGCGCGCGAATGAAGCTGCCAAGGAATTCGTCTTCCTCGGTTTCGCGCAAGCGGCGGAACAAACTGTCGGCGCGCGCGCTTCGCGTCATCGGCGTTTCGCCGAGACGCTTGAACAAATCTTCGACCGACACTGGTGTCGCGCGGCTCATCGCCCGAGGCCCCCGCCTTACATTTTGGTGAGGAGATGGTTGATTCGCGGCGGTTAACAAAAGGTTAAAATCGGGCGGGCTAGCGCGTCCCGCTGAAAAATTCAGCGGCGTAATCAGCAACTTCGTCGTGACCGGCGCCGCGATTGACGCCCGGCCCATCCTTGCAGGCGACGACCCAGCGGCGGGCCTTGGGCGCGCATTCATCGAGAAACGAATGGTGCTGCGCGCCCCTGATGGTTTCCATGCGCGAATTGCGGACCTTGTCGGCGATCCTTTTGGCGTTGGTCGCTGCCGGCGCGATGGCGTCGGCGTCGCCGGCGATCACCAGCAGCGGCGCCGAAATCTTCAGCAGGCTGTCGTCGCTGAACGCTTGCGCCTGGGCAGGCGCGATCAACACGAAGGATTTGATCCGCGGATCGGCGAAGGAGCGCGCATGCTCGGCGAGGCGAACGCGTAAGGACGGGTCTTCATCGAGCATCGCATCGAACAATTTCTCCGCCTCCGGAAATTCCGGCTGGTTTCCACAGGTCGCGTCGCGATTCGCGCTTTTGCAAAAATCGGCAAGACGCGCGAGCGATGTCTGGCCGCCGGCGAGCGCGGTCATGGTGTAGCCGCCGAGCGAATAACCGGCGCCGAATATTTTGCTTGCATCGATCAGCGGTGCGAATTCGGGGTCAGCAAGCAGCGCGTCGATGATCGCGGAAATGTCGCGCGCGCGCTCCCACGGCATACGAAAGCCGCGGGCGTCATAGCGGCGCTCGGCGGCGGTGGCGCCGTGATGGTCGACTGCTGCAACGACATATCCCTTGGCGGCAAGCCGCCGCGCCAGCCACATCATCTGCAAGGCCGAGCCGCCGCTTCCGTGGGAAAGCACGACGAGCGGTCGCTTGCCCCCATCACCTGGGCCCGGAGCGGGTCTTGCGTCTTTCGCCGCCCAGCCGCCGACAAAGATCGGCTTGTCGGCGGGAAAAGCGATTTCGGTCATTTTTGTATCCGCCGCCGCCGGGTACCAGATGGTCGTCGCCAGCGGCCTGTGGCGCTGCCGGTCCCACGACAGGCGGTCTTCGTCCTGATAATCGCGCTGCGTCATGCCAATAGCCGAACCGTCGGCGGGCGGCTTGGTAAAAGTCTTCGGCCCGCCGCAAGCGGCAAGAATAAGGCTCGCGGCGCAAAGCGCGGCGATGTGTCGGTTGGCCAAGGCGGAACCCCTCACTGTATCAAGCCGGCGGGAGTCTCGTCCTGTTTGATGAATGAGAGGTTACTTGGCGAGCCCGCCAAAGAGCGCGTATTTGGTGTGGATGTAATCCTCGACGCCGTATTTCGAGCCTTCGCGGCCAAGGCCGGATTCCTTGACGCCGCCAAACGGCGCGACTTCGGTTGAGAGAATGCCTTCGTTGATCGCGACCATGCCGTATTCGAGTTTCTCCATGACGCGGAAGGCGCGGCCGAGGTCTTTGGTGAAGAAATACGAAGCAAGGCCGTATTCGGTGTCGTTGGCCATCCGGATCGCGTCTTCTTCGGTTTCAAATTTGAACAGCGGCGCCACCGGGCCGAAGGTCTCCTCGCGGGTCACGATCATATCCGTCGTGACGTTGGCCAGGATGGTCGGCTCGAAGAAGGAATGGCCCAGCGCATGGCGCTTGCCGCCGGCCAGCAGCTTGGCGCCCTTCTTCAGCGCATCGGCGACGTGCTCCTCGACCTTTTCCACCGCCTTCATGTCGATGAGCGGACCCTGCTGGGTCTCGCCCTTCAAGCCGTCGCCGATCTTGAGCTTGCCGACCGCGGCCTTCAGCTTCTCGGCAAAGGCGTCATAGACGCCGTCCTGCACATAGATGCGGTTGGCGCAGACACAGGTC
>JBGSVH010000159.1:0-37524 GCA_041753055.1 Parvularculaceae bacterium
CCGGCCCGCGCGTCAGCGACAGCGAGGTCAGCGCCAGGACGAGGATCGCAATGATGGTCAGCGGCGGATTTTGCATGGCGGGCTCTATTTACCCAACGCCGCGGCGGCATTCAAATGCGGCGACGGGGGCCTATTGACGGAGGCTTACCTGACCGCCGTCACCGCCGAGGCCTGCCGGGACCGGCACAGGCGTCGCACCGTAGTTTGTATTCAGAACAAGGTTTACCCCGCCGAGCAATTCGATCCTGTCTGCAATGATCGCTGTGTAAGCAGACGATTGCGCGACGGGCGCATTGGCCCGCCCCAGAAATTTTCCTTTTGGCAGATAAATCGTCCCAACGAGTGTTTTCACATTGTTGCTGGCGACTTCAAATACTTTGACCGTTTTCCCTCCGGGATCCTGCCAGATCAAGACGCCAGCCATCGCGCCCGTTAGCGGCGCGCTCAGCGACACGTCAACACTGTCATTCATGAAGAGATCGGCGCCGTTGCCGATGAAGTAGAATCCGACTTCTTCGCCAAATATCCTGCTTGTGCCAAGCACCTCCATGTCACCATCTTTAATGACATATCTGCCTGGCTGAAATTCAACATTTGAATTGCCCAAAATGGTCAATCCGCCGCAGTAGACGCCCGGCTGTATCGCGCCGACAAAATTGTTGAGCGAGAATTTTGTATGTTCGCATGCGCCAACTGTCGGCGGCGTTCTTGTTGCCAATGGATCATCTCTTGCCGGGCAGTCAGTCAAAGGCGTTGGCGTATAGTTCACGCTGGCGCCGCTGAAACCGCCCGCACTGCAGGTGAGCGAGCTGGTAATCTTTGCATAATTATAGGAGCCGATTGCGACGGCATTTGTCGAATTTGCGTACACTGCGCATTTACTGCCGGAAATCTTTGCGTCAGCGGTCAGCAAGAGAGTTTCCCGCGCGGTTGTGTTGAGCGTAATAACGCAAATGTCAGCGCTGCCGCTCGCTTGCGCGGCCGCCTTCACCTCGAGATTGATTGGGTTCTTGAATATTCCAACGAGAAAGCTCGGCGTCATGGAATAGGTAATTTCTATTTTGACAGAACTTGTGTTGGAGTCTGCTGTAGCAATCACGGAAGCGCTTGAAAAATGCGCACTGCCATCCAGTCGTGTTTGGGCCGCCTGCCGTGCGAGCGCTTCAGGCAACTTGTCGCCTTGCTTGGACAAGAGGTATTGCCGCGCGCCCGCAATTGCGGCGGTGTCGGCAATTTCTTGAAGATCGGCCTTCATTAAGTTGTGACGCGCATAGTCAACACCCGCCCCAGCAAATGCAAGAAGCAGCGGCGCCAGCAGCGCGAAAATCAGAGCGACATTGCCGTCGCGGTTATGAACCAACCTATGCAAGTCAGGTAAGGCCTCGTTTAGCCGTCTCCCCCCCACCAGTTCTAGGGCTGAACTCCTTCAAATCCGTAAAGGCATTTTAGGGCTTTGCTAATAGAGCCTTACCGACGGACGCCTGCGCTACTTGATTAGTGCGACATTAACGACCGTCAGTTTTGACGCGTCTTTCTTTGAAAAGACGGAAGTGTCGGCGGTGACACGCAGCTCGCCCTGGCCAGCGACGATGATCTTGTCAGCGACAACCGCCGCATAGATCGGCACATAGGTATTGCCCGCCGCCCGGCCGCGGATTTCGAGGTTCTGGCGAGGCATGTAGATAATGCCGGGAAATTCAAAATGCCCTTCGCCGGAAATCTTGCTGGCCCCGCCAAGCGGCGCCGCGCGGTCCTGAACGATTGAAAATCCGGTGAGGTCGCCTGACGCCGGCGGCGACGTGATGACCTCGCCTGTCCCGGCGATATCGAGGCTCGCCGTTCCGGAGAGGATAAAAGCAACGCCGTCGCCGCGGAGGGACGCTCCTCCCGCCACCTTAAGCGGTCCGTTTACAATGTGATAAAGTCCGGGATTGAGCGTTACGACCGCACCGCTGGTTATGCTGACGCCGCCGCAGTATACGCCCGGCGATAACGACCGGGTTGAGGAAATGGCGAGATTTGTTTGCGTACATGCGCCAGCCGCGGGAATGATAGTAGCCGCAAACGGATCATCGGCAACGGGGCACCCAGCCTGCGGCGACGGCGTGTAGCCGGAACCGCTATAGCCGCCGACGACACAGATATGCGTTGCGTCGATTGTGCCGCTGTTGTCCAGCGCCACAGCATCCGCAGAATTCACTTGTATCGCGCAATTCGTGCCTTGCAGCACCGCCGAGCCATTTCCAAACATGGATTTGGGCGCTGACGGATTGAGCGCATAGATGCAGGCGACGACGCGATTGACAACTTTTGCCGTCGAGGCCACGATAATTGTTGGATCAGACTTCACCAGCACTGCGGAAAGCGAACGGCGGCCGGGCATGGTGTAGGCGACCGTGACCGTCTGCGCTGCCGTATCTACAACGACCGACGAGACGGCGCTTGCAGTTGGTCCACTCCGGTTGACGGTCCCGAGCGCCAGCGCGCGCGTCTGAGCGCGCGCGCTTGCATTGCGTCCGCCGCGCCCCAGTTCGACAGCGCCGGCGGTTGCGCCGGCGTCAGCCGCCTGCTGCAATTCGGTCCGCTCCTTGTTCCAGAGGGCGAAATCCAGCCCAAGGCCGGCAGCGCCTAGAATCACAATTGCCGCCAGAGCGAAGAGGACGGAGACATTGCCGCCGGTCGCCGACGAAAAACTGCGCATGGAATGTAGCCCTGCTTGCCATCTAACTTGCTGAATTTGACAGGAAACCGTTAAGAATCTGGAAGGGTAGGGAGCGTCCCGCGGCGCTTGCCGACGATTGATCTTCACGGCTGACGGCGCCAGATAGGGTTGGACCAGAGCAGGACCCGAGTTATGCAATATGCCGACGCCGACACGCTCGAAGAGGTGAAGACTGGCGAGATCAAGCTTCACAAAGCCGAGGACTTCGAGGGCATGCGCAAGGCCGGGCGCGTTGCAGCGGAATGCCTCGACATGGTCGCGGCGCAGGTGAAGCCGGGCGTGACCACCGCCCGTCTCGACGACCTCATCCGCGACTTCGTTTTCGATCATGACGCGGTATCGGCGACGATCGGTTATCGCGGCTATCGCCACGCCAGTTGTATTTCACTAAACCATGTCATCTGTCACGGCATCCCGTCCGACAAGGCGATCAGGGACGGCGACATCATGAATATCGACGTCACCGTCATCGTCGATGGATGGCATGGCGATACCAGCCGCATGTACTGGGCGGGCGAGCCGAAAGTCAAAGCGCGCCGCCTCGTCGACACCACCTATGAAGCGCTAATGGCGGGTCTTGCCGTCATCAAGCCCGGCAATACGCTGCGCGACATTGGCCGCGCCATCCAGACGCACGCCGAGGCTGAGGGGTTTTCGGTCGTGCGGGATTTCTGCGGTCACGGATTGGGGCGGGTCTTTCACGATGCGCCAAATGTCGTTCACTATGCGGAATACCGCGACCGCTTCGGCGTCCACCGGGCTCCGGAAATCGAGTTGAAGCCCGGCATGTTCTTCACCGTCGAACCGATGATCAACGAGGGCAAGCCGGATGTGAAGCTGCTGAAGGACAACTGGACCGCGGTCAGCCGCGACAAGTCGCTGTCGGCGCAGTTCGAGCATTCGGTCGGCGTCACCGAAACCGGCGTCGAAATCTTCACCAAATCCCCGGCGGGGCTGGACCGGCCGCCTTATTCCGCCGCCTGAGCCGATTATTCCCGCAAGCGCGGGAATCCCTTACAAGTGTCAAGGCTGGGGCCCCCGCGCCTGTGCGGTGGACAAACGGATAGCGGAACGCATTCTTGGACGCCAAATCCAGCAAGACGAAACCTGACAACGCCCCGAATCACATGTCGGGACATCGCGACCGGCTGCGCGAGCGGTTTCGCCGCGCCGGCGTCGAGGCGGTTGCCGACTATGAACTGCTTGAACTTATCTTGTTCCGCGCCATTCCGCGCCGCGACGTCAAGCCGCTCGCCAAGGACATCATCAAGACCTTTGGCGGCCTGCCGCAGGCGCTCGCCGCGCCGATCGAGCGGCTGACCGAGGTCAAGGGCGTTTCGGAAAATGTCGCGATGGAACTGAAGATCGTGCACGCGGCGTCGATCAAGCTGGCGCAGGCGCGCGTGCTCGACCGGCCGGTGATATCGTCGTGGAACGATCTCCTCTCTTATTGCCGCGCCGCAATGGCCGACGAGAAGACCGAGCTCTTCCGTATTCTCTTCCTCGACAAGAAGAACATCCTGATCGCCGATCAAGTGCAGCAGCGCGGCACCGTCGATCACACGCCGGTCTATCCGCGCGAGGTCGTCAAACGCGCGCTCGAACTGTCGGCGTCAGCGATCATCCTCGTGCACAACCACCCATCCGGCGACCCGACGCCGTCAAGAGCCGATATCGAAATGACCAATCAGATCGTCAAGGCGGCGACAGCACTCAATATCCGTGTCCATGATCACCTGATCATCGGCCACAAGACCGAAGCGAGCTTCAAAGGGCTGGGGCTGCTGTAGCGATGTCCCGCATCATCACCTTGACCGCAAATCCCGCGCTCGACGTTTCGGTCGAAACGGACGAAGTTCTGCCGAACCAGAAGCTGCGCTGCGATCATCCGCAAATCGATCCGGGCGGCGGCGGCGTCAATGTGGCGCGCGCCGCAAAAAGGCTGGGCTCCGAAGTGCTGGCGATCTTTCCCGCCGGCGGCGCCTTCGGCGAGGCGTTGACATCACTGATTGAAAAAGAAGGCATTGCTTGCCGCGCGATCAGCGTCGAGGGTCCGACACGCATCGCCTTCACTGCGCATGATCGGGCAAGCAATAATGAATATCGGTTCGGCCTTCCCGGCGTGGAGCTCGGCGACAGTGAGCTGGCGGCGCTGCTCGCGGCGCTGGGGTCAGAAACGCGCAAAGGCGACTATGTCGTCGGTTCGGGAAGCCTGCCGCCCAAAACACCGGCCGACTTCTGGGCGCGCGCCGCCGCAATTGCAAAAGCGAAAGGCGCGCGCTTTGTGCTCGACACCACAAGCGGCGAAAAGGAAGCGCTCTATGAAGGGCTGTTCCTATTGCGCAAAAACAAGCAGGAGCTGTCGACCATCGCCGGGCGCGTTCTTCGCTGGCCGGACGAGGCCGCCAGCTTCGCCAGGGATTTCGTTCAAACGCACAAACTTGAAAAGCTTGTTCTGACGCACGGCGGCGATGGCGGGATGATCGCCAGCAAGAGTGGGTGTGTGACGGCGCCTAGCATTCCAGTTACGGTTGCAAGCGCTGTCGGCGCCGGGGACTCCATGGTCGCAGGTCTTGTTGTCTCGTTGATGCGCGGCGACGATGACGACACCGCGCTCCGCTGGGGGCTTGCCGCCGCCGCGGCGACGTTGATGACGCCCGGCACGACGCTCTTTGATGCGGCGGAAGTCACGCGGCTTTCAGACGACGCCTTGCTGTTCTCCAAGGAAGACGCCGCCGCCCCTTACAAACCGAAAGTATGAACATGTTGAAATTTGCGCTTGTCACCGCGAGCATAATCCTCGCATCCATTGTCGGCGCAGCGGCCGAGAATTTCACAATTCAAAACGTCACGATCGTTGATGTCGAAGACGGAGCGCTTCGCAGCAATCAGACGGTAATTATCAAGAACGGAAGGATCGCGAAAATCGGCGCCTCCGACGAGACCTCCGCCCCGAGGAATTCGACGGTCGTCAATGGTGCTGAAAAATTCCTGATTCCCGGTCTTTGGGACATGCATGTCCATTCGCATCGCGAGGCGCGGTGGAAATATCATTACCCACTGTTTCTCGCTTATGGCGTCATCGGCGTCAGGGATGCGGGTTCGCATCTTGGTTCCGCCCTCGCCGCGATGGAGTGGACGAAGACCAATCCCATCGCGCCGCATATCGTCTGGGGATCGCCGATCATTGACGGTGCGCCGCAGATCAATTCTTTCGGCCTGTCGGCGGAGGATGCTGAAGCTGCGCGAATTCTGGTTCGGGAAATGAAGAAATACGGGTTTGACTTCGTCAAATCCTATGACCGGCTGACGCCGGAGGCTTATTTCGCTCTCGCCGACGAAGCGAAAAAACAAAAGATCCCGCTGGAAGGCCATGTGCCGCTGAGCCTTACGCCGCAGGACGTAGTCGCGGCCGGTCAGACGGTGATCGATCATTTGACGCTTGTCGTTGAAGGATGTTCGCCGGAGGCGCTCGCTCTGATCCGCAAGGAATATGAAAAGGCGCCGAGAGACGCTGAAGGCCTCGCTTTCCTGATGAACGAGAAGATTGTCGACGCTTTCGCCGACGTCGATATGACGTCCTGTCGCCCGTTATTTGAAGAATTCGCAGCGCATAACGTCTGGCATGTCCCGACGCTCATTCAAATGTACGGATTTTTCCGTGCCGACGAGCCCGAGGTTTCATCCGACCCTCGCATCGTCTTCACAACGCCCTCAATCGCGGCGGAATGGAAAGAGTGGAGCGAAACTGCGGACCGGCGTGAACTTGCGATCGGCAAAAAGGCGTTTGCGGCGCAAATAAGATCGATCCGCCCCTTGGAAGACGCAGGCGTCGGTCTTCTCGCCGGAACGGACGCATCGAACGAGTCTTACGTCTTTGCGGGCTCGGGCGTGCATGACGAAATGAAACTGATGGTCGGGGCTGGCCTGACGCCGATCGAAGCTTTGCAAACCGCGACGATCAACCCCCTTCGCTATCTCGGCCGCAAGTCGGGCGCGCCCGTCATTTCAAAAGGCGAAGCCGCAGACCTCGTTCTGCTTAACGCCGATCCGCTCGCCGACATCGCCAACACTACAAAAATCAGCGGCGTCTTCGCGCGTCGTGATTTTTTCGACCGCGCCGAACTGGACGCGCTTCTCAACTTGGCGAAGGCTGAAGCCGCTAAGGGCGCGAACTAATCGAAATCCGGCAATTTCCGCTGCATGTAGGCGGCGGCCGCGACCATGAACTCCGGCGATTTCAGTTGCTCGTTGAAGATGCCGCCCTCTTTTTGCATGCGCTCCATAACGGCGGCGCGATTGGACCGGACAAGGCGCTTGGTGTTGAGCATCGCATTCGGAGCCTGCGCGGCGACGGTCGCTGCGATCTTGCGGCATTCATCCATGAACGCGGATGAAGGGTAGACGCGCGAGACGAGGCCCGCCGCAAGCGCCTCCGCCGCGGTCAGAACGCGGCCCGCAATAAAAATGTCATTGGCCCACGCCAAACCGACCGTCATCGGCAGCAGGAGCGATGATCCCGCCTCCGGCACGACGCCAATATGCGGGAAGGGCGAGCGAAAAGTTGCGGTATCGCCCGCGTAAACAAGATCAGAATGCAGGAGCATGGTGAGACCGACGCCGACGGCGGGGCCGTTGACCGCCGCCATGATCGGCTTGTCGCAGGCGAGGATGTTCTCGAGAAAACGAACAACCGGCGGCTTTACCTCCGGCATTCCGGCGGCGAAGTCTGACAGATCATTGCCAGAGGTGAAACTGTCGCCCGCGCCGGTAATGATCACGCAGCGGATTTGCGCGTCGTCATGCGCAAGCTTCAATCCGTCCGCCATCGCCGCATACATGTCATGCGTCAAGGCGTTTTTCTTGTCGGCGCGGTTCATGGTGATGGTGAGCACCCGCCCGTCGCGGTCGATTTTTACAAACTCTGTCATGTTGCCGATCTTCTGCAGGGGCCCCTTACGTCCCGGATTTACCCGCGAGGCATACACCGCGCAAGCGGCAACAGCAGCGACCCGCGATCTACTCTCGCAGAAATACTGCGCCGCCGGCGTTGGCGATGCCGACCGGCACGGGCACTGACGTTGACGCGTAATCGGTGTTCAAAACCAGCCTGGTATTTTTCTCGAGCCGAATGCGCCTTGCAATGATCGCGGTATAGGCGCTGTCCTCGGCGACATCACTCGTCGCCGAGGCGATGAAGTCGCTGTCAGGAAGATAGATGGTGCCAACCAGCTGGTCGACGAAGTTGCTGAAAATCTCGAAGTCCCGAACCCCGACAGCGTCCCTGCTCTGCCAGATCAGAACACCCGCCATGACGCCGGTTTCAGGCGCCGCAAGCGAAATCGCCGACTTGTCCTCGAACCTGATTCCGGCGTCTTTCCCCGTGAAGAAGAGGCCGACGCCGTTTCCTTCCAGCCGGGAAGTGCTTTTCACTTCGAGCGCCCCGTCCTTGAAGGCATAAATCCCGGGGTCAAGCGTTACGCGCGAGGCGCCGTCGATCGTCAGGCTGTCACAATAGACGCCCGGCGATATGCGGCCCACATAGTCCGTTAGCCTCAAATCCGAATGATCGCATCCGCCAACTGCCGGCTCAATGCGGTCAGCAAGCGGATCGTCTCGCCTTGGGCAATCCGTCATTGGAATAGGCGAGAAATGCCGGTCATTATCGCCGTAGCCGCCAGACGAGCAGGTGAACGCGCTTTCCATGACCCCGCTCGACTTGACCATCAGTGCGTGTGCATCGTTCGAATTCGAATAGACGGCGCATCCGGCGCCGTAGAGACTTGCATTATCTCTGATATTGATGATGTCGCCGTCATGCTCCTGCAGTGCAATGACACAGATATTGGCGCCGCCAGAGGCAACTGCTGTCGCCGCGACTTCAATCTCGATCGGCGTCTTGAAAAGCGCTACGAACAAGGTCGGGCGATAGGCGTAACTCGCTTCCACGGTGACGCTCGACCTGGCGTTGTCGGCCGACGCGCGCGCTTTTGCGGTCGACAGCACGTCGGTCCGCGCCAGTATTGAGCTGGCGGCGCTATCGGCGCGGTTTTTCGCAACTGCATCGGCACTCCTCAACGTCAGGTATTCGCGCGCGCCAGCGAGCGCGGCAGCGTCAACGGCTTCCTGAAGCGCGGCGCGCGCCGAGGAATAATGGGCGAAATCAACGCCGGCCCCCGCCGCCCCGAAGAGCACGGGCAAGACCAGAGCAAACGTCAAGGCGACGTTGCCGGCCTGCGATTTCCAAGCGCTCCGAACATCCATGCGTGCCCCCTCACCCGAAATGATAGTTATCGGGGCGTAAAGGCGATCTTAAGAATCGCGGTTAACCGCGCACCGTGTTGCTAGCTGAACCGGCGGTAAAACGGCGTGCCGGACAGTAACAATACTTCCGGCTTGCCATTGATGAAGCCCGCGAATCTGGCGCGTTCGGGCGACGTCTCGTCCGTGAAGCGCCAGTCGCCATCGCCGCCCTGTACAATCTCTTCCGCATTGCCGATCCACAGGCGGTTGTCCCGCGCATAGACATAAATTGGACCCGCCCAGCGATCATCATTGTCATAGCGGCCGGCAAGCGAGTGAAGCGCCTCAGGCGCCGGCGGTTTGTATCCGATCGAGGGATCAGCCAGATATTCGGTTTCGCCTATCCACGTGCGCACCGGCCTTTCATTCTCGACGTCGAAGACAACGCCGGTCACGGCAAAGTCCGGCTCGGTCGAGGCAAACAGCGATCCTGACGCTTGTTGCAGAACACTGTAATTTCCGTTGCGCCGCATCTGGACAGCGCCGGCGTCCGCAACGATTTCGAAATTGTCGCCATTGGCGGCGGTAAAGGCGCCGACATAGTGTTCGGGTTTTTCGAGCGCGATTGTCGGCGGTTTTGGCGACGGCTGCGGCGCGCCTTCCCGCACCGCCCTGATCAGCTCGCAGGCATAGGTTGAGACCCGGACCGGGCGGTAATTCAGCGAATAATGAATATTTGCCGATGCAAATGCGGCGACTCCGGCGTCGGCGTCGACATGCAGCGCCGAGCAGAACGACACCATGCCGCCGGTGTGATGCAGGTACTTGCGCCCGTCGATTTCGATCCGCGCAATGCCATTGCCGTATTTGGCTCCCGGTCCCCAGCCGTCAGCCGGATCGGCGAGAAAGCGCGTCGCCGTTTCGTCTGAAAAAACCGGCACGCCTTTACCATCGGCAAGGCCAAGCAGGAACCGCAGGAATTTCGCCATGTCGCCAGCGGTCGCCGCAACCGAGCCTGCGGGACTGTCTGAATCAACCCACGGCGTCGCCGTCATGGCGCCGGGATGGGGATTGAGCCGATCGGTCAGCGCCGGTTCATATCCTTGCGCATAGCGATGGCGGTCGGCGACGCGCATGGCGGAGACCGAATTCGTCATGCCGAGTTTCTTGATAACGCGGTCATCGACGAGGTCGCAGTTGAGCTTGCCTCCGGCGGTTTGCGCAACCATTCCCGCCAGCGCATAGCCAGAATTTGAATAGGACCAGTTGGTTCCGGGCTCAAACCCCGTCCACAACCCGCCTTCAGGAAAAATTGTTGAATCGGCCGGCAGGCCAGCCGTGTGATTCAAGAGATGCTGCAAGGTGATCGTCTTGCCGCCCTTGACGGTCAGCCCTTTCAACGCATCTTCAAGACGGATGTCCGGCGACAGTTTTCCTTCATCGATCATCGACCAGATCGAAAGCGCGGTAAACATCTTGGAAATCGAGCCGACCTGAAACAGATGATCCGGACCAACCGGAATTTTCTTGTCGACATCGGCGAGCCCCGACGTCACATAGCCGGTAAATCCGTCGCGATCGACAACGACAATAGTCATCCCAGGAACGCCCCAGGCGGCGCGATGCTGCGCGACATAGTGATCAAGCGCCTTCAGCGCCTTGGCGTGCGTCTTGCCGCCGCCGTCTGCGCTGATCTTTGCCTCCGCACTCGCGGCGATCCCGGCGGCGGCTACGGCGCCGCCAATGAAAATTCTGCGATTGACGTCCAATTGAGTCCCTCCGGGTCTGGGTGAATTCTATTTGCGCCGTGCTGAACAGGTTCGGAAAATATGCCGTTGGGTCGACAGAGGGGGCGTGCTTATTCCCGGTAGATTGCAACTTCTTTCCTGTCGCCCTGCTTCACGCCGCGGAACATCCCGGCAGAATTGAAATCCATGACGAATTCCCCGCTGGGCGCGAGCACGATGACGCCGCCATCGCCGCCCGCATCCTGAAGCCGGTGATGGATCATGTCCTTTGTCGCCTCCGCAATCGGTTTGCCGGCATATTCGACCTGCGCGCAGATATCGCGGGCGATTGTGAGGCGGATGAAATATTCGCCCCATCCGGTTGCCGATACAGCGCAGGATCTGTTGTCGGCGAAGGTTCCGGCGCCGATGATCGGCGCGTCGCCAATGCGGCCATAGCGCTTCAAGGTCATGCCGCCGGTTGATGTCGCCGCCGCCAGATTGCCAGCTTTATCGAGCGCAACCGCGCCGACCGTTCCATATTTGAAATCATGCGGCAGGCCGGTTTGCGATTTTTCGTTCGCCTTGTCTTTTTCCGATTTCAACGCATCCTTGTAGGCGCGCCAGTGCGCCTCGGTCTTGAAGTAGGAAGGTTTTACAAGAACCTGGTGCTGTTCTTTGGCGAAATCTTCCGCGCCCCTCCCCGCCATCATCACATGCGGGGAATGTTCCATCACCGCGCGCGCAAGGCGGACCGGATTCTTGACGCGCGTAACGCCGGCAACAGCGCCCGCCGCTTTCGTCGCCCCGTCCATGATCGAGGCGTCAAGCTCGTTCTTGCCGTCATAGGTAAAGACGGCGCCCTTCCCCGCATTGAAAAGCGGCGAATCTTCCATCAGGACAATCGCGGCCTCAATCGCATCAAGCGATGAGCCGCCCGCTTCGAGCACTGCGTAGCCTGCGTCCAGCGCCTCGCCGAGCTTGGCCTTGTACGTTGCTTCTTCCGCAGGCGTGTAGCGCCCGCGTTCGAGAGCGCCCGCGCCGCCATGGATGACGATGGTGATCGGCGCCTCAGCGAATGCCGGCGAAATGAGAAACGCGAATGCAGCGGCAACAGGACGAATCATGGGGCCCTCCGCCGCGCAGTGTGGGCAAGGAGGGCTACTCAATCAAGCGCCGGCGGATCGCTCTTGTGAACTTATCGCAACGCCAGTCGAGCGCTCTAAACGTCCGGCAGCAGCAGTTTCTGCGCGCGCCATTGTTCGACGATGCGGGCGATGAAGCCCTTGTCTTCGACGTCGACCGACCAGCCGTCGGTGAAGCTGGCGGTGAGGCTTCTCGGCACCGCTTCGCGCGGCAAGGCGTCGAAGCGGATGCGCGTCGGTAAGGGAACCCCCTCGCCGACGGCGATCGCTTCGCCGAGGCCAAGCGATGGCAAACAGGAGAGCAGGCTGGTCGAGGCGTCGGGCACGGCGGCGCGCAACGCCTCCTGATCGGCCTGGTTGGCGAGACGCATTGCGAAGATCGTATTGCACTGTGACAGGATCGTCGCATCAAGCTCGGTCGGACGCTGCGACGCAACCCATAGCGAGACGCCGACTTTACGTCCTTCCTTGGCGATCCGCACAAGAGCCTTGCGGGTCGGGCCAAAGCCGACATTTTCCTTCGCCGGCGCATAGCGGTGCGCGTCTTCAACGATAAGCGCGATCGGCGCGGCGCCATGGCTCCAGAGACCGAATTCGAAGGCGAGCCGCGCAATGACCGAAACAATCACCTGCGCCACTTCAACCGGCAAGCCGCCAAGTTCGATGATCGAAATCGGCGATCCCTCGACCGGAATGCGAAAGAGCTGGCCGAGGAAATCCGACATTGTGTCCTGAACGGTCAAGCCGCCGAACATGAAGGCGAAGCGGGCGTCCTGGCTGATGCCGTGCAGGCGGGCGCGAAGGCGCTTGTAGGGGCCGGTCGCCCGGGAATTCTCAAGGCTGCCGAGCGTCTTGTCGATCAATGTCAGCAATTCCGAAATACGGTAGGGAACCGGCGTGTCGACCGTGATGTTCGATCCTTCGCGCCGATCCGCCATCAGCTTTGCGCCGCCGGCGGCATTACCGAGATTCATTTTCTTGGCGACCGGGATCATGTCGCCGAGAACTTCGATTTCTTCCGCGCAGTTGATCCGTCCGGGATAGAGAATTTCGACAAGTTCTTCGAAAGTCAGCATCCAGTACGGCAAGGTCAGGCTTGAGGGATCGAAGACAATCGCGTCGCTGCCAAAACAGTGCGAATATTCGTTGTGCGGATCGAGGATGACAACATGGCCGTTGCGGTAACGCTGCAGCACCGCGGAGAGCATCAACGTAATCGCGCAGGATTTGCCGGCGCCTGTTGTCCCCAGAATGGCGCAGTGCCGCGAGAACAGTTCATTGACGGATACGGTTGCAGGTATTGCGACGTCCTGCTTGACGACGCCGATGCGAACGCTCGCCGACCCGTTCGCTGCGAACAGCGCTGCAAGTTCCTCGCGCGCCGCCAGTTGCACTTCGTCATGCAAGGTCGGATAGGTCGAAACGCCGCGCCGGAAACGCGCCGGCGTTTTCGCCGTTGGCTTGGTGAATTCGCCAATAAGTTCAAGCTCGATAATGCGCAGATCCGTACCGCCGGATTCAAGCGAGGGCGCCGGCACGCTCATCGCCGATACGAGGCCAAGAACGATACACGCGCCGGTATCGACCGACAGGATAGCGCCGAGCTGCGGACGGTGGACACGGTCGAGGTCCGGCCGATCCTCATCCAGCATGACAAGGGCGTGGCTGCCGTTCACCGACACGACCTCGCCAATCCGCATTTTTCGCCGTGCAGAAGCGGCGGCGGCGCGCAGTTTGTCTGCGGCGGTGACGGGTTCAACGGCGGCTTGGCTCATAATCGTCTCCTTAAAATTCTATCCGGCGAGCTTCATGTCATCGTCGCGCTCTGCGACTGAAGATTTAGGCGGCGGCGTCGAAATCCTGACCAGCGTTCCCTCGCCGAGTTTTGACTTGATCGAAAAGCGTCCGCCCTGAAGTTCGATGAATGTCTTGGCGATCGCGAGACCGATACCGGGGCCGGCAAAAGAGCGGTCGAGCCCGCGATGGGTTTCGCGAAAGGCCTGCAGCGCCTTTTCGATCGCTTCGGGCGTCATGCCTTCGCCGCGATCGCGAATGGCGATTTCGGGCCAGCCGTCCTTGCCGACCAGCGCGCGCACGAGAATACGCGCGCCTTCTGGCGAAAACTTGATGGCGGTGCGGATGACATGGTCGAGCGCCTGGCCCATGCGGACCGCGTCGCCCCAGCCCTCAGCTGCGGGACCTTCGGACTTGATGTCGATAGTAACCTTGGCCGCATCAGCGGCGATTTTTGCGCGCGCGACGGCGTCGTTCAGCGCCGCCGTTAAATCGATCGCCTCGGGCTCCAGCGACAAGTCGCCGCCGTCGAGCGCCGCCGCTTCCAGCAGCGTGTCGATATGGCTAAGCAGCAGATCGGCGGACTGCAACACGTAGTCAGCGTAATTGTCGCGCTGTTCCGGCGTCAGGTTATAGGATGCGCCTTCCTTCAGCATGGTTGCAAAGCCGATGATGGCGTTCAGCGGCGTCCTTAATTCGTGGTTCATATTGGCGAGGAATTCGGCGCGCGCCCTGATCGACATTTCAGCTTCGGCGCGCGCAGCCTTCGCCTGCCGCGACGCACGGCGGACAGCCATCGCTTCCGCCATGTCAGAGGCGAAGGCGGACATCAACGAAGTGCTCGCTTTGTTATTCAATGGGCGCATCGTCCTTCCCCGTCGGACGACGCTAGGGTTTAAGCGCTAATGCGCCGTTAACCAGCTGCGATGCAATGCAAGCAGAACAGTGATTTCTGCGGCGGCGTCAGGACGCCTGCGGCGCTGGTTTTGGCTTCTCGGCGGCCGTCGGCTTTGGAAGATAAGCGAGCGCCACATCGCCAATTTCGGGCGTCAATGGCTGTTCCTTTGAGGCAAAGGTAATGGTGTCCCTACGGATCAACAAGATCAGTTCATAATCCTTACCAAGATCTTTCAAATACGCTTCAGGCGGATATTCCTCAGTAAGGCGGGTCTTCTGGTAGAACCATCCGGCATAATGCCGGCGCAGCAATTCATCGAGCGTCGACGCCGACTTCAGGAATGTCCGTCCGCGCAGGGTAAACGACACCGACCGGCGTTCATTGTCGTCCTTGCCGCTGGCGCTCAACTGGTAAATCGCCGCGCGCCCGAGTTCCGGCGCAAGATCGGTGCAGACGAGCGCGTTGTGGGCCTCGTTTCCAGACACCGCGAGAAGGCTGCCGAACCTGTTGAGGTCGAGATGATGTTCGGTCACCTCCGAAAGAATTTCCCCATAATAGGTCTGCACATTCGCCAACCGCGCCGGTTGCAGCCGCCGCCAGCTTGCATCGGCGACAACGACCGGAATTTCCATTTCTTTCAGCTTTGCCGCGAGCCCCGCCGACCATGGAGAGGCGCCGGCGATGAGAACGCCTGGACGGTCCTTCGAGGCAAGGCCGAGCGCCTTCGCCAGAGGTCCGATCGTAAATCCGTGGAGGAACACGGTGGCGAAGACCATCGCAAAGGCCAGCGGGATCAACCGTTCGGACGACGTGATCAGCGCTTCGACGGTTTGCTGATCGGCGCCGGTCGCTGCGAGCCCGTATTGCTCGGTGAAATACCGAATAAGGGCGGCGCCGAAAAAGCTTGAGACGGCGATGGCGACGATCCCGCGCGGCGCAATCCAGGCGACGAGGAGACGCTCCTGCCAGGTGAGCCCCGCGCCGATGGTCGACAGCAACACAGTCGCCGGCCGGACAATGAACAGCATCACGCCGATCAGCATGAAATCCGCAGGCCCGAGCGCGCCGAGCGTTTCCCATGTGAGGTTCGCAGTCAGGACAATGAAGACGCCGGAAACCAGGAGCGTCGCAATCGATTCCTTGAACTGGCGAAGTTCGTCGATGCTGGCGATGCGCGAATTGGCGAGCGTAACGCCCATCGCGGTCACGGCGACGAGCCCTGCTTCTTCCTGCAGCAAATTTCCAAACTCAAACGCGCCCAGCACCAGCGCGAACAAAACCGGCGGCTTCAGATACTCAGGAACCCAGCCGCGGCGAAAGGTCGTCGCCGCAAACCGCCCGACCGCAAATCCGAGCGCCACCGAGAGAATTGAAGCGAGCAGCAGCGACCCGAAAATTTCTCCTGGCGAATGAGCGAGAGTGTCGGCGGCCTCGAAACTCACCACTTCATAAACGAGGACGGCAAGGAGCGCCCCGATCGGATCGTTGACGATCCCTTCCCATTTCAGAAGCGCAGCCGGGCGCTGATTGAGTTTCGACTGACGCAGCAGTGGAATAATGACCGTCGGCCCGGTCACGACCATAATGCCGGCGAACAGCAGAGCGACCGGCGGCTCCAGTCCGCCGATACGGATTGCCGCGAGACTTCCAAGGCCCCAGGCGACAAGCACTCCGGGAAAGACCAGCCGCCGCACGCCTTTCGTCAATTCGCGGATTTCCCGGAAATTGAGAGTGAGGCCGCCTTCAAAGAGGATGACGGCGACGGCAATCGCGATCATCGGCCTGTAGAAATCGCCAAACAGCATTTCCATCGGGCCGCCGCTGAATGCTTGCGGTGCGCCGGCGACATAGGAGGATGGCCAGAGAATTTTGAACACTGGGCCGGCGAGTAGCCCTGCGATCGCCATCATCACGATTGCCGGTAACGCAAAGCGCCAGGCGAGCCACTGTGCGCCGACGCCAAGCATACCGATAATCGCGATTGCAAGGACGAGGTTGTCCATCACCGTTCAGTGTGCCCGCAATGCGCCGGTGTCAACGGTTCTTGAAGGCGGGCTTCCGCTTTTCGACGAAGGCGGCCATGCCTTCCTGCTGATCTTCGGTGCCGAAGATTGAATGGAAGATGCGGCGTTCATAGCGAACGCCTTCGGTCAACGGCAATTCAAAAGCGCGATTGACCGCGTCCTTTGTCAGCATGACGATCGGGCGGGACAAAGACGCGATCTGCTTCGCTGTTTTGATCGCTTCGGCGTGAAGTTCGCCTTTCGGCACGATACGGCTGACGAGCCCGCAGCGCTCGGCCTCCTCGACATCCATCATCCGGCCGGTCAGACACATCTCCATTGCTTTCGATTTGCCGATAAACCGCGCCAGCCGCTGGGTGCCGCCAGCGCCGGGTATAGCGCCAATGGTAATTTCAGGCTGACCGAATTTCGCGTTGTCGGCGGCAAGGATGAAATCCGCCATCATCGCCAGTTCGCAGCCGCCGCCCAGCGCATAACCGGCGACCGCCGCGATGACCGGTTTCCGGCAACGCGTTGTTTCTTCCCAGTTGCGGGTGATGAACTGCTCATTGTAGGCCTGCATGTAAGTGACAGACGCCATTTCCTTAATGTCGGCGCCGGCGGCGAACGCCTTTTCAGAGCCGGTAATAATGATGCAGCCGATGTCATCGTCGGCTTCGAGCTTTTTCAGCGCGTCCGTCAATTCGTCCATCAGCTGGTTTGAAAACGCGTTCAGCGCTTCGGGCCGGTTCAGGGTAATAATACCAACCGCACCGTCATATTCGAGAATTATGCATTGATAGGGCATAGAGTGCTCCTTTGAACAGGTCGCAAGGCGCCTAATTAAATCCCATGAGTTTCATGACTTCCTGCCGTGACCGCGGGTCGTCGCGAAAGCCGCCCATCATCCGGCTGGTGGTCATGATGACGCCCGGCGTTTCAACGCCGCGGCATGTCATGCAGGCGTGCGTCGCCTCGATGACTACGGCAACGCCTGCAGGCTCCAGCACGCGCTGGATACAATCGGCGATTTCCGCCGTCAGCCGCTCCTGTACTTGCAGGCGTTTTGCAAAGGCGTGAACGACACGCGCCAGCTTCGAGATGCCGACGACGCGATCCTTCGGCAGATAGGCGACATGCGCCTTGCCAATGATCGGCGCCATGTGGTGCTCGCAATGCGAATGAAACGGGATGTCCCGCAACAGAACGATCTCGTCGTAACCGCCAACCTGTTCGAACGTCCGCTGCAGATAGGTGTCGGGGCATTCATTATAGCCCTTGAAATATTCGAGGAAGGCGTCGACCACGCGCTGCGGCGTGTCGACTAGCCCTTCACGCGCGGGGTCGTCGCCGATCCAGCCGATCAGCTCCGTCACCGCGGCCATGGCGCGTCGGCGTTCCTCGTCAGTGCGTTGCCGCGGAATTCCCATTTCGCCTCGCTCGTTACGCCATCGGCGACCATTGCGCAGTCGCCTGCGCGGCCTTCTCGTAGTCATCCACGACCAGAATAAGCTGATTTGAATGGTCGCTATACTGCGTCTCGATATTCACGCCCACCTCGGCGAGCGCGCGGCCAATCGCGCCGAGCTGACCAGGCTGGTCCTGTTTGAGGCGGCGTACCAGTACGCGCCTTACAGCGACAACATCAAGCCCTGCCTGCGCCGCTGCATTTTTTGCGGCCTTTCCGTCATCGAACAGAAAGTGAGCGACCGCTTCGCCGTCAACGGTAAAGACGCCGCCGCCTTCAACGCTGAGTCCGCAGCGCCCCATCGCTTCTCCAAATTTCGCCAGTTCGCCTGGCCGGTCGGCGAGACGCAATGCGAGATCGTACATATCACCTTTTCTCCATCGGCGGCACGTCACGTTGCGCAGGACCGGTGTAGTTCGACAAGGGGCGAACCAGCTTGTTCGCGGAAAGTTGTTCGATGACATGCGCCGTCCACCCTGTAATCCGGCTGATGACAAAAATCGGCGTAAACATCGGGATCTCAAAACCCATCAGATAATAGGCCGGGCCCGCCGGGAAATCGAGATTGGGATAAATCTTTTTTTCACGCACCATGACCTCATCGAGCGACCTGCTGATCTTCCAGTATTTCTTCGCCTCATCGGTGCCAATGACGTCGACCATCTTCTTGTAGGCGTCGGTCATCGTCGGCACACGGCTGTCGCCCGAACGATAGACCCGGTGGCCAAAGCCCATGATTTTTTTCTTGGTGGCGAGCGCGTCCATCATCCAGGCTTCAGCGCCGGCGGGATCGCCAACCTCCTTCAGCATGTGCATGACCGCTTCATTGGCGCCGCCATGGAGCGGGCCTTTCAGCGACCCTATGGCGCCGGTCACGGCTGAATAAATATCCGACAGCGACGAGGCGATGGTCCGCGCCGTGAAGGTCGAGGCGTTGAACGAATGCTCGGCGTAAAGCGTCATCGAAATGTCGAAGCATTTGACGACTTCCGGCTTTGGAACGTCGCCAAAACACATGTGAAAGAAATTCTCGGAGAACGCCAGATCCTTTGTGGGCCCGATCGGCTGCTTGCCGTTCCTCAGACGGAAATCAGCCGCTACGATCTCCGGAATCAAGGCGAACATGCGGATCGATTTTTCGTAGAGGCCCTTTGGCGAAGAATCGTTTGCGCTACTATCCGCCTGACCGAGGAACGAGACCGCTGTCCGCAAGGTGTCCATCGGATGGGCCTTGCGGTTCATCATCAAAAGGACCTTGAGCGCATCGGCGGAGAGCCCCCGCTCGTTTTTTTCAGATGCATTAAAGGCGTCGAGCTGGTCCTGGTTCGGCAACTCACCGTTCCAGATAAGATACGCGACTTCCTCGAACCGGCACGCCGTCGCGAGGTCCTGCACCTTGTAGCCGCGATAGGTCAGCGAGTTTATTTCAGGCATCACCTTTGAGACCGCCGTGTCGTCGGCGACGACGCCGGCGAGACCGTATTTTACTTCTTCAGACATTCTTCCGTTCCCTATTCCTTCGGCGTATCGGTAACCTGAAAGTTGTATAGCGACTGATCGAACTGATTGTAGTCATGATAGCGCAGCAAGTCATAAAGATCACGACGGTGCTGCATGATGTCGAGAACGCCGTTCTGGTCGCCGTCCTTGAGGATCGCATCGAGGCCCTTTTCGGCGCCGAACATCGCAAGCCGCAAGGTTGTCACCGGGTAGATGACGAGGTTGAAGCCAAGCGCCTCCAGTTCCTTCTTGTTAAGCAGCCGCGATTTGCCAAACTCCGTCATGTTGGCGAGAATGGGAACGCTGATTGCTTTCCTCACCGCCTCAAATTCCTTTTCGTTCGCCATCGCTTCGGGGAAGATCATGTCGGCGCCGGCATCGACATAGGCCTTCATGCGGTCGATCGCCTTGTCGAGCCCTTCAACGGCACGCGCGTCCGATCGCGCGATCAGGATGAAGTTCGGGTCTCGCTTGGCGTCAGAGGCCGCTTTCACCCGCTGCACCATGATTTCGGCTGCAACGACCTCCTTGCCGTCGAGATGGCCGCAGCGTTTCGGCATCACCTGGTCTTCGATATGGCAGGCGGAAATCCCCATTTCCTCCATCGAGCGGACGCTGCGCGCAGCTGACATCGGTTCGCCGAACCCGGTGTCGATGTCGATAATGGTCGGTAAATCGGTGACCCGCGCAACTTGATGGCCTCGCTCGGCGAATTCGGTCAGGGTCGAAATGCCAATATCGGGGAGGCAAAGATCGGCGGACATTACCGCGCCCGAGATATAGACGCCGTCAAAACCCTTGCGCTCGATCATCTGTGCGCAGAGCGGATTGAAGGCGCCGGGAAACTGCAAGAGCTTCCCCGACTTCAGGGCCGTGCGGAAATCGGCGCGCTTTTCGGCGGCGTGTTTTTTCGTGAACAGCATTATTGATCATCCTTGTTCATCAGACACATCTCCGTCGCCAGCATGGTCGCAACATGCGTTTCTCGCCCGGTCGGGCCAGAAAAGACATCTGTTTGCACGATAATGAGCGTCCGCCCCGCCTTGATCACGCGTCCGCGCGCGATAAGAAGCGGTCCCTTCGCCGGCGCCAGAAGGTTCATCTTGAATTCGGTCGTCAAAACCGTCGAATTTTCCGGCATGATCGAGAAAGCCGCATAGCCGCCGGCATTATCGGCGAGCGCCGCCGAAACGCCGGCGTGAAAATAGCCGTGCTGCTGGGTCATCGTATCGTCGAAGCGGGTTGCGAGTTCACATTGCCCATAGCCGAGCGACACCAGTTCCACGCCCAGCTTCTTCATGAATCCCTGCCGGGAGAAACTCTCACGCACGCGGCGTTCGGACTCTGGCGAAAGAATTTGCTCGGTCATTTCAAATCGCCTGCCTTGTCGCCGAGCGCCGCGCCCATCGCCTGCCCCAGCGCCATCAGTCCCGACGCCGGGCGGATCATCACTTCGAATTCGGCAATCATCCCGTCTTCGTCAAAACGGATGAAATCGGCGCCTTTCAACTCTCTGCCGCCGACATGGGCGCTAAATTCCAGCACGACGCTCGCGCCATCTTCAGAGACGAAAGTCCGATGATAGGTAAAGTCCTGAAACACCTTGCCGACGGTCGACAACACCAGTGTCAGCGCGTCGCGTCCTTTAAAGGGCGTATGCGCAACGGGCGAGCGAAAAACGACATCGTCGCGCGCCATCACTCCGACAGTCGAAAGATCGCCGGCGGCAACCAGCTCGTGCCAGCGCGAGAGCGATGTCGCTGCCGCCGCGTTCAACATGGCGATCAAAAAATTCCTTTCGCCGGGTTTTCGACCAGATAGCCCTTTGGCGCGACCGGATTGAGCGCCAGAACTTCCGCCGCCGAGAGGTTCGGCAAGCGCTGCACCAGTTCAAGAAAGCGCGCCGATTCTTGCCGGTCCAGAATTGAGTCGGTCAATGTCTTGAACTTCTTGATATACTCCGCCCGGCGGAACGGTCGCGCGCCAAGCGGATGGGCGTTGGCGATACCAAGTTCGTCGATGATTTCGGCGCCGTCATCCATGGTGACGACAACCTTTGCGCCGAAGGCTTTTTCTTTCGGGTCATGGCTGTGATAGCGGCGCGTCCACTCCGGATCTTCAACAGTCGAGATCTTGCGCCACAAGCGCACCGTATCGGCGCGTTTGGCGCGTTCGGGCGCATAGGATTTGACGTGGTGCCATTCGCCATCCTGCAACGCCACCGCAAAAATATACATGATCGAATGGTCGAGCGTCTCGCGGCTGGAATTCGGGTCCATTTTCTGCGGATCGCCCGAACCCGTGCCGATGACGTAATGGGTATGGTGCGACGTATGCAGAACGATCGATTTCACCTTGCCGAAATCACCGATCTTTTTGCCCATGCGGAAGGCGAGGTCGATCAGCGCCTGCGACTGATATTCCGCCGAATGTTCCTTGGTGTAGGTCTCAAGGATGGCGCGCTTGGCCTCGCCCTTGGCGGGAAGCGGCACGTGATAGGTCGGCTCATAGGGGCTCTTGCCCTGATCGCGCGCCGTGCGGCCATTGAGGATATAGGAAAGCGGCCCGTCTTCGCCTTCATAGGCCGGCGACGGCGCGCCCTCGCCGCGCATGCAGCGGTCAACGGCTTCAATCGCCTGCTTGCCGGCGTAGGCGGGCGCGAAGGCTTTCCAGGTTGAGATCTCGCCCTTCCTCGATTGACGCGTAGTGATGGTGGTGTGAAGGCCCTGCTGCACCGCCTGAAAGATGACCTCCGTAGGCAGATCAAGCAATGTGCCGATGCCGGCGGTCGCCGACGGGCCGATATGGGCGATGTGGTCGATCTTGTGTTCGTGAAGGCAGATCGCCTTCACCAGATTGACCTGAATTTCATAGCCCGTCGCGATGCCACGGACGAGCGCTTTGCCGTCCTTGCCCATCTGCTGGGCAACGCCAAGCACTGGCGGGATGTTGTCGCCGGGGTGTGAGTAGTCGGCGGCGAGAAACGTGTCGTGGAAATCGAGTTCCCGGACCGCGGTGCCGTTCGCCCATGCCGCCCATTCGGCGCAGACCGTCTGATCGGCTGGCGCCCCGAACAGCGTCGCGCCGCCCTTGCGCGCGTGCGCCGCCGCCATCGCCCGCGCCGACTTGATCGGACCACGGTTTAGCGAGGCGATTGCAACCGAGGCGTTGTCGATGATGCGGTTGATGATCATGTCGGTCGCTTCGGCGTCGACCTCGACCTTGTCGGCGGCGACCTCGGCGATTTTCCAGGCGAGCTGGTCTTCGCGCTTCAGATTGTCTTTCGAACGGTGCGCGCGAACGTCATGGGTGATCATCGGATTTCCTTTTGCACAGAACAGGTTAGCGGAGGCGCCGGCTTCGTTCGCCAACGCAATAATTCAGGCGCAATACCTGCCCCACCTGCGACATGCTGTCAAAACAAACGGGCCTTGTGGAAAAGCGGCAAAACGCCTCCGGAAAACCAGCGCTTGACAGGGGCGCGGCCACCGGCGCGGCGCGCCGCTTTGATCGCCGTCCCATTCGGGACCTGGGGGGCTCGCGCCAAACAATCATGCAACGCGGTCATTAAGCTGATATCTTTTGGGAATTTCCGTCGCTACTCGGTGCGTTTGTATATTTTGGCGTAACAGGGTCGGGTCGCGTCCATCGCTACAGGAAGAATGTCGATGTTTACTTGCAACCACGCGCCTGGTCTGACTGCTCTTGCCGCCGCCGTTGCAAGCTTATTCATTTCGCCAGTCGCACTTGCCGCGCCGGTCAAGACTGAATCGGGGCTTGTTCAGGGCGTCGAAGAGAACGGCGTTCTTGTATTCAAGGGTATTCCATTTGCTGCGCCGCCCGTCGGTCCACGCCGGTGGCGCGCGCCCGAACCACCCGAACCCTGGTCCGGCGTCAAGAGCGCTAAACGCTTTTCGCCCATTTGCATGCAGCGCGGCGCATACCCCGAAGATTCGCCGCCGGAACCGATGGACGAGGACTGTCTCTACCTGAACATATGGGTTCCACCCGGCGCACGAACCGAGAAATTGCCGGTCATGGTGTGGATACATGGCGGCGGGCTTATCAATGGCTCCGCCTCGACGCCCCTTTATGCCGGCGACGCACTATCCCAACGCGGCGTTATTGTCGTCACCGCCAATTATCGCCTCGGCGCGCTCGGCTTTCTCGCCCATCCGGACCTGACACAAGAATCCGCACATCGCGTATCCGGGAATTACGGATTGCTCGATCAGCTTGCCGCCCTCAATTGGGTAAAGCGCAATATCGGGTCGTTTGGCGGCGATCCGGACAATGTAACCGTTTTTGGCCAGTCTTCCGGCTCGATTTCGATCAGTGTCTTGACTGCGTCGCCGCTTGCGCGCGGATTGTTTGCGCGTGCAATAGGGCAAAGCGGCGGGTTGTTCGAACCCATAGATGCGGCGCCGGAATTCAAACTGGCTGGCGCGGAGCAAGTCGGGGTCGCCTTTGGCGAAAGACGTGACGCGCCGTCAGCACAAGCGCTGCGCGCGCTTCCGGCGTCGGAAATTGTCGCCGCCCGGTTCAACCCACAGCCGAATATTGACGGCTATTTACTGCACGAAACGCCTTACGAGACCTTTGCCCATGGGCGCCAAAATAACGTGGATGTCCTTGTCGGCTCGAACAAGGATGAAGGCCTTTACTTTCTGTCAGGCCGCGAAATTAGCCGGGCTACTTTGTCAGACGAACTGAAACGGGATTTTCCGACTTTCATCGTTTCCCTTATTGGTCCCAAGGCGCCCGCCGATGACAAAGCGGCGCGCAAGGCCTTCGTCGATTTCGAGAGCGATATGCGTTTTGGCTGGAACATGTGGGCGTGGGCGCGCAATCACGCTGCAAGCGGTAAGGGCAGAACATATTACTATCGATTTACGCGCACTCCGCCGGACGACGAAGGCGCCTCGCATGGCGTCGAAATGCAATATGTATTCGATCACCTGGACATTAAGCCTCTCGCCTGGACTGACGAAGATCGCCGCATTGCCCAAACGATCGGATCTTATTGGACAAATTTCGCCAAGACCGGCGATCCGAACAGCGAAGGCTCCCCGGCATGGCCTGAGTTCACGCCGTCAAATCAAACGGCGATGATAATCGGCAACCAAATCGGCGCGGCGCCCGTCCCGAATGTGACAAATCTGAAATCGATCGATCGGTTGTATGCCGCCGTCCGCGTCCTGTTGAAGTACGGTTACGCCATAGCAGGCGTCGGCGGGCTGCTGCTCATCACATTGTTGTGGCGGATCGGCGTCTTTATCGTCCGCCCGCACAAGAAGGCCCGCACCTGATCGCTCAACTCTAATGACAAATTTCGAAGGCCGGTTGATGCTCCTACCATCCTCCCCCGCCTCCTCCTCCGCCGCCGCCGCCGGATGAGCCGCCGCCGCTTGACCCTGATGAGGACGAGGATTGCGGCATCGACGAGGCAACGCCGCTCGCCATTGACGAGACGAGCGCGCTGTTGAGGCCGGACAAGGACCGCGAGCCGCCGTAATTGCCGCTCGCCCAGTAGGGCTGGTAGTCCGACGCTTCGCGCGGCATCAGTTTTTCAAAATGCTCCGTCCACGGCTTTTCGACGCCGAGCGCAATGGCATACGGAACAAAGCGTTCGTAGCGTTCGACCGTCATTGGCGGCGGCGCTTCGGACCCGACCTTGACGGCGTTCAGCTGCAATTGCTCTGCAGTCTTCAAATAAAGTCTGAAGCCTTCAATCTCGGTGCGGATATCTTGCCCCTTTTGCGACGGCGCTGGCAGGAACCGGGCGGCGGCAAGCGCCATGACGGCAAGGCCGGCGACGGCCGCCGTGTGAATGGAAGTCCATTGCAGGGTGAAATTGACCGCAAGGATTGTCGCGGCGATTGAAAACGCGATGGCGATAGCAAGATAGCCGTAATTCAATTTGAAATAGGGCGGCCCGTAGGCCTTGTAGAGCGCCTTGCGGAAGGCTTCATAGGCGCTGGTCAGGGTCGAATTGTATTTCGACCCGAAACTGAACGGCGCTTTTCCCGGCAGGAGACGCTGTTCGAGTGCGACATCGATGGGCGACAACCCTTCGCTGGCGCCGACCGCGATTGGCGTCAGCACGGTTTTCTTTTTCTTGTCGACATCGATCTTGATCCGCCGCCGCACCGCCAGATTGACGAGCGTCGAAATCAACGCATTGTGTCCGGAGAGGCCGCGATAATAGACGTGATGAACGGCCGCTGGCGAATACCCCTTCGGCGGTTCGTAGCGCGGGAACACCGGCCCCTTCGCCGGATCGCGTCCGATACGGTTCCACATGAACGCGTAAAATCCGCCGATCAGCAGCGACGCACCGCCGAGGATAACAAGCGACAGATTGGCCGCCCACCATTCGCTGCGCGCGTCGGCGGCCGATGGCGGATCGACGACGCCCTTTGCAAAGCCGACCGCAACCGTCATCCCCTGCCCCGGCGCAAACGGCCGCGTCGACAGAAAATCGTGAACGCCGTTGGAAAATGTGTAGGCAAAGAATTTGTCGGTGTCGCCCTGAAAACCGGTATAGCCGGAGGTCTGCGTCGCACCGGCGCCGCCCGGCAAGGCGATGCGCGCGCGCGCATGTTCGATCGGAAACGCCCAGTAATTGCCGGTGACATTCCAGTAGACTTCGTCATAGCTGTCGAAATAACGGACCTGATTCTTCACCTCATAGGCGATGGTGTAAGTATGCAGACCGTTCTCGAGCATGACGTCCGCATCGCCGATACGGATGCGATAGGCGTTTCCATCATTCTCGGTCGCGTAGGGCTCTTTTTTTCCATCGCGGGTCACGCTCTTTACGTCATAGGCGTAAGGAAGCGTCCGTCCGCCCTTCAGATAGGTGCGCGGCAGGTCACGGAATATGCCGCGCCGAATTTCATAGCCGAGCGAATTTACCGCAATCGTTTCCGTGACAAGAATGTCGCCGTCTTTTTCGACCTCGACGGCGACATCAAAGCCGGCGATCCGCTCTTGAGCCCTGGCAGCGAGCGGCGCGATCAGGAAGGCGATGAGCAGCAGCGCGCGAAATATCATCGCCCGTCTCCCATGGCGACCGCCGGCGTTGCCCGGTCCCCCTCACCCGCCTCAAAATAGGTGCGCGATGGAAACCCAAATGCGCCGGCGATCAGATTGGACGGAACGCTGGCGACCAGCGTATTCAGCTCGCGCACCGCGCCGTTGTAAAATCGCCGCGCCATTTCGATCTTGTCTTCGGTCTCGGCGAGTTGCTTTTGCAGTTCGAGAAAGTTTTGATTGGCTTTCAGATCCGGATAATCTTCTGCGAGCGCAACCAACCGGGTCACCGGCCGCGCCAGCGCGCCTTCAGCGGCGCCGCGCGCCGCCGGATCGTCTCCGGCCGCCATCGCCGCACTGCGGCGTTCGGCGATTTCCTCGAACAGCGCCCGCTCATGCGCAGCGTAACCTTTAACCGTCGACACCAGCTGCGGGATCAGATCGGCGCGGCGCTTCAACTGGACGTCGATATCCGCCCAGCCATTGTCGGTGAGCTGTCGTTTTCTGACGAGTTGGTTGAATATGACGGCAACACCAACCGCAATCGCAATGACAAGTGCGCTGAATAAGACTGTTCCGCTCATGCTCGCCTCCCGCCTGCACAGGCGCCAGTTTGCGCGTGTTTCCCAATGGGTTCAATTGCGCAGGACTACGGAAAAAACAGCAATTTCACCGCCATTGCCGCCAGCACCAGCATCAGCGCGCGCTTGATGAAAGGCGCACCCGCTTTAATTGTCGCATGCGCGCCAAGCCAGCCGCCGACCGCGTTGCCGACGGCAAGCGCTGCGCCCGCTTCCCACATAATCGCAACCTTTGAAGCAAAAACGCCAAGCGCCACAAACGAAAAGATGAGCGCGATGAAAACCTTGTGCATGTTGACCCGCACCAGGTCCAATCCCATGACCCGATAAAGGATCGGCATCATCAGGAAACCGACGCCGATCTGGATGAAGCCGCCCCAAAAACCGGCGCCGATCATCAGGACATGGCCAAGGACAAGGTTTTTGGCTTTCGCCGAGGCGTCGGGTTCCGCCTTCGACTTGTCATTCCCGGTCGCCATGATCGCCATTACCGCGACCATCACGGCGGCGACGGTTCTGTTAAACCAGACGCCATTGAGCGCAACGCCGATGCTGGCCCCGGCATAAGCGCCGACCGACGCCGCCGCGGCAAGCGTCGCTGACAGGCGGAAATCGGAAAACCCTTTTGAGGAAAAGGCGCCAACGGCGACGATGTTCTGGGCGATGATCGCAATGCGATTGGTGCCGTTGGCGACAGGGCCCGGCATCCCGAGAAACACCATGATCGGTACGGTCAGAAGCGACCCGCCGCCGGCGATCACATTGATCCAGCCAGAGGCGACGCCCGCAACAGCGAGGAGAAGAAGTTCAAGAGGCTGCAATTCCGCCCTCGCTCATCCGCCGCGTCTACCGCTTTCCGGTCAGCGCATAAAGCGCAACCGCCGCGAGCGCCACGACGGCGAAAGAAACAACCGCCTTCAACAGATCGGCTGAAAGTCCGACCCAGAGCGCGGTCACCGCAGCCCCGGCAAGCACGATCACCGAGAAAAACAGAACCCAGCGCATCGGTCCGGTCATTGAAGGCTCCCTCGTTTGACGATCGAATATAACATGCGCTCCACTCCCTGTCTGTAAACAACCAATGGGCGATTCGGGTCCGTCACAGCCGGCCGGCCCGGGCGGCGTTCGACAACAGGCGAGCGACGCCAAACCGATGGAAGGGAAGGATAGTCGCCAGATAGGCGCGCCCCAGAACATTGTGTGTAACGACAGCGGTCGTGAGCGTCACGCATGAAACGCCCTGTTCGAGAATGCGTTTTACCGATACCCGAAAATTAAGGTGCACGTCGTCCAGCCCCGTCACGATCTCATCATCTGAGATACCGACGATGTTCCATCTTCCGATCTGCTCACCCACCGCGTAATGTTTTTTGGTGTCGATCGGCTCACTCAGGTCTTGCCTCGACGGCCCGGCGACGCCGAATGGCGCAACGAGCGCATTGCGCAAGTAAATAAGAGATTTGAACGCGGCCGGCATGTGCCCAAATATTGCGACGTATGTTTCGACAATCGATTGTTCGGCAATAGGCGACGCGATTTGGAATGCGTCCTGATAGTCTGGCTGCGCCATCAGCGCCGGAAGCTGACGGCCCGATGGAATGCCGCATTGTCTTACGCGAGATGAGCGAGGGTCGCGGCGGGTCACAAAAACCGCGCCTTCGTCGAGGCGTCTGGAACGAGACACGTTTCGCGCTTTCCGAACCAGTTGAAGCGGTTCTTCTGAATGACGTCGTAAACCGCATCGCCGACGAATTCCGGAATGATATGGCCGACAAACCCCAGCCAGCACCATGGCGCCGGCATCGTCTTCGCCGCTTCCAGCCAGCCGCGATAACGGTAATATGGAACGCCGTTTTCTAGTAGCATGAACGTGTCAAAGTGATCCGGGTCGATCCCGTAATGCGCATAGATGGCGCGGGCGAGCGGCGATTGCACGGAGACGAAGCGCGTTGTTCCGTTCGGGTCACGCTTCATCATCCATTTGACGCCATCCGAACAAAGAACGCAAAAGCCGTCGAAAATGAATAGCGGTTCGGCATCGTCGAATGCGGGGACGGATGGGTCAGCGCGGTAGGTAAATCTGTCGAGCTTCATCGCATTTGCTCAATTTGCGAAAAGCGCCGCGCTTCCCAGCGCGGCAATGATCGCGAACAAGGTTGTCGGCGGTGATTTTAGCGGCAGTGACTTTTCCATTCCCGCAACAACAACGCTGAGGCCGGATCCGGCGACGGCGGTCATCGTCAGAAATGCGCCAAGAAACCATTGCCGGGGATCGACTGCGAGCACGGCGAATCCCGCCGCCATTGTAACAAGCGCGACCGATACAAAATGCCAGCAATACCGAAACGCTTGCGTATTGATACCGTGCGCCGACGCCTTGCGATAGAACGGACGCGCCATCAAGGCGCCGCCGCCAAAGGCGTGTAAGGCATAACTCACAACGCATGCGAGCGCTGCTGCGGCGTATAAAATACTTGTCGTTGTCATGCTAATCCCCTCATCCCTGCTGCAATCGCCACAAGAAACGCCACCTCGATCAAGACTGTCAGCGGAACGCGGACGCCGAGATACCAGGCGGGTGCGCCGTCGCCGCGGCGGGTTGCCTGCAGATCGTCAAAAAGCAGCACCAGCATCAGCGCCATGATGACGAGCATCTTGATTGGCGCTTCACCGGGTCCGAACAGCGGCAAAGCGGCGAGCATCGGGAGGCCCGCGCCGAGTAGCGCGCGCGTCGTCGGGCCGTTCGGCTTCATCACCGCAACACCCCAGCGGACGCCGCCGAAGAAGATGAGGAGCGCGGCGCCGTAGAGTACGAGAAACGCTTCAGCGCCAGCGGCATTCATCGGATCGGCGATCATCATCAGCGCGCCGGCGAGCAAGGGCGCCGCGCCGAGATAAGCGAGGAAGCTTGCCGCACCAGTCATCGGCATTTGCGTCAAAGGCCGCTCTGTTGCTGCTGCATTACGGCGCGGCTGGCGGCGGTGAAGGTCAAGGGCATCTGCGTAGGTCATGGTCGCCTCCTTTTTTTAAGCAGTAGGCAGTAGTCAGTCGGCAGCATCGAAAGGCGCTTTTTGTTTTCTATCGCCCACTGCCTACTGCCTATTGCCTTTCTTCATAAACGGACTGAGCAACTCAACAGCTTTCGATCCCAGCTTGATCAGCGGCAGCACTTGCGATTTCGGGACGCGGTTCATCTGCTCGTACCAATCGTTCAACAGATCGATCAGCGCCTTCATCTCGCTCAATCGTTGCACCGCGTCGGGCGCGGCGGCCGGATCGCGCGCCGCATCTTCGATGCAGGATTTCAAAACCTCCGCAGCTGGATCGATTTCGCGCGCCTTGCGGATTGCGACGATCCGCGACGCCATTTCCCAGACATCGCCTTCGGCTTCAAAGAAGTCGCGGCGGTCGCCCATGATCGGCGTGCGCCGCACAAGGCCCCAGCCCATCAAATCGCGGATCGAGGTCGAAACATTTGAACGCGCAATCAGAAGCGTGTCGGCGATTTCTTCCGCGTTCATGGCGCGCCCGGCGACAAACAGCAGGGCGTGGATTTGCGCCACCGAGCGGTTGACGCCCCAGGTCTGGCCCATATCGCCCCAGTGCAGAATGAAGCGCTGGATGGCGGGGGTGAGGGTGACGGGCTTGTCAGTAAATTCTGTCATGACAGAAATATCTGATATAACAGGCCGCCCTACAAGTCGCCAAAACGACGCAGCGGATCGTGGGAATATTTCTACGATATCTTAAATTTTACTCGGTATTTCCTTCGCATGGATGGTACTCCTCTTGCATCCCACGATTTTGAGAGATAGAAACCCGCCATTTTCTGTATTTATGAGGGACAAATCCCAATGTCGTCTATCGCCGAACTCGTCTCTCGGGCCGAACGCCTTGCGGAAGCCAGACAGCTGTCGCTGTCGACGGTGTCGCGAAAGCTCCTCAATGACGGCAAGGGGCTGACCCGCCTGAAAGCCGGCGGCCAGCTCACGATCAGGACGCTTGAAGCCGCGCTCAAGCGGCTGTCGGCGCTGGAAACGGGCGACGTGGCCCCGGCAAGGCCCGTGCCGCCGGCAAAATCCGCCAATAGCGCCAGCCTGTTGTCGCCGCAGGCGATGTCGCATCTCGACCGGCTTGAGGCGGAAGCAATCCACATCATGCGCGAGGTAGCCGCGGAAGCGGAAAACCCGGTCATGCTTTATTCGATAGGGAAAGATTCTTCGGTGATGCTGCATCTCGCATCGAAGGCGTTTTATCCCTCGCGCCCGCCCTTCCCGCTGATGCATGTCGACACGACATGGAAATTCAAGGCGATGTACGAGCATCGCGACCGCATCGCCAAAGAGCTTGGTTTCGATCTCATCGTTCATATCAATCAGGACGGCGTCAAACAGGGCATCGGCCCGTTCACCCACGGATCGGCAATCCACACCGACATCATGAAAACCCAATCCCTCAAACAGGCGCTCGACAAATACAAATTCGACGTCGCTTTCGGCGGCGCGCGGCGTGACGAGGAAAAATCGCGCGCCAAGGAACGGATCTTTTCCTTCCGTTCAGCGCAGCATCGCTGGGACCCGAAGAACCAGCGACCGGAACTCTGGTCGATCTACAACACGAAGATTCACAAGGGCGAATCGATCCGCGTCTTCCCGATCTCGAACTGGACCGAGCTTGATATCTGGCAATATATCTATCGCGAGAATATCCCGATCCCGTCGCTCTATTTCGCGGCCGAACGGCCGGTGGTCGAGCGCGACGGCGCCCTCATTATGGTCGATGACGACCGCATCCCGCTCGGCAAGGGCGAAAAACCCAAAATGGAAGTCGTGCGATTCAGAACGCTCGGCTGTTATCCTTTGACCGGCGCGGTTCGCTCGACCGCGACGACCTTGCCCGAGGTCATTCAGGAAATGCTGATTTCGACATCGTCAGAACGCCAGGGCCGCGTCATCGACCATGACCAGTCGGCGTCGATGGAAAAGAAAAAGCAAGAGGGATATTTCTAATGAGTCATGCAAACGCCCTCGCCGCTGACGACGTCATCGCCTATCTCGACGCGCATGAAAAAAAGTCGATGCTGCGTTTTATTACCTGCGGCAGCGTCGATGACGGCAAGTCGACATTGATTGGCCGGCTTCTCTATGACACCAAGCTTCTCTACGAGGACCAGCTCGCCGCGCTTGAAGCGGACTCGAAAAAGGTCGGCACGCAAGGCGAGAAGATCGATTTTGCGCTGCTTGTCGATGGTCTCGCCGCCGAACGCGAACAGGGGATCACGATCGACGTCGCCTATCGGTTTTTCTCCACGGAAAAGCGCAAATTCATCGTCGCCGATACGCCGGGCCACGAACAATATACCCGCAACATGGCGACTGGCGCCTCGACCGCCGATGTCGCGATCATTCTGATCGACGCGCGTCAGGGCGTTTTGAAACAGACGCGCCGCCATTCCTATATCTGTTCGCTGCTCGGCATCCGCCACGTCGTCGTCGCCATCAACAAGATGGACCTCGTCGATTATTCGCGCAGCGCCTTTGAAAAAATCGAAGCGGACTATCGCGCCTTCGCCAGCAAGCTCGGCTTTTCGTCGATCGTCTGCATTCCCGTATCGGCGCTTGAAGGCGACAACATTCTGGCAAAGAGCGCCAACACGCCGTGGCACAGCGGCCCGGCGCTGCTTCCCTATCTTGAAACCGTGGAAGTCGCAGTTGACGCCTCAAATGAGGCCTTTCGCCTTCCCGTGCAGTGGGTCAACCGGCCCAATCTCGATTTTCGCGGCTTTTCCGGCACGATCGCCGCAGGAACGGTTCGGCCGGGCGATGACATTGTCGTTGCGCCGTCCGGCAAGCGCTCGACCGTCAAGCGCATCGTCACGCGTGGCGGCGATCTCGCCGTCGCGGGACCTCACCGCGCCGTCACCCTAACGCTCGCCGACGAAATCGATATTTCAAGGGGCGACGTCATCTGCGCCGGCAAGGCGCCCGCCGAACAGACCGACCAGTTCGCCGCACATGTCCTCTGGATGCATGACGAGGAAATGATTCCCGGACGCCAATATCTCATCAAGACCGCGAACCGGATGGTCGCAGGCGCGATCAGCGAACTGAAATACAAGGTCAACGTCAACACGCTCGAACACATGTCCGGCAAGACGCTTGAACTGAATGAAGTCGGCTTCTGCAATGTGACGACCAGCGCCGCGATCGCCTTCGATCCCTATTCGCATAATCGCGAGACGGGGTCGTTCATCATCATCGACCGCCGCACCAACAACACGGTCGGCGTCGGCATGATCGACTTCTCGCTGCGCCGCGCGCAAAACGTCCATTGGCAGGATCTCGACGTCAACAAGGGCGCGCGCGCCGCCGCGAAACACCAGCGGCCGTGCATATTGTGGTTCACCGGCCTTTCCGGCGCCGGCAAATCGACGGTCGCCAATCTCGTTGAAAAACGTCTTTGCGATCTCGGGCGCCACACCTACACGCTTGACGGCGACAATGTCCGTCACGGGCTCAACAAGGATCTCGGCTTCACCGACGCCGACCGCGTTGAAAACATTCGCCGCGTTTCGGAAGCGGCAAAACTGATGGTCGACGCCGGCCTCATCGTCCTCGTCTCGTTCATCTCGCCGTTCCAGAGCGAGCGCCGCATGGCCCGCGAAATGGTCGAGGACGGCGAGTTCATCGAGGTCTTCGTCTCAACCCCGCTCAGCGTTTGCGAAAAGCGCGACGTCAAGGGCCTCTACGCCAAGGCGCGGCGCGGCGAGATCAAGAATTTCACCGGCATCGATTCGGATTACGAGGCGCCGGAACGCGCCGAGATCACGCTCGACACCTCGAAAGTGACGGCGGCGGACGCTGCGACCGCGATCGTCGAGCATCTGAAGACGAACGGGTATTTGGGGTGAATTGCGCCCGGCCAGAGCGTCGGGCGAAAAAGTGGAATCATCGGTTTTTCGCAAACCCGACGCGACCACCCAAAGACTGGACCTTTGGGCGATCCAGATTTATCGCCGGAAGGTCTGGTCAGCCTCGCTCGCCCGCATATGCCCGACAATCATTTCGCTGACCATCGGCAAATATTTCTTCGGCAAATCGTGTCCCATGCCGTCGATCAGTTCGAGCCGCGCGCCGTCGATGTTTTTGGCGATGTCGATACTGCCGGTCGGCGGCGACAGCGGATCTTCGGAGCCGTGGATGACCAGCGACGGCGCTGTGATTTTTCTTGTGAACCGGCGTAGGTCGCCGGAATCGATAATTGCCGCCAGCTGTCTTCTGATGCCGGCCGGATTGTGGTTGCGGTCGTAAGACGCCTCGATGCGTGCGCGCAGTTCGGCGTCGGTTGTTCCTGAATTTTTTGTACCGATCATCCGCCAGAATTGCACGGAGCGATCCAGCACATCGTCTTTGGTCGCGCCTTTCTTGGGCGGCGTCAGCAGCGCTTTGGTGATTTCCGGCCTGGCGCGCGGCAGCGCGAGATTGTTGGTCGAGGACATGATCGCGGTCAGCGTCCTTACCCGGTCCGGATATTTCGCCGCGATCACCTGCGCGATCATGCCGCCCATGGAAACGCCGATGATATGCGCTTTGTCGATCCGGAGCGCGGCGAGCAGCGCCATTGAATCGGCCGCCATGTCTTCCAGCGAATAGGGCGCGACCCCTCGGATCCCGGCGATGCCGCCAAGCAATTGCAGGATCGGATTGGGCGCCTTGCGCCCGTCGAGCTTGCCGGATTTGCCGATATCGCGATTGTCGAACCGCACGGTTCTATAGCCGGCGGCGTTCAGCGCCTCGACAAAGGCCGGCGGCCAGAACGTCAGTTGCTGCGCCAGCCCCATGATGAGGAGCGCCGCCGGACCGTCGGCCGGGCCATTGATCTCATATTCAATGTCGATATCGTTGGCGTTGATGGTGGGCAAAAGGAAACTCCTCAGCTTTCGCTCTCGTGCCTTAGCAAGCGTGGGGCGGCGGTTCCAATCGCCAATGGCGCCTTCCCGGTAAACGACCGGCCGTGTGATCCACGTCACACCCCTGCCCCGGCCCTTGCGCTAGCTTTTTCTTACGGACAGCGGCCCCTTCCTTGTTGCCCCTTCGAAGACGCCCGAAAAGCGCCGCCGTCCGGGGGAGACCTGGGACTAAATATCCTGAGCCTGGGGGAGATGGAAAACGGTCGGAGAAATCCGGCCGTTTTCTAGTTTCCGCTAGCGCTGCGTTGAGGGAGCCGGGCCGATCTCCGCTTGCTCGCCCCGCAGAAAATCCTGTTAGGATGCCGCCATCCCCTCGGAGGGCGGGTTGGCTGACAAATCCCAAGAGGCCGAAAAGGCCTATCTCACCCGGATTATTGCGGGCGCGGCGCTATTCAAGGCAGCGTCGGCCGACGATATCGCTGAACTTGCGCGCCGGGCGCGAAGCCTTGCCGTCGCCCGCGGCAAGCCGGTTGCCCCGCCAAAAGGCAAGGACGAGGAAGTCTATGTTGTCGAAAGCGGCGCAGCGGCGCTGCTCGACCACAGCACGATCGTCGAACGCAACATCCTGATCGCACTGTTCGGACCCGGCGACACTTTCGGACTGCTGCGCGCCGCTGAACTTCTTGGCGGCATGCCGGTCAGCCATCACAGCGAATGGCGCGCGCTCACCAATTTGACTGTCGCCGCCATCCCCATGCCGGATTTTCTGCGCATCGTGCGGCGATCGCCGGACCTCTCGCAGGCGATGATGGAATCGCTGGCGGCGTCTTTGCGCCAACTGACCTTCAGATACACATCGGCGCTTTTAAATCCGCTTGAAATGCGCCTTGCCATTTTCTTTGCGCGCCTTGCAACCATCGCGACCGGCAATCAGTGGGAGCCGAGCGCCAATATCGGGCGGCTCCAACAGACCCTGATCGCCGACATGCTGGGGGTCAGCCGCGAGCACGTCAATCGCACCTTGACGATGTGGGAGAAATCCGGCCTCATCTTTCAGAGCAAGGGCGGCGATATCGTTATCGAAAATCGCAAACGCCTGTCGCAGCTCGCCGCCAACACGAGACTGCAATCAGCTGCTCCCGGCGAGAACGAATGGCTCTGGGAAATCGAGGCGCACATCAATCTTGGCCTGAACAGCGCCGCCTATGATCTCGCCGTTGAGGGCGTCAAGCGCGCGCCGCGCGATGATCGTTACAAATATCTCGCGGTGCTGGCGATGGCGCGCATGGGGTCGCTGACCGAAGCTTTGTCGCTTTACGACAGCTACAAGCTCTCGTCCAACGCGCGCGACGAAGACATCGCCAGCCTTGGCCCGAGATTGCGCCGCGATCTTGCCTTTGCGTCGCCCGGCGGACCGGACAAGAAACAGCTGACGCTTGCGGCCGAGGCCTATGAGGCGGTCTTCACGTCTTTGAAAACGACATTCCCCGGCGTCAATGCGGCGTCGACTTTTGCCATGAGCGGCGATTTGAAACGGGCGCGGCCCATTGCCGAAAAGGTCGCCAGGCTTGCCGAAACAACGCTGGAAAACCTTGACGAGGATGACCCGTCATACTGGGCGCGGGCGACGCTTGGCGAATGCCGGCTGCTGGCCGGGGATCTGTCCGGCGCCGCGACCGAATTGGCCGCCGCCAGTACGGCGGTGGACGCCGCGCCGGGAAAGATCGCGACGACGCGCAAACAATTATTGCGTCTGAAGACCGCCTTGCCGATTGACGATGCGTGGATCGATCGCGTGCTGCCGATTGGCGCCGTGCTTTATTTCAGCGGACCATTGGCGTCGCTCGGCGATGATGCAGCGGCGGCGCTCGCCCGGCTGAAGACGCGCTTTTCCGAGTTTCTGGCGCAGCAGCGTCTCGTCACGGCAATTGGCGCGCTCGCCGCCGGCGCCGATATCGTCCTGGCGGAGATGTTGCTCGACGCCGGCGTCGCTCTGCATGTGCATCTTCCCTTGCCGCCGGCGGAATTTCTGGCGGTCTCGGTTGCGCCGGCGGGCGGCGACTGGAAGCAACGCTACATCGCCTGCGTCGAACGCGCGCAGTCGATCGAATGGATGCGGCGGTCGCCAAAGTCGCGCGCCGCTTACCGCCTCGGGTCCCGCGTCGCCATTGGTCGCGCCATCCGTCACGCTGACGAACTGGCGACACAGGCGCTCGGATTTGTTGCCGTACAGGGTGGAAGGTCGCCGGAGAATTCAATCAGTCAGGAAAATGCCGCAATCTGGCGCGCACTTGGCTTGCCGATTGAAATTGCCGAGGACGTTTGGCCGACCGCCGCGGCAAAGTCAGAACAGGACAAAGGCCCTGAATGCTTGTCGGCGCTCATTGCGGTCGGCCCGGCCGCTGGCAAAGGCGTCGCCGCGGCGGCGTCAATGCCGCTGTTCACGACCACCGATGGCGATCTCCTGTTGATGGCGTTCGGCTCGCCGCGCGACGCGAT
>JBGSVH010000160.1:0-30340 GCA_041753055.1 Parvularculaceae bacterium
GGCGCCCGTGAGCAGGTGCGCCGGCGCATTGCTTCAATCGCTGCGCAGTATGCGCGCGCCGGCGACGAGGTTGATGACCGGCCCGGCGCCTATCCGAATGAGAAAGTCGCCGCCGGAACGCTGCGCGCCGCGATCCGCGAAGGCGATGTAGATGAAGTTGATGCGGCGCTGCTTTACCTTCTCCCGCGCGTATCGCCGCTGGACGTAAGGCGCGCGCTGGCGACGGATATCATGCCGATGCTCGGCGCCGCGGCGCATATTCCGATTTTTCTCGCCGAGCTGCCGCGTCTTGAAGCGCGTCTGGCGAACGCCGGCGCGCTGTTGCGCGCGCCCTTGCGCAAATTGACGCGATTTTCGACATACAGGCTATCATGGCACGAGGGCGCCAAGGCAGTGGACGCCGCCGATCATTCCGGCGAGGCGCTGTTCGAAGCGCTCCGTTCGCCGCCGCCTGTGCATTCGGACTCTGTCTATATCGCGCCGACCATGCTGGCGGTTGAAGCGGACGGTTACGCTGAAGGATTGCTTGGCGCGGTGACGGCGGGGCTTCCGGTTGGCGCCGCGGCCCGGGCTATTTTGCGCATTGGCGCCTTGTCGATGCTGCAGGATGATGCCGCCAACGCGCCCTATGGCTGGAGCCATGCGTTGACCATGCCGCAAGGAGTTTTGTGCTGCGCCGATGTCGTCAGCGACAAGACGGCGCTCATCCGGACCGCGGCGACTCATGCACTCGGCTTCAGGGCGACGCAAGGAACGGTTCGCCTTGTCGACGAACCGCCGCAAAAGCCCCAGTCGGAAGAAATTTTCAACGTGGCGCCCATCGACGCCGCCGGCGCTGTCTATCACGCCGATGAGGGGGGGATCGGGAAAATCAGGACGGCGCTCGCCTCGCGCGCGGCGGCGCACCGCGATGCGCATCTTGCAAAATATACGCTCGCCGCTTTTGACGCTGCCGCGCGGGACCCCGAGGCGGCGCGGCTGTTCCTTGCCGCCGCCGCTTATCTCGGCGCCTGGTGGGACGCCAATCCGGAGGAAAGTTTCGAGTAGGGTCTAGAACACGTTCCCCGAAAAGCGAGTCGGGAAACGTGCTCTAGAATTCTGTTTTATCGCGCATTTTATCCGAAAACCGGGTCCTACTTTTCGGAATGCGCTCTAGCGGCCGACATTAGCGCCAAGCGGCATCACGACCTTGCGCTCGACCTCGCGCAGGGTGAAGCTCGATTCGACCGTTGCGACTTTCGGCATTCTGAGGATCGTTTCCGAGAGAAATACTTCGTAGGCGGAAAGGCTCGGAATGACGACGCGGATGAAATAGTCGAACTTGCCGGTGACGAGATAGCACTCCATCACTTCAGGGCGTTTCTTGATGGCGGCTTCGAACTCGCGCAAGGTTGTGTCGTCTTCGCGTTCGAGTTTGACGAGAATGATCACCGTCACATTGACGCCGAGCGCTTCGCGGTTCAGCTCCGCGTGATAGCCCTTGATGACGCCGTCAGTTTCAAGGCGCCGGAGGCGGCGCAGGCACGGCGTCGGCGACAGCCCGACTTTTTCGGCGAGGTCGGCGTTGGTGATCCGCGCGTCTTCCTGAAGATGACGGAGAATTGCGTGGTCGATCTGGTCAAGCTTCATGGAGCGCTGCTTCCAAATTCACTGGCTTCGCGCCACAATGAGGTGCTTATTTAGCAGCATCTGCTAAGTGTCAAGCCGATCCTACCCAGCTTTGGAGAGAATCACTTTCACAATCGGGGTAGGAATTGACGCCGGGCAAACCTGCTGCGACGGCCGGTGGGCATCGATGGAGAATTTATGAAGAGCGAGGATCTGGATGTCGCCGGCTGGCGGCGGGTCGTTCATTTCAGCGACGCCGCGACGGGGCTCGACGCGCTCATCGCCGTTCATGATGCAACGCTTGGCCCGGCTTGTGGCGGCTGCCGCGTGCGCCCCTATCAGAGCTTTGAAGCTGCGCTCGACGACGTCACCCGCCTGTCGCGCGGCATGACCTACAAGAATGCGCTCGGCGGTATTCCCTTTGGCGGCGGCAAGGCGGTGATCATCGCCGACCCCAAAACCCAAAAGACGCCGGAAATGATGCGGGCCTTTGGCCGCGCCGTCGAAAGCCTTGACGGGCTTTATTACACGGCGGAAGATTCAGGCGTCACCGAACATGACATGGAAATCGTCCGTAGCGTGACGAAATATGTCGCCGGCATCGCGCAAAAGGGCGTCGGCGGCAATCCCTCGCCCTTTACCGCGCGCGGCGTCTGGCGCGGCGTTGAGGCGGCGGCGAGCGCCAAGTTTGGCCGCTCGTCGCTGCGAGATTTGCGCATCGCCATCCTTGGCGTCGGCGCGGTCGGCATGGCGCTCGCCGAGCTGCTACACGACGCCGGCGCAAGACTGGTTGTCGCCGATGTCAATGAAGCGGCGGTCGAGGAGGCGGTGAAGCGCTTCGGCGCCGTAGCGGTCTCGCCGGACGATTGCATTGCGTCCGATGTCGATGTGTTTTCTCCCTGCGCGCTTGGCGGCTCAATCAACAAGGAGACAATTGGGCGTCTCAAGGCGAAAATTGTCGCCGGCGCCGCCAACAATCAATTGCTGACGCCGGACATGGACCGTGCGCTGTTCGACCGCGGCGTGCTTTATGCGCCCGATTACGTCATCAACGCCGCCGGGGTGATCTCGGTCGGGCTTGAAATTCTCAACCAGTGGTCGGAGACTGAACTGACCCGCCGCATCGACGCCATTGGCCCGCGCCTTTCAGCGATCTTCGACCGCTCGGCGCGCGACCGGCGCCCGACTGGCGAGATCGCCGAAGAAATGGCGCTCGAAGTAATCGCGAAGGGAAAGTGCGCCGCATGAGAAACGAAGCCGGCAAAGTGAGACAGGTTATTGCCGACTGGCTCGACGCCACGGCGACGGGCGACCATGCGCGCGTCCTGTCGCTGATGGCGGACGATGTTGAATTCCTGACACCCGGCCGGGCGCCGTTCGGCAAGAAGGAATTCGCGGGCGATTCCGACAGCATGGCGGGGATGGTTTTCGACGGCCGGTCGACCGTGCGCGAAGTCGAAATCATGGGCGATTTTGCCTATGTGCGCCAGGATCTTTCAATTGAGATGACGCCTAAGGGCGGCGCGCAGATGCGTCTTGCCGGGCCGACGCTCTCGATCTTCCGCAAGGGAGCTGACGGGCGCTGGCGTCTGTATCGCGACGCCAATTTCGTCGAGCCAGTGTAGCCGGGCCGCAAATTCAGTCTTGGATACGCAAGGAGCCATAATGTGACCGGCCCATAGTTTTCTCGTCTCAAGGGACGATGTAGACAGGCAATCAATTCCGCCAGCCAACAAGGAGCACCCCATGAAAGAAGAAATCGTCATCGCCGGCATGGCGAGAACCCCGATCGGCAATTTCCAGGGAGCGTTTACGGGCGTTGCGGCGACCGCGCTCGGCAGCCATGCGATCAAGGCGGCGATGGAGCGGGCCGGAACGAAGGCTGATGCGGTTGAAGAAGTCCTCATGGGCTGCGTCCTCCCGGCGGGCCTCGGACAGGCGCCGGCGCGGCAGGCGGCGCTTGGCGCGGGGCTTCCGAAATCGGCCGGTTGCGTCACCGTCAACAAGGTCTGCGGATCCGGCATGAAGACGGTGATGCTGGCGCATGATTCTATCGCGGCCGGCGTCAACGATGTCGTCGTCGCTGGCGGCATGGAGGCGATGACCAACGCGCCGCATCTGCTGCCGACCGGCCGCGGCGGCATCAAATACGGACATGGCCAGATTTTCGACCACATGGCTTATGATGGTCTTGAAGATCCGTACACAAACCACGCTGCGATGGGGATCTTCGCGGAAAAATGCGCGCGCGAATGGCAGTTCTCCCGAGCCGAGCAGGACGAGTTTTCGATGCGCTCGGTGACGCGCGCGCAGGACGCGATCAAATCGGGCAAGTTCGCCGCCGAGATCGCGCCTTATGAGATCGCCTCGCGCAAGGGCCCAGTGACGGTCAAGGATGACGAAAAACCCGCGACGGTCGACGCCTCGAAAATCCCGTCGCTGCGCGCCGCATTTGAAAAGGATGGCACTGTGACGGCGGGCTCGTCGTCGGCAATTTCGGACGGCGCCGCAGCGCTTGTGATTTCGCGCGGATCAAAAGCCTCGAATGCTGTTGCGCGCATCGTCGCACACGCAACGCACAGCCAGGAACCGGAATGGTTCACGACGGCGCCGGTCGATTCCATTCGCCGCGTTCTGGAAAAAGCGGGCTGGGCGGCGAAGGACGTCGATCTTTTCGAAATCAACGAAGCCTTTGCGGTGGTGCCAATGGCGGCGATGCGCGAATTGAAACTGCCGGCGGAGAAAGTGAACATCCACGGCGGCGCGATCGCGCTCGGCCACCCGATCGGCTGTTCCGGCGCGCGCATCATCGTCACCTTGATCAATGCGTTGAAGCAAACCGGCGGCAAGCGCGGCGTTGCAAGCTTGTGCATCGGCGGCGGCGAGGCGACGAGCCTGGCCGTGGAGCTGCTGTGATCAAAGCGGCGGCAAAGGCAGGCAAGGACGACGCCAAACGCGAGGCCGACGTCGACGCCTTTTTTGCCTCCCTCAAGCATCCGCTGAAGAAAGAGATCGCCGAAATCCGCGCGATCATACTCGGCGCCGACAAGGCTATTTCGGAAGGCGTCAAATGGAACTCGTTGAGTTTCAAGACGGCCGACTATTTCGTCACAGTCAATCTTCGCTCGACGAATGCGGTTCAGCTCGTCTTCCATCGCGGCGCGAAATCAAAGGACGGCGAGAGGGAGATGTCAGTTCCAGATCCCAAGGGCCTGATCAAATGGGTCTCGTCCGACCGCTGCCTCGTGACGCCCGGGAAGGGGCTGGAGATTGCCGCGAACCGCAAGGCGGTCGAGGCAATCATCAAGGCGTGGGTGAAGCAGACTTAGGCGACATGGTCCCCGCTCGTCCCGGCGCCCTTCGGCAAGCTCAGGATGAGGAGCCGGGACCCAGTTTGTCTGGCTCGGCGCCTATCCCGTTGATTGACGCAGGCCGGCAGGCTATCCCCGCCTCATTATCTTTGGACTGGCGTATGGGTCCCGGCTTACACCGGGATGAGCGGTTCGGGGATGCCGCAATCAAGGGTGATTCATGGCCGACGCGAAAAATACTTTCAAATGGGAAGATCCGCTCTCCCTCGAAACGCAGCTCTCGGACGAGGAGCGGATGATCCGCGACGCGGCGCGCGGCTATTGCGAAGACAAGCTGATGCCGCGCGTCATTTCGGCGAACCGCGCCGAGCGTTTCGATCGTGAGATATTCAACGAGCTGGGCGCGCAAGGGTTGCTCGGCGCAACCGTCGCCGAAGAATATGGCGGTGGCGGCGCGAACCACGTTGCTTACGGTCTCATCGCACGTGAGGTTGAACGCGTTGACAGCGGCTACCGCTCGATGATGTCGGTGCAATCGTCGCTCGTCATGTATCCGATCGAAGCGTTCGGAACCGAAGAGCAGAAAAAGAAATATTTGCCAAAGCTCGCCAGCGGCGAGTGGATCGGCTGCTTTGGTCTTACCGAATCCGACGGCGGCTCCGATCCCGGCGCGATGCGGACGAAGGCCGAAAGGGTTTCCGGCGGCTACAAGCTCAACGGCTCGAAAATGTGGATCACCAACTCGCCGGCCGCCGACGTCGCGGTGGTGTGGGCGAAACTCGACGGCGAGATCCGCGGTTTTGTCGTCGAACGGGGGACCAAAGGGTTCTCGGCGCCAAAGATTGAAGGCAAGCTTTCCTTGCGCACATCAATCACCGGTGAAATCGCGCTCGATGATTGCGTCATTCCGGAGGAAAATCTTCTGCCGAAGGTGAAGGGGCTCCGCGGGCCGTTTTCCTGCCTCAACAAGGCGCGCTACGGTATTTCGTGGGGCGCGATGGGCGCGGCGGAATTTTGTTGGATGGCTTCGCGTAATTACGCGATGGACCGCATTCTGTTTGGCAAGCCGCTCGCCGGCACGCAGCTGGTGCAGAAGAAACTCGCGGAAATGCAGACGGAAATCGCGCTCGGATTGCAGGGCGCGCTGGCGCTCGGGCGGCTGTTGGACAGCGGCGCCTATGTTCCCGAAGCGATTTCGCTGATGAAGCGCAACAATTGCGGCAAGGCGCTCGATATCGCGCGTGTCGCGCGCGATATTCACGGCGGCAACGGCATCTCCGACGAATATCATGTGCTGCGTCACGCGGTGAATCTTGAAACCGTCAACACCTATGAAGGAACGCACGACATCCATGCGCTCATTCTCGGGCGGGCGATGACGGGGCTGCAGGCGTTCAACTGATCGGCGCGCAGGTCATTCGGCGCGGCTGGCGACGCGCTTGCGCATCCATTTGCGTACGCCCCGCGGCCAGAAATATTTCGGCAGGCGCAGCGCCGACGCCGGAATGACCGTGCGCTGAAGGAATGACTTTCCGCGCGGCGCGTCTCCTTCCGGCGCCTCGACGGCAAAGGATTCTTCGACCCATTGCGCGCTGCTCATCGGTTCGGGGATAGCGTCTTCGACGACTTCCGGATCCGCCGTTTCAGGTTCGGCAATCTCTGATTCGCCAATATCAGGGGCGGCGGCGAGGGGTGCGTCTGCGGGTTCTTGCGGCGGCGCGTCCACCGCGATGGCGGTGTCCTCTTCAGCGTAAAGGTCGCCGATGTCTTCGTCCGGAACATACTCCGGGCTGGTGACGCGAATGGTCGATTTGAATCGCGCCGTCGCGCCCGGAACTTCCATATGCGCGCCGCCATGAGGTTCGGTAGCGGTCGCCGGCTCGTTTAGTTCCTCGTCCAACATTGGATCGGCGGGGACTTGATCTGCGGGCTCCGGCGCAGTCTCGGCTACCGGCGCGTCAGCAATGTCTTGTGCGCCCTGTTCTTCAGGCGTGCTCGCAGTTTCCGGCTCGATGTCAAGTTCGTCGTCGGGCATTTGGTCGGACATGGGGTTGACCGAGTATGCTTCGAATTCGCGCGAAAGTCTTTCCTGCATGTCGCGCGGCGCGTGCGCCTCGGTGCGCTCTTCGGCTTTGGCCTTTAACGCATTTCTCGCCGCGAGTTTTTGGCGCGCCATGGTCTTGCGGCGGGCTCTGGCGATGGCGGCGGCCTTGGCTCTTGCGGTTGCATCCGGGTCGGCTGATTTCGGGGCGTCAGCACGCGCGATGCGCGCGGCGAGACGCTCGACAAGGTCGTCGTCGGAAACTGCGTCAGAGGCCGGGCTGAAAGCTGGCGCCTCCGGCGTCTTCTTGTCGTTGATAATTTTTTCCTGTGGCGCGCCGTCGTCAATCTTCGCGGGCGCTGCAGAAAGTCTCGGGCCGCCTTTGCGGAACAGCGCAGCCAGATCCTCGCTGCTGAATGGCTCAAGGCCGAGCAGCGCCCGGACGTCATTCACATGCGACGGCATGAATTGCGACAATGCGCCGACTCGCGCGAGATGGTTTCCCTGCGCCGCCGCAAAGCCGAGCCCGCGCAGGGCCGCAAGCGACGCCTGATCTTCCACGCCGACCGCGGTGATCGCTGCATTCTGGTCTGCGGCGAGTTCGAGCAGTTCGGAAATGGCGCTGAGACCGGGACCGCGCACGGTCCGGGCAAAGCGCAGGATCGCCGCGCCGCCAGTTTTGATTTCAGCAAACGGGAAAGGGCGCACGGTTTTCAGGAAGTCATTGGCTCTGCCGCGCACTTCAATCGCAAGGCGGGCGCCGGTTTCCGAAAGGCGCTGCAGCTGGCGCGCCGTTGTTTCGATGTCGGCGTCGACCGGCGGCATCGGGCATTCAAGCGTCACCAGTTCGGCCGGGAATCCGCTTTCACGAAGCAGGACAGTAAAATGCGACGGGAAGGATTCGTCGGAGAGGTCGCTGATGGCGAGATTGATCGAAAATCCCGGCGCATGCGGCCCGCGCCACGCCTTGTATTCTGAGAGCGCCATGGCCAGGACATAGCGGGTCAGCTCGCTCATCCGTCCTTGCGTCTCAAAGAACGAAATGAAGGCGCCCGGCGGCAGCACGCCAAGGCTCGGATGACGCCAGCGGATGAAGGTTTCGACACGCGCCAAGGCGCCATTGCCGAGGTCGAAAATGGGCTGAAAGAGGACTTCGAAGTCCTTGTCTTTCAAGGCATTGTCGATGTCGACATTAGACAGTCGAACCGCCTGAGCGCCCATCAAATTCCCTCCGCAGGACCTGTTTCGCCAGCCCGCTTGATGGCGATAATCCCGAAACCGGCCGGGCGCCTGCGCACCAGACCCTTTCGGCAGACCGCCCCCGGCCCGCATTCAACGCACTTTGTGATCAGCTGGGTTAAAGCTAGCTGAACAGACTACCGCCGGATCGGGGCAACCCCGGTGCGCAGGCAAAAAACCATCGCAGGCGGGACGGTGGCTCGATTCACGGGCGCCGGTAAACGGTTAATTTTTGGAACTTTTCGGGACCTAATACTCGAATTGCTCGCGCAGGATGCGCTCATCGAGCGACTGGCCGCGATCGAACAGCAGGGTCATCGAAATGTCGCGGTTTTCCCGCGCTTCAACGGCGACGGCGTTGCGAACCTCCTGATTGTCGGCGACGGCCGAAACCGGGCGCTGGTCGGCCTCGATCGCCTCGAAGCGCACGACCGCGTCATGAGGGATGAGCGCGCCCTTCCAGCGCCGCGGCCGGAAGGCGCTGATCGGGGTCAGGGCCAGCAAATCGGCGCTGATCGGCAGGATCGGCCCATGCGCCGAGAGATTATAGGCGGTCGAGCCGGCCGGCGTCGCCAGCAGGACGCCGTCGCAAGTGAGGGATTCCATCCTGACCTTGCCATTGACCAGTATCCTGATGCGGGCGCTCTGGCGGGTCTGGCGGAACAGCGAAATTTCGTTGATCGCCAGTGCATAATGCGTTGCCCCGGCATCGTCGGTCGCCTTCATCGATAATGGATGGATCACCGCCTCTTCGGCCTCGTCGATCCGCTCCGGCAGCTTTTCAAGATCGGCAGGGTTCATCAAGAAGCCAACCGTACCGCAATTGACGCCGTAAACCGGTTTTCCAGCCTTCATATAGGCACGCAACGTTTCCAGCATGAAGCCATCGCCACCGACCGCGACGATGACGTCGCAATTGGCCGGGCCGTGATCGCCAAAGCGGGCACGCAAGGTCGCGGCGGTTTCGATCGCCTGCGGCTTTTCGCTGGAGAGGATGCAAAGGCGGTTTTCTGGCAAGGCGGGGACTCCGGTTTTGGCGAATGATGATAATGCGCATCGGTCCCCAAGGGAAACGGCAAGGACGATGGCGACGCCCGATGCTGCAAATCGGTCTCGCCTCGGCTCGCTCGTCTGGTAAGGTCTGTCGCAGCAAAGAGGAGGCCTCGATGAACGCTCAGACGAAAATGGCCGAAACCGTTGGCGCAGCCCCGGGATTTAACATTCCGGATCCCAGGGATCTGCCGTCGCTGAAAGGCAAGGTCTCCGCGGAAGAATGGCGGATTCGATGCGAGCTGGCTGCGACCTACCGGCTCTGCGCCCTGTATGGCTGGGACGACATGATCTTCACGCATATCTCCGCGCGCGTGGCCTCGGAAAATGACGAAGAAAGGTTTCTGCTTAATCCCTATGGCGTCTTCTTCGACGAAATGACGGCGTCATCGCTGATCAAGGTCGACCTTAAAGGAAATTCCGTTCAGGAAACGCCTTATTTCACCAATCCCGCTGGCTTCACCATTCACTCTGCGCTGCATATGGCGCGCGAGGATGCGCATTGTGTCCTGCATCTGCACACGCCCCATGGCGTCGCCGTCTCGGCGCAACAGGACGGGCTGAAGCGCTATTCGCAATTCGCCATGATCGTTCACGACGATATCGCCTATCATGATTATGAAGGCATCGCGACCGACCTCGACGAGCGCGAGCGACTGGTGAAGGACATCGGCAATCACGCCTTCATGATCCTCAGAAATCATGGCACGCTGACAGTCGGCCGCAATTGTGCGCTGGCGTTCTTGCGGATGTATTTTCTGGAACAGGCCTGCCGCGCGCAGATCCTTGCGCAAAGCGACACCAGGGCGCCGCGCGAAGAGCCGCCCGCAATGAGCGGCAAGGTGCTTCAGCAGGGCGCGCCCGCTTTCGCGGAAGGAATGGGCGACAATCTCGCCTGGCCGGGTCTCATTCGCAAACTCAACCGCACCAATCCCGGATACGATCAGTAACCGGCGTTTTCTGTCGCGGCTGCGGAGACTGCGCGCCGCCCGGGTTCACCCGCAGGGACTGCAAGGCGATTTCACAAGGAGACGACCGATGATCCGTGTCGCGCCGGCGCTGGCCACGATAATGTTGATATCCGCCGCAAGCGCACAGGAGGCGCCGGTCGCGCCCGTCGCGTCCGATGCAACAATAGCGAGCAATGCCGCCGTCGCCGCCGCCCTTCCCGCGGACAGGGAAGACGAAGACTTCGCCATGCGCGGCTTTGTGGCCGCGCCGGCCGAGCGGCAGATCAAGGATGACAAGGGGAATGTCGTCTGGGATTTCGGCGCCTATGATTTTGTAACCGGGCCAGCGCCCGCAACCGTCAACCCGAGCCTTTGGCGCCATACCGGCCTGCTGGCCAAGGCAGGGCTCTTCAAGGTTCATGAACGCATCTATCAGGTGCGCGGCTTTGACCTTGCAACGATGACGATCATCATCGGCAAGACGGGGCTGATCCTTGTCGATCCGCTGACGAGCGTTGAAACAGCCAGGGCCGCGCTGGCGCTGGCGCGCGAAACGCTCGGCGACAAGCCGGTTGTCGCCGTTATCTATACGCACAGTCACGCCGATCACTTCGCCGGCGTCAAAGGGGTCGTTAGCGCCGAGGATGTCGCCAAAAGTAAAATTCGGATCATTGCGCCGGATGGCTTTCTCGAACACGCGATCAGCGAGAATATCATCGCAGGTCCCGCCATGGGACGGCGGGCGTCCTATCAATTTGGCGCGCGTCTAAAACCGGGCGTCGGCGGCGCGATCGGGTCCGGCATTGGCCTTGCCGTTTCGCCCGGCGCACGCTCGCTAATTGCGCCGACGGATACGATCAGGAAAACTGGCGATTGGCGGATTATCGACGGCGTCAGGTTCGATTTTCAGATGACGCCGGGCGCTGAAGCGCCGGCTGAAATGAATTTCTTCCTGCCGGAATTCCGTGCGTTGTGCCTTGCGGAAAACGCCAATGCAACGATGCACAATGTGCTGACGCCGCGCGGAGCCTTGGTGCGCGACGCCAAGCAATGGGCGGATTACCTGACGGAATCGCTGCGGCTGTATGGCGACAGGACCGAGGTCATGTTTACGTCGCATGCGTGGCCGCGCTTTGGCGGCGACAATGTGCGCTCATTTATCGCCGATCATCGGGACGCCTATAAGTATTTGCATGACCAATCGGTGCGCCTGATGAACAAGGGACGGACCAGCGAAGAGATCGCCGATGAGGTGACGCTGCCGAAATCGCTGAACGACCGCTGGTACAATCGCGGCTATTACGGGACGATGCGGCACAATTCGCGTGCGGTCTACCAGCGTTACATGGGCTGGTATGACGGCAATCCCGCGCATCTCAATCAGCATCCCGAGGAGGTGACCGCCAGTCGCTATGTCGACGCGATGGGCGGCGCAAAAAAACTCAGAAAGAAAGCCAAACGCGCTTTTGATGACGGCGATTACCGCTGGGCGGCGGAGCTGCTGGACCTTGCCGTTTTTGCAGATTCCGATGATGCGGCGTCCCGCGCCATGCTGGCTGACGTCCACGAACAGCTCGCCTATCAGGCGGAAAGCTCCCTGTGGCGGAACATGTATCTGTCAGCAGCCAAGGAGCTGCGCGAGGGCGCCGAAGAAGGGACCGCCATTTCTCAAAGCGTCGATTTCATCATGGCGACGTCAACGTCAATGATTTTCGATCTCCTCGCCGTGAGGCTTGTCCCGGAAAATGCGCCCGCGGACCCAATGCTGTTGAACTTCGTTTTCCCTGACCGCAGCGAAACCGTCGCTGTCTCGATCCGGAACGGCGTTCTTGTTCATGAAGAAGGGTTTTCGCACGCCTCGCCGACAGCAACGATCACGCTGCCGCGCCAGGCTTTCCTCGGCGCGATGTTCGCTGGCGCCCCCATCAACGCCAAAATCGCTGGCGACGCCGCCGCGTGGGACCTTTTCAGGACGCTCTTTGAAACGCCGCCGCCGGATTTTGCGATCGTGACGCCGTAGCTATTTCAGCGTCTTCAAATACGCAATGATCGCGGCGCGTTTGTCGGCGTCTGCTTCGCCGGCAAAGCTCATCCGCGTTTTGGGGACAATTTGATGCGGATTGGCGATAAAGGCGTCGAGCGTTGCATCGTCCCAGGTAAGGATGGCTTCGCGCATTGCCTGCGAATAGTCGTAGGTCGAAACATGCGCGGAAGATGCGCCATAGACCGCAAAAAGGCTCGGGCCGACCATCGCGGCGTAACCGGGCGCTGCAGGGTCTTTTACCGAATGGCAAACCGCGCACGCGGAAAACGCCGCCCTTCCGCGTTCTTCGATGGTCAGCGGCTTGTCGCTTGCGGCCTGTCGTTGTTGCCCGCAGGCGGAGATGAAGAGCGCCGCCGCTAGCAGGCCGACCCGGCGAATCTGGACCATGAAATACCCTTGTTCAGCGTTTTGCGGCGGAACTCTAGCCAGCCTTGCCTTGATCGGCTAGGGAGGCGCCCACACGACTGTGAAATTGGCCGCGTTAGCTCAGCTGGTAGAGCAACCGCCTTGTAAGCGGTAGGTCGCCTGTTCGATTCAGGCACGCGGCACCACTGCCATTCTTCGATGACATTGCTCCGGCCGCGCGCTAGTCGTCGCCATCACCGGAGAGTTACGGATGGATCGTTCGCCTGTCATCATTGGCGTTGGGGAAGACTTCGAGCTGACGCCCTCCGATCTTTCCTCGGCGCGGTCGAACGTCGCATTGGCCGCCGCCGCCAGTCTCGCCGCAATTGAAGATGCTGGCGGCGCTAAAGTGAAAGGCGCGATCGACGCGCTGGCCGCCATCCGGACTTATCCCGATTCAACGCCGTTCTGGCCGCACGCCGTCTCAATCGCGAAAAACACGCCACGTGCGATTGCGCAACGGATTGGCGTTTCGCCACGGCGCGCCTTTTACGAAAGCGTTGGCGGCCAGTCGCCGCAGATGCTGATCGGAGAATTTGCTGCGCGTCTCGCCAGCGGAGAGTTTGAAGCCGTGCTGATTGCCGGCGCCGATGCCATCGGAACCGAAAGAGCCGCCCAGCGCGCGGGCTTGGTCCTCGACTGGGCGGAAGAGGCGGAAGGCGAATTTGAAGATCGGCCGCTCGGCGTCAGCGGACTTCTTTCCGCGCATGAAATCGCCAATGGGCTTGTCGAGATTGGCGCCATTTACGCGCTATTTGAAAATGCACGCCGCGCAAGGCTCGGACTTGGGCGCGACGCTTATGCGCGGGAAATGGGCGCCTTGTTCGAGCCGTTCGCAGCAATCGCCGCGGAGACCGAAGCGGGGATCGACAAGCGCGCTTTGTCAGCAGCCGACATTGCCGCGCCGTCCGCGGAAAATCCCATGCTGTTCGATCCATACAGAAAAGCGATGATCGCCAAGGACGGCGTCAATCAGGCGGCGGCGGTGGTGATGACCACAGCGGCAAGGGCGCGCGCGCTTGGCGTGCCGCAGGACCAGTGGATCTATCTTCGCGGTCATTGCGACACGATTGAAAAACCGATCATGGATCGCGCCGAAATCGATCGGTCGCCGGCGATGCGGGCGGCTTATCGGACGGCGTTGGCGCGTGCCGAAATCCCGGCCGATGCGGTTTCATGCCTTGATTTGTACAGCTGCTTTCCGATCGCGGTTTTCGAAGCGCGCGATGCGATGGGGATTTCCCCGGGCGACCAACGAGCTCTCACCATGATTGGCGGCTTGCCGTTTTTTGGCGGGCCCGGGAACAATTATTCCATGCATGCGCTGGTGGCGATGGTGCGCCGGCTGCGCGCCGAGCCGGACACGCTTGGCGTTGTCGGCGCCAATGGCGGGTTTCTCACCAAGCATTCTGTTGGCGTTTATTCGGCGATGCCGCCGGCGGGCGGATGGACGTCGCAGGATGACGCAGGGCTTCAGGCCGACCTCGACAACGCGCAAAAAGCCCGTTGGACAGCTACTCCCGACGGCGCAGCGACGATCGAGACCTTCACCATTTCCTGGCGCAAGTCGACGCCAGTGCGCGCGCATGTGATTGGCAGGCTGGCTGCGACCGGCGAGCGATTTCTTGCGGCGACCAACGCCGAGGATCAGGCAACGCCGATCCAGATGGCGGCGGATGATCCGCTGGGCGCGAAAATCAACGTTTCGGCCGCGCGCGAGGGGGGCTCGCGCTTCTCGCTTTGATTGAGCCGGCCCGGCGAACATGCGAGGAGGGCGGAACGGGGTCGACGAGAAAGCAAATAAAGATGAATGAGACGGCGGCGACAGTGCGGCGGCGCAGCTGCTGGGTCGTGACCGACGGACGCGCGGGGATTGAGGCGCAGGCGTTGGGCCTCGCCGAGGCTGTCGCCTTGCAGACGCCGCTGGCGATCACCAGAAAAACTATTGGCGTACGGGCGCCATGGCGGTTGCTGCCGCGAGGCCTGTGGGGCGATCCCTTCATGCGGCTCGATCCGACATGCGACGCGTTGGCGCCGCCATTTCCGGATTTGTGGATAGGCTGCGGGCGGCTGTCGGTTCCCCTGACGATTGCCGCCAAGCAACGAAGCGTGTCGACCTTCACCGTGCAGGTACAAGACCCGCGGGTGCCGGCGGCGCTGTTTGATCTGGTAATCCCGCCTCTCCATGACGGCCTTGAAGGCGACAATGTCTTTCCGATCATCGGCGCGCCGATCCGGCCGACGCGGAAGGCGCCGAAGGCGCCGCCGCGCGGCAGTGGTCGCTCCGTGGCCATTCTGATTGGCGGCCCGAACCGGGCGTTCCGGATGACGGGGGATGACGCCGTCGCGATCGGCGCCAAATTGAAGGCGCTCACAGGCGAGCGCACGCGGCTTTCGGTTACAACGTCGCGCCGGACGCCGCCCGATGTTGCAGAAATTCTTTTTCATCGCCTGCGCGGCGCCGCTGATGTGTTCTGGCGTGCTGGCGTCGACGACGATGCGGGTAATCCCTATCCGGCGATGCTTGGCGATGCGGATGCGATTGTCGTTACCGAAGACAGCGTCAACATGGCGGCCGAGGCGGCGGCAACGGGCAAGCCGGTCTTTATTCTTGCGCTTCGCCGCAAGCCTTTTGCGTCGGCGGCGAAATTTGACGCATTTCACGATTCGTTGCGCCGACATGGCGCGGCGCGTCCATTCAACGGCGCGCTTGAACACTGGGTATATCCGCCGCTGGACGAAACCGCGCGCGCCGCTGCGGAAATTATCCGGCGCTGGGCGTAGGTCATTCACGCGCGCGTGTTCGACGAGCCGTGACGTTTCTGCGGCAGGGCGGCTTCGCTTTTTCCGCCGCGCATCCTACATTTGTCACACGAGTTAACCGGCGACGGCGCACCCTTCGGAAAAGGCGCGCACCCCCCCAAGCGCCAGACTGCCGTCGCCGGCGTCTGTTCGAGCAAATGTGAGCCCTCTGATCTTGCTCGACAACTGGCCGGATCCTCCCCCGAGGATCCGGCCTTTTTCATGCCGGACTTACTCTGCGGTTGAGCGCAGCATCCACGCGGTTTTTTCATGCGTCTGGATGCGGGTTGTCAACAGATCCTCACTGGCAGCGTCGCCTGCCTCTCCGGCAGTCTCGAGCGCCTTTCGGGCGCGGCGAATGAGCGTCTCGTGACCGTCAAGAAGGTTTTTGACCATGTCCTTGGCGGACGGCGGCGCCTCATCTGCGGATTCAATCGTCGCAAGCGAAGCAAAAACGCGGCCGCTTGCCGGCGCGAAGGCGCCGAGGGCGCGAACCCGTTCGGCGATTTCATCGAGCGCCGCCCACATTTCACGATATTGCGCTTCGAACATCGTATGCAGGAACGGGAACTGCGGGCCGGTGACGTTCCAGTGATAGGCATGCGTCTTCTGGTAAAGGACATAAGTGTCAGCGAGGACGCCGTTCAGCGCTTCGGCGACGGAATGGCGGGCATTGGCGTCGAGACCGGTGCTGATTTCTTGCATGGAGCTCTCCTTGGCTGCGTTACGGCCATTAGGTAAGCGCTCAGCATTTATTATTCAAATGGATAATAGGAATTCTAGTTATCGAACTAATCGATAAATATCACGCGAGCGACGCACAGAATCGCTGGATCCGGCGGCAGGCTTCCTCAAGGTCAACCATAGCCGCCGCGTAGGAGATCCGGAAATAAGGAGAAAGCCCGAAGGCGGCGCCAAAGACCACTGCGACGCCTTCGGCATCGAGAAGGGCCAGCCCAAAATCCTCGTCACTGGCGATTTTGCGCCCCGATGGCGTCGCCTTGCCAATCGCGCCGGCGCACGAAGGGTAAACATAGAATGCGCCTTCGGGCGTGCGGCAGGTGACGCCTTTTGCCTCGTTCAGCATCGCAACGACGCGTTCGCGGCGCGCGCGAAAGGCGGCGTTGCGCTCGGCGAGAAATCCATGATCGCCGTTCAAGGCCGCAACCGCCGCCCATTGGCTGATCGAGCACGGATTGGTCGTTGATTGCGACATGATTTTCGCCATCGCCGCGATCAGTTTTTCCGGTCCGCCCGCATAACCGATGCGCCAGCCGGTCATCGCATAGGATTTCGACGCGCCGTTCAAGGTCAGCGTTCGGTCGAAAAGACGCGGTTCGACTTCGGCGATGGTCGCAAACTCATGACCGTCATAGAGAATGTGTTCGTAGATATCGTCGGTGAGGATCATCACCTGCGGGTGTCTCACCAGCACATCGGTGAGCGCCTTCATTGACGCGCGATCATAGGCGGCGCCGGACGGGTTCGACGGCGAATTGAAGATCAGCCATTTCGTTCTGGGCGTAAGGGCGCGCTCAAGCGCTTCGGGGCGAAGACGGAAACCGTCCGCCTCCGTCGTTTTGACGATCACGGGCTTGCCGCCCGCAAGCTGAACGATGTCGGGATAGGATACCCAATAAGGGGCGGGGATGACGACTTCGTCACCATCATTCACGCTCGCCATGATCGCATTGTAGATGACCGCCTTGCCGCCGGGCGCGACCGAAATTTCCGATGGCTTGTAGGTAAGATTGTTATCGCGTTTGAATTTCGCGATTACCGCCTGCTTCAGCTCTGCAATGCCGTCGACATTGGTGTATTTCGTCTCGCCGCGGCGGATCGCGTCGATCGCCGCTTGCTTGACGTGGTCCGGCGTGTCGAAATCGGGTTCGCCGGCCGACAGGCTGATGACGTCCTTGCCCTTCGCTTTCAGATCGCGGGCAAGCTGTGTCATCGCCAGCGTCGGCGACGGAGCGATGCGGGCGAGGGCCTTGGACTGCTGGAAGTCGGACATAAAATAGCTTGGCTTTCGCTTGTTCGAGATGGCGGCTTGCATATCCCGCTGCGTCGCAACATCCAATAATCGCCCGGCCGGGCAAGCAATTTTCTTCCGAAAATCATCCCCAGGGCAGCCAAAAATGGCGCGAAGCTGTAGCGACGAGCCGACGCCACTCGCAGAAGTATATATCCAACTCATTGAAAATAGCAGATTTTCTGAATCAGAACATCGCGTCGGCCGATTGTTACCGATTTACAACCCGCAGTTGTTCTTTGCCACGGAACTGATCTGTGTTCTCATGAAGTCCCCCCGAAAGCTGCCAGGGAGATGTGATGGTTTCGGGCCTGAAAACCGCCTTGGAAAACAAGCCGCCCAAACGCACGGTCGACGACCGGCTGACCGCGGCTGATCGTATCAAGATCAAGGTCGAGCGACATGCATTGTTGCTGCGCGGCGCGCCGACAGCGTCGATCATCAGCATAGTCAATGCGGCGATCACGGTCGCTGTCGCCTGGGGCAGGATCGACCCGGTCATCATCGGCGGCTGGGCGGCGGCGGTCATTATTCTTGCCCTGTTGCGGCTGGTCTTGTGGGCGCGCTTTTCGAAGTCGTACGCGGCCGGGCATTCGCTCCTTAAATTCACCAGGGCCCATGTCGCCGCGATGGGCGCCAATGGCGTTTTGTGGGGATCGCTCGCGCCGATCTTTGCGATGAGCGGGCTCCTGTCGAACGCCTACCTTCCATTTATTATCGCCGGTATGTCGGCGGCGGCGATCGCGTCGGCGGGCGCGTCGTGGAAATCGGTGGTGACGTTCAATGTGCCGGCGCTCACGGCCGCTGCGGTTTCTTATGGCCTGTTTGCCGAGGAGGGCTTGCTGGTCGCGGCCGTGATCGTGCTCTACGGCGTTGCAACAACGTATCTTGCCTGGACGACCCAGCAGATGATTGTGCGGTCGATCCGCCTGCGATCGCGCAACGACAATTTGCTGGCGGCGCTGACCAAGCAGGTCGACGCTGCGAACGAAGGCGAACAACGCTATCGGGCGCTCGTCGAATCGTCATCTGACGTAACGCTGATATTTTCGCCGGAGGGCAAGATCATTTACGCCAGTCCCGCAGCGGAACTTGCGTTCGGCGCGCCGCCAAAAAACCTCATCGGTCTATCCACCCAGGAAATCGTCCACCCGGAAGACTTTGGCCAGTTCCGCGCTGTCGGGAACAAGACCTTGTCAAAGATCGGCGAGGTAATTCCGCTTCATCATGTCTGCATGCGCGCGCCGGGTGGCGACTATGCCAATTTCGCCGGGCGGCTTTCCAACATGCTCTATGTTCCGGGCGTTGAAGGCTTCGTCTTCAGCGGCGGCACGGTCGATGAAAAATGCCGCCATCTGCCGGCGGCGGAATGAAGCGGGTTACTGGCTGAAGTCATCAGCGCCAAGCCAGAAGACTTCGCCTTCGCCTTCTTCGGTGTTTGGCCAGAAAAAGGGAAGGTCAGGGAAGTCGCGTTCGAGGATTTCCCGGCCGCGTCCGATTTCGCAAAGAACGCCGCCGCCGTCGCTGAGGAAGCGCGGCGCTTCGGCGAGAATGCGCCTGACGATGTCGAGGCCGTCAGCGCCGCCGGCATGCGCGATGACGGGTTCGGCCCGGTATTCCGGCGGAAATTCGGACACCGCAGGCGCATCGACATAAGGCGGATTGGTGAGGATGAGATCGAATTTGCGCTTGCCAAGCGGCGCAAAAAGATCGCCCTCGTGCAAGGATATCCGTTCCTCTAATCCGTGATCGGCGACATTGCGCGCGGCGACTTCAAGCGCGGCGGATGAAAGATCGGCCGCGTGAATCTCCGCATCCGGATATCTGAGCGCTGCGAGAATCGCGAGGCATCCGGAGCCGGTGCAAAGGTCGAGCACCGACTGGATATTCTCCGCCTGCGGAAAAAATGGGGCGTCGCCCGCGAGTATTTCGCCAATATAAGAGCGCGGGACGATTACGCGTTCGTCGACATAGAAGGGAACGCCCTGGATATAGGCTTTGTTGACAAGATAGGCGGCGGGCTTGCGCGTGGTAACCCGTTGATTGACGAGCGACACCAGGCGCGCCTGCTCGTCCGCCGTCAGCCGCGCGTCAAGCCAGGGATTGATGTTGTCAATTGGAAGCGACAGCGCTTCAAGGACCATAAAAGCTGCTTCATCGATGGCGTCATCGGCTCCGTGCCCATAGTGCAGGCCAGCGCGCGTGAACGCCGAAACTGCGTAACGGAAAAAATCGCGGATCGTAACCAGCCCGTCGGTCATCGCGGTTTCTGTCTGCCTTTTGAGGGACGCTTGCCGCGCCCGGCGTCCTTGCGTTTGCCTTTTTCGCGCGCACTACGGTCAAAGCGCCGGCGCGCCGATGGCTTGAAATCGGGGTCCTCGATCGGATCGGAAATCATCTCGAAGGTGAGGCCTCCGCGTAAGGGCGCCGCTTCCATCAGTTTTACTTTGACCGCCTGACCAAGGCGGTAGACGCCGCCGGTCCGGATGCCGATTAGCGCATGCTTCTGCTCGATGAACTCAAAGCGTTCGTCCCCCAGCACGCGCGCGGGCACAAAACCGTCCGCGCCGGTTTCATCCAGCATGACAAACAGGCCGAAGCGCGTGACGCCGCGAATGCGCCCGTCAAACTCTTCGCCGATGCGGTCTTCAAGATAGCCGGCAAGATAACGGTCATTGGCTTCGCGCTCGACCGCGATGGCGCGCCGTTCCATGTCGGAAATCAGCTCGGCGATCTTTTGAAGGCGCTTTGCTTCGTCATCTGTTTGCCCGCCTTCGCCGATCCCGCAGGCCGAAATGAGGGCGCGGTGAATGGTCAAATCGGCGTAACGCCGGATTGGCGAAGTGAAATGCGAATAGCGCCCGAGATTGAGACCAAAGTGACCGAGGTTTTCGGTTGAATAGACCGCCTGGCGCTGCGAGCGCAGGACTACGTCCGAGATCATTTCCTGCTGCCCGCGCTCACCGGCGATTTTCAGGATCTGGTTGAACTGCGATGGGCGGACCGCGCCCTTGGCGAGGCTGTAGTCGAGGTCTTCAAGGTAATTGCGGACGGTTTCGAGTTTTTCAGGGTCGGGCGTATCGTGAACGCGATAGATCTGCGTTGTTCGTTTCTGCTCCAGCATTTCGGCAGCGGCGACATTGGCGAGGATCATGAATTCCTCAATCAGCCGGTGGGCGTCATAGCGATCGCGCCGGATGATGCGCGCAACCGTTCCGTCCGGATTGAGGATGATTTTGCGTTCAGGAAGGTCGAGATCGAGCGGCGCGCGTTTGGCGCGTTCCTTCCAGCGGATTTTGAAGGCGGCGTAGAGATGGTGAACGGCCTCGGCAATAGGACCCGTTTTTGTGGAGTCGCCGATCAGCTGCTGCGCGTCCGCGTAAGACAGTTTCGCCGCCGACCGCATCATCGCGCGCATGAAGCGGTGCGAGCGTTTGCGCCCTTCCGCGTCAATGATCATTTCAACGGCGATGCAGGGGCGGTCGACATTGTCACGAAGCGAACAGAGGTCATTTGACAAGCGCTCGGGCAGCATCGGTACGACGCGGTCAGGAAGATAGACAGAGTTGCCGCGCCGCTGCGCTTCATTATCAAGGCGCGAGCCGGGGCGAACGAACCAGCTGACATCGGCGATGGCGACAATGACCTTGTAGCCGCCGGGATTTCTTGCGTCGTCGTCGGGCGCGGCAAAGACCGCGTCGTCATGATCCTTGGCGTCTTCCGGATCGATGGTGATCAGCGGCACGCCGCGAAGATCGGTCCTTCCTTCCATGCCGGGCGGCTTTGCGCGTTCCGCCTCGGCGATGACGTCCGCGGGAAGCTCGACTGGAATTTCATGTGCGGCGAGCGCAATCAGCGAGAAGGCGTGCGTGTCGTCGACATGCCCGGCGATCTCGCGGACGCGGGCGCTTCCGCCGCTGCTCCGCCGGCCTTCGTTGGGCGCTGCCGCCTCGACCCAGACAAGATCACCTTCCTTGGCGTCTTTTGTGCTGTCGCGATCGAGGGTGAAAGTGTTGCGGGCGCGCCGTTCGACCGGTTCGGCGACACCGCCGAATTTGGTTTTCCGGAAGACGGCGAGAAAGCGGTGCGCGCCCTTGCCGATCAGCTTGATGATCTTTGCTTCATAGCCGTCATCGCCAGCGGGCTTCAAACGCGCCAGAACGCGGTCGCCGACGCCGGGAGCCGGTTTTGTCTTTTTCGCCTCGGCAAGCAGGATCTTGATAATCGGCGGTTCGGTGTCGCCTTCCCATGTTGCCGGCAGACAGGACAGATCGCCGTCCCCATCGACCGACATGATGTCGATTGCGGCCACGTCGGGTAGCTCGCCGGCGACGCGGAACTTTTTCGGCCCGCGGCGAGAAAGTCGGCCGGATTCCTCCATCTCTTTGAGCATGGTGCGCAGTTTCGCGCGGTCATCGCCCTTGACGTTGAAGGCGCGCGCAATTTCCCGCCGCGAGATTTCGCCCGGGGCCTCGCGCAGGAATTTTGCAATCTGGTCTTTGGTCGGCAACCCTTGCGGGCGTTTCGTTGGGGCCAAGGGACGCTTTCTTCAGTCGGCGTGTCCCTCTACCACGATTGGGCGCAAAGCCTAATCGCTGACCCGGAGCGGGTCGCGCGGTCGCCCGTCAACGAGGATTTCGTAATGGAGGTGAACGGCGGTTGCATTGCCGCTTCTGCCGGTGCGGGCGATCTCCTCGCCGGCGGCAACCTCCATGCCGGCGCGAAGCTTCGGCGCGACCGATGACAAATGTGCATAGCGCGTCGAGACGCCGCGCGCATGGCGGATTTCGATGGTGAGGCCATAGCCGCGCTGCGTTCTAATCGCCTCAATGCGGCCGTCGCCGCCGGAGACAACGCTGCGCGGCGAGCCGGTATAAAGGTCGACGCCTTCGTGGAACAATCCGGCGCCGCCTGAGCGCGGACCGTAGGCGGATGAAACACAGGCATTGACCGGCGCGCGCGCCAACGTGACGCCGCGTACGCGCGCAAATGGCGTGTAGGAAAGGATTTCACGATTGTCAGAGACCGCCGGTGCATTGGAGATCGAAACGCCTGGACACAGCGACAGTGAACCGGCGGCGGAGGGCGCAGCGCCGTGCTGCGGCGTCGTTGCACAGGCCGACAGCGCCAGGGCGGTGGCAAAGGCGGGGATGCGCCCGTCGATGATCGGTCTGATTTTCATATCGGCAGAGCTAAACGCAAAACTGTTTCGCGAATGCTACTGGAGGGGGAATAATTAGGCGAGATCGGTCTGGCTGAAAGGGGCGATTTACCCCGCGACCGCCTTCTTTTTGGTCGCCTTCTTTTTCACAGCTTTTTTCGTCGCCTTTTTCGCTGCCTTTTTAGCCGGCTTTTTCTCAGCCTTCGGCGCCGCCTTTTTCTTGGTTGCGGCCTTTTGGGACGATTTCTTCAATGGCCCTTTTTTCTCGCGCTCGGCGATCAGCTCGACCGCGCGTTCCAGCGTCAACGACTGCGGATCGGTTCCTTTCGGCAAGGTCGCGTTGACCTTGCCGGATTTGACATAGGGACCATAGCGACCGTCCATCACCTGGATCGGATCGCCGCTTGCGGGGTGGGGGCCAAGCTCTTTCAGCGGCTTTGGTCCTGAACCGCGGCCGGCCCGCGGATTGGCGCGCTTTTCCTCGATGATGGTGACGGCGCGATTGAGACCGACTTCGAACACATCCTCAATCGAGGGTAGGTTTGCGTAAAGCTTGCCGTGTTTCAGGAATGGCCCGAAGCGGCCAAGACCGGCTTCGATTTTTTCGCCGTCCGAAGGATGCGCGCCGACGTCGCGCGGCAGCGACAACAGCAGCAGCGCTTTTTCAAGCGTGATGTCGTCGACCTTCCAAGTTTTTGGCAGACCCGCGCGTTTGGGTTTTTCTTTCGACTCTTTGTCCTGTTCGCCAAGCTGGATGTAAGGGCCAAAGCGTCCGACGCGCAGGAAGACTTCAAGTTGCGACACCGGATCAACGCCAAGCACCTTGTCGCCCTGATCTGCATCGCCCTCGGACGCCGAAAGCTGGCGCGTGTAACTGCATTCCGGATAATTCGAACAGCCGATAAAGGCGCCGAACTTGCCGGTTTTCAGCGACAGGCGGCCAGCGGCGCAAGCGGGGCAGGCGCGCGGATCTGACCCATCTTCCTTTTTCGGGAAGATATTGGGCGCCAGCGCATCGTTGAGGGCGTCAAGAACATCGGTGATCCTGAGTTCGCCCACGCTTTCAATGTTAAACGAGAAATGCCGCCAGAATTCTCTGAGGAACGCTTTCCAGTCGACCTCGCCATTGGAGATTTTGTCGAGCGTTTCTTCAAGATCCGCAGTGAAATCGTATTCCACATACCGCTTGAAGAAGTTTTCGAGGAACGCGACGACGATGCGGCCTTTTGAATCCGGGATGAACCGGTTCTTGTCCATCGTCACATAGCCGCGGTCGCGCAAGGTGGTCAGGATAGACGCGTAAGTTGAAGGCCGCCCGATGCCGAGTTCCTCGAGGCGCTTGACCAGCGAGGCTTCGGAAAAACGCGGCGGCGGCTGGGTGAAATGCTGATCGGATTTGACATCGCTGACGGCGGCGTCGGCGCCCTTGCGCACTTTCGGCAAAACGCCGGCGCCGTCTTCACCTTCGAGGTCGTCGCGGCCCTCCTCATAGAGCTTCAAAAAGCCGTCAAAAAGGATCACGGAGCCGGTGGCGCGAAGGCCTGTCTTCTTGTCGGCGGACAAAAGATCAATCGTGGTGTTCTCAAGCGCCGCCGATTGCATCTGGCTCGCCATGGCGCGCTTCCAGATCAGTTCGTAAAGACGGTGCTGGTCGTTATCGAGGCCGCGGATTTTCCCTGGCATGCGAGAAAACGAGGTCGGACGAATACATTCGTGCGCTTCTTGCGCATTCTTCGCCTTGGTTTTGTAAATGCGCGGGGCGTCGGGCCGGTAACTGGCGCCGAATTCCTTTTCGATGGTGCGCCGCGCGTCGCCAATCGCTTCGCCAGCCATGTCAACGCCGTCGGTCCGCATATAGGTGATGAGACCGGTTGTCTCACCGCCAATGTCGACGCCTTCATAGAGACCTTGCGCAAGGCGCATGGTGCGTTGCGCGTTAAAGCCGAGCTTGCGCGCCGCTTCCTGTTGAAGGGTCGAAGTGGTGAAGGGCGGCGGCGGATTGCGCTTGGCAGGCTTGGCCTCGACTGCATCGATCGTAAATTTCGATGTCTCGACGGTTTTCTTTGCGGCGAGCGCTGACGTCTCGTTGTTGAGCGAGAATTTTTTCAGCTTCTCGCCGCCAAGAATGGTGAGGCGCGACTCGAAGGGCGCGGAGCCTTCCGAGGTCGCCTGCGCCGCGACGGTCCAGTATTCTTCCGCGGTGAATTTTTCGATCTCAAGCTCGCGCTCGCAGATCAGGCGCAACGCAACCGATTGCACACGCCCGGCCGAGCGCGCGCCCGGAAGTTTGCGCCACAAGACAGGCGAAAGATTGAATCCGACGAGATAGTCGAGGGCGCGGCGCGCCAGATACGCGTCAACCAGCGCCTGATCGACGGCGCGCGGATGCGCCATCGCTTCAGTGACGGCGTTCTTGGTGATCGCGTTAAAGGCGACGCGATCGATCCTGAGGCCTTTTTTGAGCGCCTTTTTTTGCGCCAGAACTTCGAGCAGGTGCCAGGAAATCGCTTCGCCCTCGCGGTCGGGGTCGGTGGCGAGGATGAGCCGGTCGGAGGCTTTCACCGCCTCCGCGATCTCGGCGACCCGCTTTTTGGAGGCGGTGTCAAGCTCCCAGATCATGGCAAAATCGGCGTCCGGATCGACCGATCCGTCCTTCGACGGCAGGTCGCGGATATGCCCGAAGGAAGCCAGGACCTTAAAGCCTGGCCCCAGATATTTGTTTATGGTCTTGGCCTTCGACGGGGATTCAACGATCACGACTTGCATGTGTCGGGGGAGCTCCGGAGGGCGGTTGCAGCGGTCCCGGCGGGTTTGCCGGCGGGCGGAATGGCGCGGGAAACTGCGTCGGCGTCGCTCCCAATGTCAACCACGACCGATGAAGTGACTACAACCATAGGTATAATTAGACTTCACATTAACATTTTTGGTTGTTATTGTGTGCTTCCGACTGAACCATCATCAGCGAGGCGGAGCGACGAATGGGCAAACCCTTGGCGACCGCGGAAAGAGCCACAAAGCCGGGCCCGCACCTGGCGGACGACGCCCAGACAGCCGAATATATCGGCGATCTTGTCGGTCAGCTTGAACGGCTGGCGCGGACGCAGGGCCTAGTGCGGTTACAATACCTTCTCGGCGTGTGCCGCGAAGAAGCGGAAAAAGTTGCGGCGAGCGATTAGTCCGCTTTCAGCGAAAAACGGCCGCCGGAATGCTCTTCGGCTTCCCCGGACAATACCAGCTCAATCAGCGCGTCGATAATGAGCGCGCCCGGAGCATCGATTTCCCGCAGCAATTCGTCACGGTGCAGCGGTGTAAAGCCGAGCATTTCACGCACATCACGACGGATCCGGACGAGCGCGGCGGGATCGCCAATATCGCCGTCGCCTTCGTTATAGCCGGTGAAAAGGTCGCGGGCCGGCTCGCTTGCGCCGCGATTCTGACCGGCAAGCGCTTCGAGAATATCGGCGCCGCTTTGTACAAGGGTGGCGCCGTCGCGGATGAGGCGGTTTGCGCCCTGACAGCGCGGATCGAGCGGCGAGCCCGGAACTGCAAACACTTCGCGGCCCTGTTCAAGCGCAAAACGGGCGGTGATCAGCGTTCCCGATCGTGACGCCGCTTCGACAACAACGACGCCGCGCGACAGACCGGAAATAATCCGGTTGCGGCGCGGAAAGTCGCGTGCGGTCGGCTGCGCGCCTGGCGGCTGTTCCGAAACGATGAGGCCTTGTTCAGCGATGCGCGCGGTGAGGTCAGCATGTTCCGGCGGGTAGGCGACATCGGCGCCGCCCGCGACGACAGCGATGGTTCCGGTCTTCAACGCGGCTTCATGGGCTGCGCCGTCAATGCCGCGCGCAAGGCCCGAAACAACAACGACGTCCGCGGCGCCAAGGTCCTCGGCGAGCGATCGCGCAATCTTGCGGCCGACCCCCGAGGCATTGCGGGCGCCAATGATTGCGACCGCGGGGCGCGCAAAAAGACTTGCATGACCGCGCAGGTAAAGGAGCGGCGGCGCGTCGGGAATTTGCGCGAGCGGGTAAGGATAGTCCGACTCGCAATTTGCAACGAGGCGGGCGCCGCTTGCCGCCGCTTCCTCGATTTCGCGTTCGGCGTCGTCGCGCGATGCGGCGTGCAAGGGAAGTTTGCGGCCGGCCTTTGCCGCCATTTGCGGCAAGGCATTGATGGCGCCGCGCGCCGACCCGAACCGGCTAATCAGCCGTGCAAAGGTGACCGGTCCGATATTCTCCGTTCTGATCAGCTGCAGCCAGTCGAGCCGCTCGGCGTCAGTCAGCGTCGCCACAAGATCTCCCCCGAAAAAAAGTTATGTCAGCTCGTCTGCGCTTCCTGCTTTTTCATGCCGATTTTGGGTTCCTCGCCATTGATCAGGCGGCGAATGTTAGCGCTGTGGCGGAAGAAGATCAGCGCCACCATGAACGCGGCGGCGACCGCAAAGGCCGGCTTGCTCATCGAAAAAAGAACCAGCGGCGAGGCGGCCGCTGCGCCGAGCGCCGCCAACGACGAATACCGCAGCGCAGCGGCGAGAAGGAGCCAGATCGCACAGGCGAAAAGTCCGGCGGGAAACCATAGCGCCAGCAGTGTTCCAAGAAATGTCGCAACGCCCTTGCCGCCGCTGAATTTCAGCCACACCGGATAGCAGTGACCAAGGAACGCCGCGGCGCCCGCGATCTCCGGGCGCCAATGCAGGGCGTAAGCGACGAGAACCGCGATCGCGCCCTTGCCGCCGTCGAGCAGCAGCGTCGCCAGCGCCAGATCCTTGCGCCCGGTGCGCAAGACATTGGTCGCCCCGATATTGCCCGAGCCAAGCTTGCGGATGTCGCCGAGACCCGCCGCTCTGGTGATGACAAGCCCAAACGGAATTGACCCGAGGAGATAGCCGAGGAGGGCGGTCAGCGCGATGGTCAAAATGCCGAGCCTTTCGTGATCAGCGCGTCGAGCACGGCCATGCGTGTCGCAACGCCGTAGAACACCTGTTTCAGGACCAGCGAACGGTCCGGATCATCGGCCAGCGCGCCGTCAATTTCGACGCCGCGATTCATCGGCCCAGGATGCATCACGCGCGCATCGGGCTTGGCGAATTTGATGGTGTCACGGGTCAGCCCGAAAGTTTCGTAATAGCCTTGCGCGGCTTCCTTGCCGCCATCTTCCATCCGCTCGAACTGCATGCGCAGCGCCATCACGATATCGGCGCCATCAATGCCGGCTGCAAGGGTGTCAAAGCGCTTTGATGCCGTAAACAGGTGCGGCGTCGGCATCAGGTGCGCCGGCCCGACGAAGCGCACGTCAGCGCCAAGTCTGGAAAACAGGGCGGCCCCTGATGCGGCGACGCGGCTGTGCTTGATGTCGCCGCAAATAGCGATGACAAGACCTTTAAGCGTGCCATAGACCGAACGGATGGTTGCCGCGTCGAGCAGCGCCTGCGTAGGATGTTCGCGGACGCCGTCACCGGCATTGATCACCGGACAATCGATGCGCCTGGCGATCTCGTCGTGAATGCGCTGTTCCTTGTGGCGAACAATCAGGGCATGAGCGCCCATCGCCGCCAGCGTTTGTGCGGTGTCGACCAGCGACTCGCCCTTGTTGACGGAAGAGGCGGCAACCGGAACGTTGAGAACGTCGGCGCCAAGCCGCCGGCCGGCGAGTTCGAAACTCAAATTGGTCCGGGTTGAATCTTCGAAGAAAAGATTGATCTGTGTCTTGCCGGCAAGGCGCGCCGGCGGGCGTTGCCCCGCTTTCAGGAAGCGCGCGTAATATTCTGCAAGCTCAAGAACGTAATGCGTTTCAGCTTCCGGAAAATCGTCAACATTGATGAGATTGGCCGCAGCAAAGCCGCCCGACGGCGCATAAGGACGATTGATGAATTCCATGGCTTGCCTTCTACAAGCCGGGCGCCGGCGCGCGCAATCTCTCTCAGGCGGCCTTGCCCGATTTCATCACCCACAAGATGCCTGCGCCCAGCACGACGACGTCAATGAGAAACATCACCGGGAGCGAAACCGGGCCGCCATTCTGCAGATAATTGGCGCCGCCGAGGACAAGGCCAATGACGACCGTCGCCATCGCCGTCAAAACCGCCGGCTTGCCGCCCGAACGGACCCAGACGCCAAGTCCGGCGTAGAGCGCGCCGAATACCGTGAGCGGCGCGCGCAAGGCAGGCGGGGCGCCAAAAAAAGCGACAACGAGGTGTAAGACGCCAGTGCTGACCAGCAGCACTGACATCAGACGGATCAACTTAGCAGGCGTCATGAATTTCCCTCCAGCGGGGCTCAACCGTTTCTGAGCCGGTCAATCGCCCCCTGTAAGATGAATGTCGCCGCCGATTCGTCGATTTTAGCAGCCCTTTTTGCGCGGCTGGTGTCGATGGCGATAAGGCTTCGTTCCATTGCTACAGTTGACAACCTCTCATCCCATAGCGCCACAGGAAGAACCAGCAACCGATTGAGATTGCGGGAAAAAGCTCTGGTCGCCTGGGCGCGCGGGCCCTCGCTGCCGTCCATGTTACGGGGGAAACCAAGCACCACGCCCACCGCGCCTCGCTCGCCCGCAAGGCGCTTCAGCTCGGTCGCGTCGGCGGTGAATTTCGTCCTGCGGATCGTTGTCACTGGCGTTGCGACCCGCCGGTCAGGGTCGCAGGAGGCGACGCCGATGGTCTTTTCCCCGAGATCGAGGCCAAGAAGGGTTCCTCTGGCGCCGAATGCCGCCGCTGCCTGTTCAAATTCGTCGCTCATTCCGGCAGGGTATGGCGCCGTCGCCGCGTTCTGGAAAGCTTGACCGTTGAATTGCCGCCGCTGGATCCATTTGCTTGTCGTTGCGGCCGCCGCCGCGTGCGCGCGCGACAGCCAGCCCGCGATCAGCGCCGAGGTCGAGATCACCATCGAAGCGCACGAAAAAGGCGCGTGGCGCGTGTCGTACCAGTTTGCAGCGCCGCAAGCGGTGGTTGATCTTGGTTCTTCGGCCGACGGCTTCCGGTCACGGCACTGGCGCAGTGATGGGGCCGGCGCCCGCCTTGTCGAGCGCAACGGCCGCGACCTTGTCGAGCCGGTCGGCAACCGGCGGCTCGACACATTCTCATTTCTCATCGATCCGGCAGCCGCCCAGTTGCGCAAGGCGTATGAGCCGTTCACTCCGATGGGCGATGGCGGCGTGCTTTTTTATACCGGCCATGTGACGCCATTCGGCTCTAGCGACCGGCGCCTTGACGCAAGGCTTGATGTGATCGCCGATGACGGCGCGTCGGTTTCTGCATTCGGCGAAACTTCGGCGCGCTTCGATGCCTGGAAGAGCCCCTTCGATCACCCGGCATTTGTCTATGTCGGAAAGACAAGGCCGGTTGAATCCGGCGCGCTGGTGACAATCACCGATGCGACGGCGCCGAGATGGATCGATGACGAGGTTTCGTCGTTCGCACCCGCCATCGCGACCGCGCTGCAGGATATGCTGCAACGCGCGCTGCCGACGAAACCCAATATATTTGTCGCCATGGGCGACATCAGCGAGGAGGGCCGTCTCAACTACAGCGGCGATGCCTTGCCCGGGCAGTACCAGATGACGCTGACGGGCGGCGCCTGGAAAACAGCGTCGCCCGAAGCGCTGGCGGTGCTGCGCCATTCAACCGCGCATGAAGCGGCGCATTTGTGGCAGGCGGCGGCGCGACCGCGATCGGACGCCGTGCCTGACTGGATCCA
>JBGSVH010000161.1:0-43313 GCA_041753055.1 Parvularculaceae bacterium
TCAACGGCGCGGGCCGACGCCAGCGTCACCAGCCTCATCGCGAATATCGAGGACAGCCGCGCGAGCCTTGAGAAAGCCGCCGGGCGCCGCTGGTTTCCAGGGATCAGGCGCGGTGCGCCGCCGCAGCGCGACGCGGTCACGCATCATGCGCCGCCGAGCCTTGAAGAGCCGCTCGGCGCCGCCGCTGAATGATCCGGCGCGGGGCAATACACCCCACCGGACACCCCAATGGCGCGAAAAGCGGCGGTTTTCATGACCGGGAGGCCACAGCAGCTGCGCCAAAAGCGCCATTTGCGGCCTGCGCACCTCTGGCGCCTTTCCCGTGCGCATTAATCTTTGCTAGGGTCCCGCCGGGGCGCGGGGCTGGGGAATACCCGCGAATGCCTTTGGACCGCCGTGGGGCGGGCATAATCGGAGCGGGTTATCATGGGTCGTATTCTGTTTTTTCTGATTGTCGTCGCGGCGGTGCTTGCAGGCGTCTGGTTCAAGGTTCCGGGCGGCCAGGACATGCTGCTGGGCGCCAAGGACAAAGTGATGAGCTTCATGCCGGGCAAAGCCGATGAAGCGGCGCCGGCGGACGTCATCGTTGACGAGCCGGTTGCTGAAGACATTGTCATCGACGACATGGCGAGCGACGAGCCTGCCGCCGACGAAGCGCCGGCCGCAGAAGAAGCGCCGCAGAACTAGGGCCTAACGCCTTCGGGCAATTGAAGTCATCTGGACGGCGGGCCGCTTACCGGCTCGCCGTTCGCGGCGCCAGCCCGGCTTCGACATATCATCCGTACACGATTAATTGAGCCGGATGACCGGCGGCAAGGGCTCGTCAGCGCGCGCCGCCGCAACCCAGAATGGCCGCATCCTTCGCGTGAACAACAGCGCGGCGCCAAATCCCGGAAGCAGAAACAGCGCCCGCGCCGGCGCTTCGACCGACGGCGTCATCCCGGACGCGGCCAGCACGATGAAACTGGTGGCCAAAGCGGCAAGGCAGTATGGCCAAGCGGCGCGGATCTTGGCGTGCTCCAGCGCCCGGAACAAGGGAATGCCGATCGCCAGCGATGCGGCGAAACCGCCAAGAAAAAACAGCATGACAAAGCTGAGCGCGGCGTAAAGCGCATTGCCGATGCCGCCGAACGACAGCGCGCCCGCTGCAATGCGCGCGCCGACCGCAATGGCGAAATGCGCCAGCCCGCTCAATCCCGCCGCGGTCACCACCGCAGCAATCATTTTCTCAAAAACGATATTGGTGCGGATTGACGCGATCACCCGATCATTATCGGTTTGCAGCGTCATCGTCCGCCAATACTCATTCCGCCGCCAGTTTCGCTGCGCCGGACATCGCCGCCGAACACTCCGCCATCGTCGCGGAAGCGCGCGCGACCGGGTTGGTCAGATAAAAGTCGCGGATCGGCGAGCGGAACGGCTCGCCCGACAGGTTTCCCTTGACGCCGAGTTTTGACAGGTCGAGCGCCGCACCATCCGCCGGCCCCTGATCGATGCGGCCAAGCGACGGCGCGTCTGCAATCATCGCCTGACGCAGCGCAAAAAGATCGTCATAGGGTAAGTTCTTGCCGATCCGGTCGGACAGGGCGCGGATAATCGCCCAGTCCTCGCGCGCGTCGCCAAACGGGAAATGCGCGCGGATCGCCATCTGCGCGCGCCCTTCCATATTTGCGTAGACGCCGCTTTGTTCGGTATAGGCCGCGCCTGGAAAAATCACGTCGGCATGGCGCGCGCCGGCGTCGCCATGGTGGCCCTGATAGATGACGAAGGCTCCGGAAAGTTTCGACGCGTCAAACTCGTCGCAGCCAAGATTGTAGACGACATCGATGACCTTGTCGGCAGCGCCTTTGACGATGCCGGCAAAATCGCGCCCGCCAGCCTTCGGCAGGAATTGAAGATCGAGCGCTGCAACCCGCGCCGCCGCCGTGTGTAGAATGTTGAAGCCGTTCCAGCCGTCGCGCACAACACCGGCGCTTTGCGCAAGCGATGCGATTTCAGCAAGGATCGCGGCGCTGTCGCTGCGCGCCAGCGCGCCAATGCCGACAATGACCATCGGCCGTTCTGCGCCTCTCAAGAATTCAGCGCCTTTCGAAAGACTTTCACCGCCAGCGCCGAGATAATCATAGTCATAAGTCAGCGCGCGCTGTTCGCCGATGAGCGCGACCTTGATCCCGAGATTGGCAAGCCAGGCCTTGCGGATGCGCGCATTGACGAGCGGCGCCTCAAAGCGGGGATTGGATCCGATGATAAGAATGCGGTCGGCGCGCTCAATGCCTGCAATGCCTGAATTGAACAGGTAACTTTCCCGCACGCCGCCGAGCGGCGCCCCATCCTGGCGGCAATCCATGTGCGGCGTTCCGATTTCCGCCATCAGGTCTTTCAGCGCCTTAATCGCTTCAGCAGGCACAAGGTCGCCGACAATTGCAGCGACGCGGTCGGCTCTGGTTTGCTTCAGCTTTTCAGCAACCACGGCAAACGCTTCGTCCCAGCGAGCGGCGCGCAGCTTACCGTTTTCGCGGATATAGGGGCGGTCGAGCCGCTGGCGCTTCAAGCCGTCCCAGATGAAACGCGTCTTGTCGGAAATCCATTCTTCGTTGATGTCGTCATGGAGGCGCGGAAGAATGCGCATGACATCCCGCCCGCGAGCATCGACGCGAATGTTCGAGCCGACAGCGTCCATGACGTCGATTGTTTCGGTCTTTGTCAGCTCCCACGGACGCGCATTGAAAGCGTAGGGCTTCGACGTCAGCGCGCCGACCGGACAGACATCAATCAGATTGCCGGTCAACTCGCTGTCGACGGCTTTTTCAAGATAGGTGGTGATTTCCGCGTTCTCGCCGCGATTGACGAGGCCGAGATCATCGACGCCGGCGATCTCCGTCGCAAAGCGGACGCAGCGTGTACACTGAATGCAGCGCGTCATGATCGTCTTGATCAGCGGCCCCATGTATTTTTCTTCGACCGCGCGCTTGTTTTCCTCATAGCGCGATCCGTCGCGGCCATAGGCGACGGCCTGATCCTGCAGGTCGCACTCGCCGCCCTGATCGCAGATCGGGCAATCGAGCGGATGATTGATCAGCAGGAATTCCATCACGCCTTCGCGCGCCTTCTTCACCATTGGCGTGTTGGTGAAAAGTTCCGGCGGCTCGCCATTGGGACCGCCACGAAGATCGCGGACATTTTGCGCGCAGGAAGCGATCGGCTTTGGCGGCCCGCCTTTGACTTCAATCAGGCACATCCGGCAATTGCCGGCGACCGACAGCCGTTCATGATAGCAAAAGCGCGGGATTTCCTCGCCCGCCGCCTCGCACGCCTGAAGCAGGGTCAGGTTCGGCGCCACCTCGACCTCGCGGCCGTTCACTTTGATCTTGCGGGGCTCGGTCATGGGTCCTTGCTCGGGCTCTGAGACGGTCAAATACGGCGCCTGTCTAGCGGCATTTTACAGGGGATTCCAGCGCTGGCGGACGGGCGGCGCGGCGGGCCCAAAGCACCGCGGTCAGGGCCCCTTCAGCTCCATGATCCATTCGGGGTCGGCGTGGCCGCCGACCATGTAGATATAGTCGTGGACCTTGACGAAGCCGTAGCGCTCATAGAGCCGCTGCGCGGTCAAATTCTCCTTGTAGACGCCGAGATAGATATGCTCGAAGCGGTCCCGGAGAAATTCCAGCGCCGTTTCCAACATGCGCGCGCCGAGCCCGCCGCCCTGGGCGCCTTTTTTCAGATAAAGGCGCATCAGCTCGCCCGAATTTTCGGGGAGATCCGGCACCGGCAGGCTGCAAGGTCCAGCGACCGCGTAACCGACTGGCTCGCCGCCCCCGGCTTCAGCAAGCCATAGCGCGTATTCAGGATTGGCGAGCAGCTTGCAATAGAGATCAACAGAATGATTTTTCTCGAGAAAGTCATGAAGATCGGCGGCGGGATAAAGATCGCCGAAGGTTGCGACAAACGTTTCCGCGCCAATCGCTGCAAGCGCCGCCGCATCTTCTTCAAAGGCAACGCGGATCGCCGCCGTCATCATTCGGCCTCATCGCATCGGCGCAAGTTTCGCCGTTCAACTGGCAAACCGGCGTTCAAACTTTTGACCGGGGAAAATCGTCTCATCACAATTTCCAGTCGTCAAAAAAACAAATGACGCCGCCTTGAGTTGTCTGAACAATCACCTTCTTGCGAGGCGACAATTCAAGCGGCCCAAAGCGGCGTCATTGGCAATAAAGGTCGCGTTAAACCGACTCTTTAAGATCTTTCGCCGGGCGGAAGGCAATCTTCTTCGACGCCTTGATCTTGATCGCTTCACCAGTCGCCGGGTTGCGGCCCATGCGCGCGGCGCGGTGACGGACCTGCAGGATGCCGAGGCCCGAAATGCGCATCTTGGCGCCTTTTTTGAGGTTCTTGCCGATCAGCGCGACGAAGTCGTTGAGAACGCCTTCCATATGCTTTTTCGGCACATCATGCGCTTCGGCGAGATCGGCCGCGAGGTGCTTCAGCGTCAGCACTGACGGTGTTGCTTTTTTCACGGTCTTCTTGGCGGCGGATTTCGCCGGGGCTTTCTTGGCAGCTTTCTTTTTGGCCGGGGCCATCGGGGTTTCCTTTTTGAAATAGTGAAACGAGAAGTGCGCGTAGATTCACTAGATTCGCGAAAACGCAAATAGATTTACGGGTACAAAATGCAAAAAACCCCTGAAAAATGGGCAATTCTGGGATCAAGGCCGCCAAAACGACCCTGAAAATGGGGAAAACTTGAAACGCAGCGCCGCCGAATCGCTGATTTGGCGCGACTTCTTACTCCGCCGCGGCCATCGAAACATGCGGCCGGTCGGCGCGATAGGCGTTGATTCGGCTCTCGATCTCGCCGCGGAAATGCCGGATGAGACCTTGAACCGGCCACGCCGCCGCATCGCCGAGCGCACAGATCGTGTGACCTTCAACCTGGCCTGCGACATCGAGCAGCTTGTCGATCTCGGCGGTCTTTGCGTCGCCAACCGCCATTCGTTCCAGCACCCGCCACATCCAGCCCGTGCCCTCGCGGCACGGCGTGCACTGGCCGCAGCTTTCATGCTTGTAGAAATAGGAAATGCGGGCGATGGCGCGAACAATGTCCGTCGACTTGTCCATGACGATAACCGCTGCGGTGCCGAGCCCGGATTTGACGTCGCGCAGCGCGTCGAAATCCATCAGCACATCGTCGCAGATTTCCTTCGGCAGCAACGGCACCGACGACCCGCCGGGTATGACAGCTTTCAAATTGTCCCAGCCGCCCCTGACGCCGCCGCAATGCGTTTCGATCAGTTTCTTCAGCGGGATCGACATCGCCTCTTCGACATTGCATGGGCGATTGACGTGACCGGAAATGCAAAAGACCTTTGTGCCGGCATTGTTGTCGCGGCCGAATTTCTTGAACCAACTGGCGCCGCGGCGAAGGATCGTCGGCGCCACCGCAATCGATTCAACATTGTTGACGGTGGTCGGACAGCCATAAAGCCCTGCGCCCGCCGGAAAAGGCGGCTTCAGCCGCGGCTGGCCCTTCTTGCCTTCAAGGCTTTCGAGCAGCGCGGTTTCCTCACCGCAGATATAGGCGCCGGCGCCGTGATGCAGATAAAGATCGAAATCATAGCCCGAGCCGCAGGCGTTCTTGCCGATGAGGCCCGCCGCATAGGCTTCGTCGACGGCCTTTTGCAGCGCGATGCGTTCATCAACATATTCGCCGCGCAGATAAATGTAACAGGCGTGCGCCTTCATCGCGAAGGACGCGACAAGGCACCCCTCGATCAGCAAATGCGGATCGTGACGCATCATGTCGCGATCCTTGCAGGTGCCGGGCTCGGATTCGTCGGCGTTGACGACGAGATAATGCGGACGGTCCTTCACTTCCTTCGGCATGAAAGACCATTTGAGGCCGGTTGGAAAACCGGCGCCGCCTCGCCCGCGCAACCCTGAATCCTTCATCTGCTGAATGATCCAGTCCGGGCCCATGGCGAGAATGTCCTTGGTCCCGTTCCACGCGCCACGCTTCTTTGCCGCCTCAAGACCGGGGTCGTGAAGGCCGTAAAGATTGGTGAAAATTCGGTCTTTGTCTTCGAGAAGCATGACTCTTTTTCTTTCCGTCATCTGTCATTCTGGGGCCGCGCAAAGCGCGGAGCCCGGAATCCATTCGCCGTGCCGACGCGGCAGCTTAACCGGCAAACAGGGTGAACTCCGGGCTCGCCGCTTCGCGGCGCCCCGGAGTGACAGGCGATTGTGAGGAGCGCGATCAAATCCATTTACTCGGCCGGCGCCGGAGGTTTTGCATTCGGCAGGTCGCGGATCGGCGCAGCTCTGCTGCCGTCGTAAAGCGAGGGATCGGTGAGCGAAGTCAGGTCGCCTTCAGGATTGGAAGTTTTGCGCTTGGCGTTGGCGGTGCCGATTTTGACGCTCTCGCCGCGGCGCAGTTTCGCCAGCATGTCTTCGAGAATCTCCGGCGTCAAATCTTCGTAATAGTGATCGCCGTCCTTGGTTGAAATCTGCACCATCGGCGCGTTGACGCAGGCGCCGAGACATTCGACTTCGAGCCACGACAATTTGCCGTCTTCGGAAACATGGTTCTCATCGCCGATGACGCGTTCGCAGACCGCGTTCAGATCGCGCGAGCCGCGCAGCATGCACGGCGTCGTGCCGCAGACCTGAATGAAATATTCGCCGACCGGCGACAAATTGAACATCGAATAGAAAGTCGCGACTTCGTAGACGCGGATGTAGGGCATATCGAGCTGGCGCGCGACCGCTTCCATCATCGGGATCGAGATCCACCCTTCCTGCTTTTGTCCGCGCCACAGGAACGGGATGGAGCAGGACGCCTGGCGCCCCTCGGGATATTTTTTTATTTGTTCGTCGCACCACGCTCTGTTGGCGGGCGACCATGCGAACGACGAAGGCTGGATCTTTGCAGGTTTACGGGAGGCCATTAGAATCAGATCCTAAACATTAGATTCGGTGGATGAATCTAGCTTCTCGATCTCGTTCCAAAGCCTTCGAATAGATTCCGTGTTCTGCGCAACTTGGAAAGTCAACATTTCACCCAAGCTTATCAAGTAATTAAATCGTACATCTGTAAGTCGATCAACTTTCTGAGAATGCTCTACATATTCACTCGTAACTTGAGACAATTCATTTTGATAATCAGAAAGCTTTTTCATCAACTCGTCGGTTTTCTTGATATAGCCCCTTCGTCTGGTCACCGATCAATCTCCCCAAAAACAATATCGATCGAACCTAATATCGCCGAAACGTCCGCCAGCAAATGCCCGCGACACATCCAGTCCATGGCTTGAAGGTGCGGAAATCCCGGCGCTCTGATCTTGCAGCGGTACGGTTTGTTGGAACCGTCGGAGACGAGATAGACGCCGAATTCGCCTTTCGGCGCTTCGACGGCGGCGTAAACTTCGCCTTCGGGCACCTTGAAGCCTTCGGTATAAAGTTTGAAGTGATGGATCAAGGCTTCCATCGACTGCTTCATTTCGGCGCGCTTGGGCGGCGCAACCTTGCCGTCGGTCGTCATCACCGGCCCCGGCCCTTCGGCGCGAAGTTTGGCGATCGCCTGTTTCATGATCGAGACAGACTGTTTCATTTCCTCGACGCGGCAAAGATAACGGTCCCAGCAATCGCCATGCTTGCCTACAGGCACGTCGAATTCGTACTCCGCATAAGTCTCGTAAGGCTGGCTCTTGCGCAGATCCCACGCAACGCCGGAACCTCTGACCATGACGCCGGTAAAGCCCCATTCGAACGCCTGTTCCGCCGAGACAACGCCGATGTCGACATTGCGCTGTTTGAAGATGCGGTTTTCGGTAATGAGAGTTTCGATGTCAGCCAGTTTTTGCGGATACTGATCGCACCACGCGTCGATATCGTCGATGAGCTTTTCGGGGAGATCCTGATGAACGCCGCCGACGCGGAAATAGGCGGCGTGCATGCGGCTGCCCGAAGCGCGCTCGTAAAACACCATCAGTTTTTCGCGCTCTTCAAAACCCCAGAGCGGCGGCGTCAAGGCGCCGACGTCCATCGCCTGCGTCGTGACATTCAGGATGTGCGAGAGGATGCGGCCGATTTCGCAGAAGAGCACGCGGATATGCTGCGCGCGGCGCGGCACTTCGATTTCCAGCAACCGCTCCGCCGCCAGGCAAAACGCATGCTCCTGATTCATTGGCGCGACATAATCGAGCCGGTCGAAATAGGGGATCGCCTGCAGATAGGTCTTGTATTCGATCAGCTTCTCGGTGCCGCGATGCAAAAGCCCGATATGCGGATCGACGCGCTCGACAACCTCGCCGTCAAGTTCAAGCACAAGGCGCAAAACCCCGTGGGCCGCCGGATGCTGCGGGCCGAAATTGATGGTGAAGTTGCGGCCGGCGAAAGCGTCGGATGGAGAATCCTCAACGATGCGCGCGTCATCAGCCATTGCTGCGCTCCGCGTGGCAGTGGGCAGTAGGCAATAGGCAGTAGAATGAGACCATGGATCAGCTATCCGCGTGCTTCTGGATCGCCCGGATTAGTGAGCGAAGCATTTTTCCGACTTCTTCCGATTTTTCGATGACCTGCGCCTCAGTTTCCGCCGTCGTCAGGCCGACCCGGCGCGAAAGAATGAAATGGGTTTCGAGCTCTTTCAGCGACCCTTGCGCCGTCTTCAAGAACTGCACATAGGCGCCGCTGCTGTCACGGCCATATCCTTCGGCAATGTTCGCGGCTACCGATGCAGCGCAGCGGCGAATTTGCGAGACCATTCCGTAGAGTTCCTCGCGCGGAAAGTCCCTGCTCACGCAATAGCAGAGTTCACCCAGTTCGATCGAGCGCTGCCACACGATCAAGTCCCGGTAACTTTCTATCCGTGCCGAACCGTCCACTGCCTATTGCCTATTGCCCACTGCCTAGCTCTTCGCTTTCTCATCGCCCGGCAGCACGTACTGCGCGCCTTCCCATGGCGAGAGGTAATCAAAATTGCGGAATTCCTGCACCAGTTTTACCGGCTCATAGACAACGCGCTTTTGTTGGTCATCGTAACGGACTTCAACATGGCCGGTCAGCGGGAAGTCCTTGCGCAGTGGATGGCCTTCAAAACCGTAATCGGTGAGAATGCGGCGAAGGTCGGTGTGTTCGGCGAACAAAATCCCGTACATGTCGAACGCCTCGCGCTCGAACCAGTCGGCGCAAGGGTAAACGTCGCGGACTGAGGGGACGGCCGCGTCCTCGCCCACTTCGATCTTGACGCGAACGCGCTGATTGTTGTGCATCGACAGCAGATGATAGACGACGTCGAAGCGCTTGGCGCGTTCCGGGTAATCGACGCCGCAAATGTCGATCAGCTGAATAAACCGGCACAGCGTATCATCGCGCAGGAATTTCAGGATCGGTCCGATGCGCGACGCATGCGCGTCGATGGTCAGCTCGCCGAAGGCGACGCGCCAGCCTCTGATATCATCGTCGATCGCAGCGGCGATGTGTTCGCCCAGTTCGTTCAGCTCGTCGCTCATGATCCCTACCGGACAATCGTGCCTTCGCGGCGGATTTTCTTTTGAAGCTGCAGGACCCCGTAAACCAGCGCCTCGGCGGTCGGCGGGCATCCCGGAACATAAATGTCGACCGGCACGATGCGGTCGCAGCCACGGACGACCGCGTATGAATAATGGTAATAGCCGCCGCCGTTGGCGCACGATCCCATCGAGATGACGTAACGCGGGTTCGGCATCTGGTCGTAAACCTTGCGCAGCGCCGGCGCCATCTTGTTGGTCAATGTGCCAGCGACGATCATCACGTCCGACTGGCGAGGGGATGCGCGCGGCGCAAAGCCGAAGCGTTCAAGATCGTAGCGCGGCATCGACGCCTGCATCATCTCGACGGCGCAGCACGCCAGGCCGAAAGTCATCCACATCAACGACCCGGTGCGCGCCCAATTGATCAGCGCCGCCGACGAGGTTGTGAAGAAGCCTTCATCGGCAAGCTGTTTCGACAGATCGGTGAAGAACGGATCCTTGAGGTCCGGATTATAGGCCGGCCCGGCAAGGGCGGCGGCGGGAAGTTTCTCGTCTAGCGCCATTCCAGCGCTCCCTTCTTCCACTCGTAAAGGAAGCCGATCACAAACACCGCGAGGAAAACGAACATCGACCAGAAGGAAAAAATCTGGAAGGCGCGGTCGGCGCCGAGGGTCGGGTTGAACAAGGTCACGGCCCACGGGAACAGGAACGCCACGTCGAGATCGACGATGATGAAGAGAATGGCGACGATGTAGAACTGAACGTCGAACTTCATGCGGGCGTCGTCAAAGGCGTTGAACCCGCACTCATAGGTTGAAACCTTTTCCGGGTCCGGGTCGTTCGGGGCGATAACCATCGGCGCCAGCGTAAAGGCCAGCGCCAGCGCCACGGCAATGCCGAGGAAGACGATGATCGGCAGGTAATCCAGAAGAAATTCAGGGGTCGCCAAGAGAGGGCTCCTGTCAGGGTTTCAATGCTGCGATTTCGCGCCGGAACCTAAGGTGGCGCCTGGCGAAAGGCAACGTCAAAGAACGCCGTTTCCGGCCCGGCGCGGCGCCGCAAAAATCGGGGATTTTGCCGGCTTCGTCAGACCCGCCGGGTCACTGGTCCGGTTCGGTCTCCGGCGCTGGCTCGGTCGCCGTGGGCTCTGGCGGCGTGTACCCCTCCTGCCCGTTGGCCATGAAATCCGACCAGTCCTCGGTCTCCCAATAGCGTTCGTCGAGTATGGAATCACGCATCGGGCCCGGAATATCCTCGTCTTTAAGGAGTTTTTGTTCCGCTCTCGACGCCGCGAATGTCGCAATGTTGGCGATATCGTCGGCCGAAAGGTCGATGACATAGCCGAGTTCGACCGACTGGAATTCGACCATCGCCGGGGCGCCGCGCCACATGCGGGCGGCAAATTCGAGGGGATCGGGCTTGACGAAATCATCGGCCGCGTCGAGCGCCGGAGCAGCCTTGCCGCCGACGCCGTTGATCGCATGGCAAAGGACACAGCCCTTCTGGACGAAGAGCGCCCTCCCCGTCGCGGCGTCGCCGACGTGTGCAGTCGCTTGCGCGTCTTTGTCGGTCGCCCGGTCACAGCCTGCGTTCATCAAGGCGCTGGCGGCGGCAAGCGCAAAAAGGACTTTCTTCATCAATGCCTCCCGTTTGGCAGTCAACTATTGGCCGGTTTCGGGCGAGGCCGCAATGCGCCAGATCAAGAACCGGCCCGCCGTTGGCGGCGATCCTCGCTTGCCGGCGCGGCAAATCCCCTCCCGTGAATTTGCACAATTCCGGAAACAGGCACAAAATCAAGACCGGTTCCAGCCAGCGGGCGAGACGGCGATTGTCGAAACTACATCTGAATTTCTGATCAGGCTGCGGGCCGGAAACGCATATGAAATTTTCAGTCGTCACTTCCGTCCTGAACGGCGCGCAATTCCTGAGCGGCACGATTGACTCGGTCCGCCTGCAAAGCTGGCGAGACCACGAACACATCATCATCGACGCCGGCTCAACTGACGCCAGCATCGACATCATCAAGGCGGCGGCGGCAAACGACTCGCGCCTGCGTTTTTACAGCCGGCCGGGCGAGCCGCTTTATCAGTCGATTGTCTGGGGCCTTTCCGAAGCCTCCGGCGATGTCATCAGCTGGCTTAACGCCGATGATCTCCTGACGCCGTGGGCGATGGCAGCGGTCGCGGGGTCAATGCGCGCTGACGAGACCATGCAGTGGGTGACGGGTCTTCCCGGCTGCTGGGACAAAGACGGCGTCCTCAGATATGTCCGGCCGGATGTCGTGCGGCCGCAGGCCCTCATCCGCAACGGATGGTTTCACAAGGACCTGCTCGGCTTCCTCCAGCAGGAAAGCATCTTCTTCACAAAGTCATTGTTCGAATCGTTGTCCGGCGACGACCGGACGGCGGTCGCCGGCGCGGCGCTCGCGGGCGATTATATTCTGTGGAAACGTTTCGCGCAGCGCGCGAGGCTGCACCCCATCCCGACGGTCCTCGGCGGCTTCCGGCGCCATCAGAGCAATATGTCGGTCAAACACGCCGACCGCTACATGGACGAAGTCGCCGCAGACGGCGCCGTCATTTTGCCGCCGGTCATTGACCGGCTGGCGCGATCCGCCCATCGCTGCATCAGCGCCGTCGCCGCCATGCATCTTGCCATGAAGGAAGATCAGCGTACCCAAACGATACAAAAGACACCCGGCGAATAATCCGGCGGCGGAAAATCGTCAGGCGCCTATTGATGTATCGCGTATGAACAACACTTCGTCGTGGATCTTTTCCGGATTCCACAGGGGCCGGAATCCGGCCGCCAATATGTGACGATTGAGCTCCGACCAAAGAACGCCGCCCTCATAAACACATTGCTGGCTGATCTCGACAAGCATCGATTTACAATGCCGAAGAGAGTTGGTCGCGCCCTTAAGCGCAAGCAATTCGGCGCCTTGTAGGTCGAGCACCCAAAAATCGAACTGACTGAGATCAACACGTGCCGAAGCGGCCAACTGGTCAAGCGTTTTCATTTGCAGCATTTGCGACTCGACCATCGTCAGGCCGATTTCCGGCCACAAGGATTGTTCGCCCGACCCATAGGGCCCGAAATCGAAAATTGACGACGAGACGCCTTCCCAATTGTTCGAAACATTGAATTTAACCTGTTTCCCGTCTTCATCCCCGAGAACAGCGCAAAGCGCGCTTTGATCCGGAAATGCCTGCAGCCGTTGCTGCAATCTTTCGTAAATATGCGGAAGCGCCTCAACCCAAATTACCGGCAATGACATGGCGGCATAAGAATCGGATTCCTGGCCGAGATGCGCGCCGAGATGAAGCACACCCTTTGCGAGGCGTTGCCGCTCATCAAGCCTCGCCAAACGCATTTCTTTCGATTCTTTTGATAGGCCGTTGAAATTCACAGGAGCGTCCGCGATTGATTGCAAAAAAGAGTTCAATACCGTCGTCAGGATGTCACGGCCAGTAGATTATTCAACCGGGTCGCAAATTGTGGCGACCTAAAATTCGTCGCTCTCCTGGTAGCGACGCCGCAACATATTCTGGGTCGCCAAAATCTTGGCGACCAACCCCAATTGCACATTGCCATTTACGCATTGTAAGTGGATTACGGTCGTTACCGCCTGTGGAGAATAAAATGACTGATTTCTCGGAGTCCGAAAGGCAGTTTCTGGCGCCGCATTACCGGCGCATCAATGCGCGGCGCATGGAGCACCTCGCCAGCCTGAACCTACCCATTGCGGATCGCACTGTACTCGAACTCGGCGCAGGCATCGGAGAACTTTCGACATTCTTTCTGGATCGCGGCTGCACCGTGACAAGCATCGAGGGTCGGGCGGAGAACATCGAAATTCATAATCGGGATTTGGAAATCCTGAAACCCGCCGTCAATTGGGCTGGTCGCCCAAAGCTCATGCAGGCCGACCTCAACCATCCCGGCAAGGTTAGGGTCGATGCATGTGACATCGTTTTTTGCTATGGCCTGCTCTATCATCTCTCAAATCCGGTTGATTTCCTCGAATGGCTGCCGACAAAATGCAGGCAGATTCTGATTCTCGAAACGGTTGTCACATTTGATGACGAATCGGTTGTCAGGCGCGTTACCGAGGCGCCAAACCCAACACAAGCATTGCAAGGTGACGCGGTGCGGCCGAGCCGGCGCTTTGTCTTTGAATCAATCGCAAAGAATTTTGAATATTCCTATATGCCGACGACGCAACCTGCGCATGAGCAATTTCCGCTCACCTGGCGCGGCGAAATTGCTAACAAGGCGAGTTTTGCACGGTCGATTTTCATCGGGTCGCGGGAGCCAATTGAAAATCCGCTATTAGGTGCAACGATACCGTCGGCACAGACGCGATCAGCATAGAACGCAAAAAAGGCGCCGAAGGGCGCGTCAGCAGAGCCGGAAAGCAATTTTTAATCGCCAAAGTAAATCGTCGAAATTCTACTGATCGGTCAACCTAAATGGAAGCAAGTTTCGCATCCGTTTACGGACGAACGGTCCGGAAGGTTTTCACGTAAGGAAGCGCTTGCGCCGTAAATTTCGAGGACGTGACGACGATTCGAATCAAACCGTTCATTGCCCTCGAAACCTGTCTCGTCGATGCAGCACTTGGTTACAACGCCATTGGCGAGAATATGCAAATCATACCACTGTGCGCATGAAAAATTGATCGCGTGTTGTGTTTTCTCAACCATTGATGAGGATGCAGCACGATCAACCTTTCCGCGTTCACTGCCCCCTTGCCATTCAAAGAATGGACGAATGCCTACTACAAAGCGCGGCCAACGACGTGAGCAATACGAATCAATCTTTGTTGCCTGTTCGTCAGATTCGAATGGCGCAACCAAGATCACAGTGCTAAGAAACTTTCCTGCTACTACAAGTTCGTGGAGGTAGTCTAAATTCGGTAACACGCGCTTCAGTCCAAATCCCATGAGGCGACGATGTTCATCTTCATCAACCGAATTAAGTGAAATCGTTAGCGTCGCGCCCTTGTGATCCGACATCCACTCAAATGCGCCCTTCCTAAGCATGGTTCCGTTGCTCCAAAATCCGGGCACAGAAGAAGGCAATTTTTCTGCAATAACCTCATGAAAATAGCGCAACCGTTTATCAAGAAGCGGCTCGTTAATTCTGCAAAGCGTGATCTTGAACGAATGCTCGCGAGGAATTGCGGTTAAATCATTAATAATCTTGAGAAAGAGGTCACTGGACATTTCCTGCCCTTGGCGAGGCGAAACTGGGTAGGGACAAAATCCGCACTTTGCGTTGCATTTGACTTGGGTCTCAATACTCACGACTCGCGGGTATCGAATATATTTCGGCTTGAGCTTCGCCACCCCTGCTTGATAGTCGTCAAAATTCGCTTGTATGAAACGAACCTTTGATTCCGATTGCGCCATTTTCAACTCGAGTAAATCAAAAAACGTCAAGGCTGATTGCGATGTCCAACTAATACTGACAATTGGACCGGTTGGCCAGCGACACCATTCAAGCTGGCTCCGGATTCTCGCTACGGGGCGTCCGGAACCTCCGGCAAGGCTGCCGCATCCATAACAAGGTCGAACGGCTCTAGGCCGGTGTTGCCGCGCCGCTGGCGCTTGCATGCGCGTCATCGGCCAGCGCCCGATACGCCTGCAGCACGTCGGTTCGGCTGAACTGGTGAAAATTCACTGTGTCGCTGTAGGGGACGTTTCGCAGCACGCCGTTCAGCCGGATGAAGGCAATAATGTTCCAGCCGATTTTCTTGACGATGGCAAAGCGCGGCGGACGGTGTTCTGCGTGTTCGATCGGCGCCTCGGCGATCCTGAGCCCGCTTCTGACCGCACGCAGCACGATTTCTGAATCGAACTGCCCGCGATCGCAGACGCAAATGTCGATAATCGGCTTCAGCCGCGCGAGGTTAAAGAGTTTCGGGCCATGGGTGTCCGTTCCCATATAGGAGAAAAACAGCTGGATGAGCGCATTCAGGCCCCAGCTCAAAAACCGGCGCAGAAAAGGAGCGTTGTAGATCGTCGGATCCGAGCGGCGCGAACCGACGAAATAGTCGTGCTCCTTCCGCAAGGACCATGCCCAGGCGAGAAACGGAATGTCCCACTGTTCGACATCGCAGGTGTTAATGTAGGGCGATGACGCCGCCTTCAGGCCGGCGCGCAAGGCGCGTCCGTAATTCGGTTCCGATTCGTGAACATAAAGCCCGCCGTCAAATTCCTTGATCAACTCGTGGATAATGTCGCGGGTGCGATCCGCGCTGCCATTGTCAACAAAAATGAAGCGCCACTTGCCGCGCCCGATAACCTTGTCGAGATGCGCGGAGAGCTTCTCGGCATTTTCCCGCAAGATGGATTCTTCATTATAAAGGGGAATGACAACATCAAGCTCCACTGCCGATGGCAAGTCGTTGTTCGCGTTCATCTAAATTCCTTATCGACCCGCGCAGCGCGGCGCCCGGCCTCGCCGCCGCCGCGGCGCGGCTCCGCGGGGCTTGTAGAGGAGCCGCACTGATGGCTCAAGAACTGGCCGCGCAAGACGTGAGTTTCTGGCTAAGCAACGATTTTTGGCGCGGCCCTAAACCGCCGCCGCGCGCTTGCGGGGTCCCGGCGGCGATGATAATTGCAGCCATGAGATTTTCATGATTCTCGCAATTTTCTTTCTAAGCTGTTGAAGATGCAGCGAAAACTGACGCGGCCATCACTGACCGTCAATCGGCTGTGCTAACGGGGTTCACCAGATGATCGACGGCGCGGAGGAATCAGGGCCGGTCGCGCAGCAACGGGCTATCATGTCGCCAGCCTTCCAGCGCGCGCGCGCTGCCGCCTCGGCGCGAGCGTCGTCGCTGATGCAATATGCCGGACGGATGTCTCAGGATCGCAAGGCGCTTCTTGCGCTGGCGGCGATGGCGTTTGTCGCCTGCTATCTGCGTTTTCTGGAATTTGGTCTTTACGAAGACGATCTCAACCAGACGCGTTTTTGGTCCTACACGGCGGCGGAAATGGCGAGCCATTTTCAGCGCCTTATTGGATCCGGCGCGGGCGGCCGTCCCTTAGGCCAATTCTTTCTCCACGGCGGTTTTTGGGCCGGCTTCAATATTGGCGGCGCTGCGGGCAGCCTGCCTCTCCTTTACGCCGTGAGCTTTGCTGTATTGGTCACCAACGCGTTTCTCACGTTCAAGATTTCGAAAGCCGTAGCGCCGGTGGCGATCGCGCTTTTGGCGGGGTTTGCCTATATTCTCTATCCAGCCGACGCCCTGAAAATCACGATTGTCCGCGGTCTCGCGGTCCAGCCCAGCCTGACTTTTGGTCTTGGAGCGATATTGTTTTACATAAACAAACGGTATGTAGCCGCGTATTTTTTCGCGGTGCTGGCGTTAGGCGTCTATGAGTTTGGAATTCTGCCCTTCCTCACCGCTCCGTTTTTTATTCATGAAGGCTGGCGCACGAAAATCATTCGCTTCCTCGCGCATGGAGCGATTTCAGCCGGCGTCATTGGCGCCGTTGTCTTGATACGATTGAAGTTCGCCGCCGGCCATCTGACCGAGATCGCGCCGCTTTCAAATGCCGAGCTTCTTCATCGGTTTTATGTCGCATGGACCGCAGGCCCCTGGACCAGCGCCAAAGCGTACTTCACGATGCCGGCGGCTTTTTTCCGTGATTTTGAACTCTGGCAATTGATTGTCGTCGCGGCTGTCTTTGCTATTTCGCTGCAATGTCTCAAGGCGTCTTGGCGCGACGCGCCCGCGCGCGCCACTGCCGGCGCCGGAACGGCCGGTTCACTGGCGGAGCGCGCCAACCGGCTCTTTGGTCAACCCAACCCCTATCGTTTGATCATCGCCGGTATTGCGGCCTGGGTCATCGCATACAGCATGGCCGTCTCCGATTCCCGCTACCCGCCGACGACGGAGTTCGGCCGCGTTACCTCGGTGCACACCGGCGCCACTTTCGGCGCATCCCTCACTTTCGCTGGCGTCGTCTGGCTGATTGCCGACCTGATCAAGCGCTTCGGAGGAGAGCCAAAGAGAATCGTTGTCCCGGTTGTCGCCTTTTATTTTTCGCTGCTCGGCGGATTTCAGGCGGTCGTTCAATCGAAATGCATCGCATCATGGCAATTGCAGCAACACCTGTGGCGGCAGATCGTCAGTGAAGTTCCTGACTGGCAGGATGGAACCGTTGTCATTGTCGGCTATCCGAAATCGCCAAATTCCCGCTACGTCTACACAATGTCGTGGGCGACGTGGATTACTGCGAAAAACATGCTCCGGTTTCCGGCGGAGTGGAAGCTCGATCCAATCGTCGTCTTCGAGCCGCAGTTGGCGTACAATATTTCGGAGGTCAAAGGCGGGAGGCTCTGGCTCAAGCGATGGCCGTTGCTTGACACGATGCCGGTCAATCCAAAGAAACTGATCTATTTCAGCGTCCAGCCGGGGAATGTCCTCAAGCGCGAACAGGGAAAATTCAGCTACAAAAATTTGACGGTTGAATTGAGCGCGCCGGCCCCCGCCGCAGAGTTTGAGCGTCAGCCTCTTTATGACGTCCTGATCGGCAAGCGAGATTGATCGATGTTTAAAATCCCTGAACCGCAAAATTCAATTCGGCGCAGGCGTAAAGGCGGCAGCAGATGAATCGCATACTGATTACGGGCGGTTGCGGCTTCATCGGCGTCAACCTTGTTCGCGCCCTCGAAGAGCATGGCAAATTCGATATTGTCGTCCTCGACAATGAGAGCCTTGGCGCCAGGGCCAACCTCGGCGATTTTTCTGGTCGCTTTATCAAAGGCGACGTCACCGATACGGCCGCGCTTCGCGATGCCGTCGATGGCGTCGATGCGGTCGTACATCTGGCCGCTCACACGCGGGTGGTGGATTCCATCGAAAAGCCCGGGCAGAATTTCACTGACAATGTCGTCGGCACGTTTTGCCTGCTCGAAGCGTGCCGCGCGGCAAAGGTGAGACGATTCATCAATGCGTCAACCGGCGGCGCGATTCTTGGCGAGGCGCCAGCGCCTGTCCATGAGGAACTGGTGCCGCATCCTCTATCGCCCTATGGCGCGTCGAAACTCGCCGCTGAAGGCTATTGCTCGGCGTATTCGGCCAGTTACGGCCTTGCCTGCGCGTCGCTGCGATTTTCAAACATCTACGGGCCGCGATCGTTCCATAAGGAAAGCGTCGTCGCGCATTTTCTGAAACTGATCCTCGCAGGGAAAGACCTTGTCGTTTACGGCGACGGTTCGCAGGTTCGCGACTATCTTTATGTCGAAGATCTAACCGATGGATTGGTGAAAGCGATCACATCCGACTGCGCTGGCGTATTTCAACTCGGCGCCGGGCGGCCGACGACACTGAACGAATTGCTGGAAGTCATGAAATCGGTGGTGACCGAAGAGCGCATGCCCAAGATCGTTTACAAAGATGCGCGCCAAGGCGAGGTGCACACGACCTGGTGTAACATCTCGCGGGCGAAGGAAACATTCGGTTATAATCCGTCAACGACACTGATTGACGGCGTGCGAACGACCTGGAACTGGTATCTGCAGTCGGGCCAAGGCTAAGAAAAGGTTTTTGCGAATGGACGATATTGCGCAAGCGCTGCAAGTGAACGAACGGATCTCCGACGAGAAATACCGGCGCGGGACCGAAATCGAGCGTACGAGCAAAGTTTATACACGGCGCCTCGTGCCGACCGGGGCGCCCCTTGATGTCCTGGATATCGGCTGCGGAACCGGGCTCAACGCGACGCATCTGCGCGCCATGGGTCACCGCGTCAACGGCGTCGACATCTCTCAGGAAGCCATCACCAAATTTGAACTGGCCGGCTTTTCCGGGAAAAAAGCGGACATTCAAAACGGCCTGCCGTTTGATGACCGCACATTTGACGTGGTTTTCGCGTCCGAAGTCATCGAGCATATCGCCGACACGGAATTTTTCCTCAAAGAGGCGCGGCGCATCCTGCGCGACGGCGGAACTATCGTGCTGTCGACTCCGAACTCTTCCTTCTGGGTTTATCGTTTATTTGCAGCAGCCGGAAAGACACTTTCAGAAGTGCAGCATCCCGGCCATCTTCGGTTCTTTTCAAAAAAGAGTATCCGGCGGGCGACTCAAGATGCGGGCTTTGACAATGTCACCGTCGCGGCCCGGCACATGTATCTGATTGTCGACGAAAAATTTTCGTTCCTCGGCGGCCTGCTGAAAATGATTGGCGCCAAAACGGAAACCCGTTTCAAGACCCGGACGCAATACTGGCATGTCAGCGGATTTGCGCCTTCAGCAAACGGATTCTGGGCGGATACGCTGATCCTCTCGGCGCGCAAGAAATAGGCCGGCGGCGCAGCTCCGCTGCGATTTCACCGGGGTGCGCCGTCCGGATTAATAATAGGGACTTAAGCCGTGGCGCTGACGAGACACCTTACGCCAAAAGGCATCGGTATGACTGGACGCAGGGCTGTCTCAAGCGAAAAAATGGCGCTTTGGATCGCGCTCTTTCGCCCGGCCTTCACTCTCGACGACGCGACGCCGGGATTATCGGCTGAGTCCGTGGACACAAGTTTCTTGACTTGCACGAGCGGCCAGTAAACCGGAAAGACAAAGAAGCCGAGATGCGACTTCCGGCTTACCGAAAAGCCGGCGCGCTCCAGCCGTTTCACCAGATCGCCCATCGTATAGCGCCGGAAATGGCCGACGAGGCGGTCGAAATTGTCATAAAGACTGGGGCTCGACGGCACTTCGATGACAAGCGTCCCGCCAGGCTTCAACATCCGGTGAACTTGCTCTAGCGCCGCCGCGTCATCCTCGATGTGCTCAAGAACATTCAGCATGACGACGGCGTCGCAGAAGTTGTCGGGAAGATTTGACCGCACAAGATCGAGCTGCACCAGCGGTACCGCCGGCAACCGCGCCGCCAATTGCTCCAGCGGCGGCAGGGCGTAGTCGGACCCCAGCAACACGGTGTCGGGAAACGCCGAAGCAATGTCCTCAAGCAGAAACCCGTTCGCGCAACCGATTTCGAGGACTGTCTTGCCGGTCCCGACGGCGGCAGCCCGGCGCAAGGCATCAATCGCATGGCGGCGAGACGCGATGCCAAGCGGACGATCGGGCGCAACTTCGAGACTTACCAGATCGGCAAGCTCGTTGCTCCATCCGGAAGCGCCAGTGTCATTCGCGAGCACCGGGCGGATCTCACCATCAACATCAAAGCCGGCGCCCGTCCACACCGGCGACGCGCGCGACCCGCTGACGCGGGGCCAGATGATCTGACTATATCGCTCGCCTGACATATTCATCCCCTGTCCGAAAAATCAGCTTACGGATTGAAGTAATCCAGTTGCGGTGTTGGGCGCTCCGTTGATCGGAGTCGATCCGAGCGGTCTTTACCTTGAAATCGCGCTTCGCTACCATCGCGCCAAGTAACGAGGCCGGCGCACCAGATATGAAAATTGGGGGACGTTTTCAAGCCGCCTTCGGCAAACTGTCCAGCCTGCGCCAATCCGTTTTCCGGCGAGGCATCGGATTGATGGTTCTGACGCTGCCAGCCGCGCTGCTCAATCTCGGCCTTGCCTATCTTGCATCGAAATGGCTCGGCGCCGCCGAATTCGGCATTTATTATGCGGCGATCACGGCGATCAACATCGCCTTTGCCCCCGCTACAATCCTCAACCTGTTTTTCACGCGCGCCGTAGCTGCAATCGGCGCCGAGTTCGGGTCCCCCGGCGCGGTCAGGGCTTCCAGTCAGGTCTTTCGATTCATTGCCTCCTGGGTCGGCGCGTTCACCGGCGTCGGTATTCTACTGGCGGGCGCTTTCTGGTGGCTTTCGGGAAGTTTTGCGTTGTGGGTCGCGGTCCTTGCCTTGCTGATTGTGTATTTTTCCTATTGTTCCGAAGCTGGCCGCATCGCCTTTCAGGGCGACGGGAAGTTCGTCCATCTTGGCGTTTTCACCCTGATGTGGATGGCGCTGCGGTTTGCCGGCGGCGCCGCCGGCATATATTTCTTTCATTCCGTATGGGCGGGCCTTGCAGGGATTGCGATCGCGATTTTCTTGCCGATCACCTTTCTGTTTCGACCGTGGACAATGCTGCGCGAGCGCTTCTTTTTTCCCTGGTCAACCGACAATTCTGCCGACCGGAAATTTATATCGATGGTCAAATTCTCAAGTTTCGCCAAGCTTGCCTCGGGATTTCTGCTTTTCATGCTGCTGGCGAACGCCGACATCCTGGCGGCCTATCTGATGCTCGATCCGGTAGACCTCAGCATCTATTCGGCCTCGTCGGTTCTGCCGAAAGGGTTGTTGATTGCGACGCTTCCGCTGATCCAGTTGATTTTCCCGTTGATTGTCGGCGAACGAGCCAGCGCCCGGCCGACAGTATTGCTGATCTTGCGCGGCGCGCTGTTGACGCTGCTGGTTTCCGGCGCTGGCGCGATTGCAATTACGGTCCTGTCCGCGCCGCTATGCACTGGCGCTCATGGAATAGCGTCCTGCAATGACGATGTAATGGCCTATGGCCTTACAGCAATCGTCGCCATGAGCATGCTGCGGCTTGCGGTTTCGGCCGATTATGCGGCGAAGAATGACCTCATTCCCCTCCTGTTGGCGGCGCCGATTGCGGCCGGCTGGCTGCTGGTCCGAACGTCCGACATTTCAGCGCCGCTGTCGCTTGGACAATATTACGCCGCGTTCAGCGTCGCGACGCTTGTCAGCTACAGCGCGGCGTCGATCGCGTTTCGGGCCATGAAACTGTTACGTGCAAAGATGGCCAATGCCCAACATCAAGTCCCCCGCTAGGGCGTTTTCCGATCAAGTGGAATCCGGTTGATCGCAGAAAACGCCCTAATTCATGGATCTTGAGCAAACTTCGCGCGCCAGAGCGCGCGAAACTTGCTCTAGACGCCCCATGCTGCGCCTGCCCACCTGATTGCGTTTACGCCGGAAATGCTGAAAATGGCCCGCCGCAATCATGATCCACAATAACAGGAAGAACTTTGGTGTCGAAAGTCGCATTGATTACCGGCGTTACCGGACAGGATGGCGCGTATCTCGCAAGGCTCCTTCTCTCCAAGGGCTATGTCGTGCATGGCGTTAAGCGCCGCTCGTCTTCATTTAACACCGGCCGGATCGACGGCATTTACCAAGACCCGCACGAGACCTCGACAAACTTTTTTCTGCACTTTGGAGATCTGACCGATTCGACAAATCTGATCCGGCTTCTCCAGGAAACGCAGCCAACCGAAATCTACAATCTCGGCGCGCAAAGCCATGTCCAGGTCAGCTTCGAAACGCCGGAATACACCGCCAATTCCGATGCGCTCGGCGTGCTCAGGATTCTTGAAGGCGTCCGCATCCTCAAGATGGAAGAAAAGACACGATTTTACCAGGCTTCGACCTCGGAACTCTACGGTCTTGTGCAGGAAGTCCCGCAGAATGAGCGAACGCCGTTTTATCCGCGCTCGCCTTACGGCGTTGCGAAACTTTACGGTTACTGGATCACGGTGAATTACCGCGAAGCTTACGGGATGCACGCGTCGAACGGCATTTTGTTCAATCACGAAAGCCCGATGCGCGGCGAAACTTTTGTGACGCGGAAGATCACGCGAGCCGTCGCCGCCATCCACAAGGGCGTACAGTCGGCGCTCTATCTCGGAAACCTCGACGCCAGACGCGATTGGGGCCATGCGCGCGATTTCGTTGAGGGAATGTGGCTGATCCTGCAACAGGACAAGCCGGATGATTATGTCCTCGGCACGGGGGTTATGCATTCGGTTCGCGAATTCGTCGAACTCGCTTTTCGCGAAATTGGCGTCACCATCGAATGGAGCGGCAAGGGCGTTGATGAGGTCGGGAAGGACAGCAAGACGGGCCGCGCCCTTGTGCGTGTCGACCCCACCTATTTCCGCCCGACCGAGGTCGAACAGCTTCTCGCCGATTCGTCGAAAGCGCGGACCAAACTTGGATGGACCCATAAAGTGACGCTTGAGGAGCTTGTGCGCGAGATGATGGCCAGCGATCTTTCCAGCGACACCAATCGGGCGCAATGACGACGACCGCACATCCCGAATATTCTCTCGCCGGCAAGCGCATCTGGGTCGCCGGTCATCGCGGCATGGTTGGCGCAGCGCTTGTCGAGCGGTTACATCAGGAAGGTTGCGGCGCAATCCTGACGGCGACGAGACGCGAACTCGACCTTACGCGGCAGGCCGATGTCGAGGTCTGGATCAAAAACAACCGCCCGCAAGCAGTCGTGGTGGCGGCGGCAAAAGTTGGCGGTATTCACGCCAACAATATTTACCCGGCTGATTTTCTCTACGAAAATCTGATGATTGAAGCGAATATCATCCAATCAGCGTTTCAAACCAAGGTTGAAAAACTGCTGTTTCTTGGGTCCTCGTGCATCTACCCAAAATTCGCGCCGCAACCAATTCCTGAATCAGCCTTGCTCGAAGGCGCGCTGGAGCCGACCAATGAATGGTATGCGATCGCCAAGATCGCCGGCATCAAACTCTGTCAGGCGTACCGGCGGCAACATGGCGCCGATTTCATATCAGCCATGCCGACCAATCTTTATGGTCCGAACGACAATTTCGACCTTGAGACAAGTCATGTCCTGCCTGCCCTGATCCGGAAGGCCGTGGCGGCGAAAGAGGCCGGAATTTCCGGAATGGAAATCTGGGGCACGGGATCGCCGCGGCGGGAATTCCTGCATGTTACAGATTGCGCCGATGCGCTTGTCTTTCTTCTCAAGCATTATTCCGGCGACGAGCATGTCAATGTCGGATCGGCGAGCGACGTCACCATCCGCGAGCTTGCGGGACTGGTGATGGATGCGGTTGGGCTGGACGGAGAGTTACGTTTTGACCTTTCGAAGCCTGACGGAACGCCGCGCAAACTGATGTCGGGCGACAAGCTCAAGGCGCTCGGCTGGACGCCAAAAATCCCGCTCGCCGACGGCGTTCGGGATACGGTCAAATGGTTTCTGTCAAACCGGAACAGCGCGCGGTTGACGGTATGATGCAAGCCGCCGCCAGACGCGGGTTCGGATGAAAAGCCTGAGCTTTGGAATTTCGGTTCCGGTCGGAAGTTATCACCCGTTCCTTCCCGCCTGTCTTGAAAGTCTCGTCCGCCAGAAGCCGACGGTAAAAATCGCGCTGCTTGATGCGTCAGGCGATGCGCGTGTCAGCGCGCTTGCCGACCGTTACGCTGACAAGCTCACCTATCGTCATCATGGTCCGGATGGCGGACAAGCCGACGCCATCAAGGAAGGCTGGCGCCATTTGGAGGCTGATGTTCTTGGATGGCTCAACGCCGACGACATCCTGTTTCCCGACGCGCTTGAGCGCGCGATGCAGCGTTTTGTCGTCAAACCGGAGATTGATGTTGTTTACGGCCATAGCACCATCCTCGATCCACACGGGCGTATGATTGGCTATCACTGGTCGGTGGAGCCGCCAGGACCGCAAATCCTCGAAAGCGGCATCATCTCACAGCCATCGTGTTTTTTCCGGCGATCCGCCTACGACGCAGCGGGCGGCCTCGACGCCGGGCTCCATTATACAATGGATTGGGACTTGTGGATGCGCCTTTACAAGGGCGGCGCGAAATTTGATTTTATTGATGAGCCGCTGTCACTGGTCATGTGGGGGGAAGACACCAAGACCGCTTCCTTCAACCAGCAAAGACAGCGCGAGTTGCGCCAGCTTATCGAGCTTCATGCGCCGCCGGAAAAGCGCCGCAAGATCTTTCGCTCTTTCGCAATTCATCACCAGCTTGATCGCATTCGGCCGGAAGCGTTTCGAAAATTCCTGTTCACCATACTGGCGCGGCGGCGAAAGACGATATTCGGGGTCGCGGCTGACGGCCGCATTGCCGACACGGGCGTGCTTTGGCTCGTCCATTACGATGCATCGCCGCATGGCGGAATTACCCTTGCGTTCGATGGCATTGAGAACTTTGACGATGCGTTAATCGCTGGGCGGACCGTGAACTGGCGGCGAAATGGGCGGACCATTGACCTGACGGTCGACCCGCCGGTCGGCGCCGGCGAGACCGTCAACTTAAGGATCACGGCAAAAGCAACGGGTACGCTGAAACTACAATCTTGCTCATGGGCGCCATCATGACACAGTCGATGGCCGCGATTTTTTGATCCGCCATTACGGCGACGCTAACCCTTGTCTGCGCGGCGCTTCGGCGCGTTGTGAATTCCGCACTCAGATTTTTCAAGGCCCGCCCAGCGGCCCGCCCTCGGATTGACGTCCGCAGATACTTTGCTGGTGCACGGAAAACAGCCGATTGAATGGTAGCCCTGCATGACCAGGGGATGAACAGGGAGATTATGCGCCAATGCATAATCCCTGATTTCTTCGCTGCGCCAGTTTGCCAGCGGGTTCAGCTTCGCCCGGCCATCCGCATATTCGGCGATAGGCATGACTGAGCGAAGCTCGGATTGATATCGCTTGCGGCCATTGATCCACGAATTAAAGGGCGCCAAGGCGCGTTCGAGCACAACAGTTTTCCGCAAATGACAACATTGATCGGGATTGTGGCGATGCAAGGTGCCATCGGGATCGGTCGACCGGATTTCGTCAAGTTTGGGCGCAATGCACCGGACGTCTTCAAGTCCCAATACGTGCTGCAAGCGATCGCGAAAACGCAGCGTCTCGTCAAATAGTTTGCCGGTATCGATGAGATAAACCGGAATATCCGGACGCAATTGCGCAATCATATGCAGCATGACAGCCGATTCTGCGCCAAAGGACGAAACGACCGTCGGCCTTGAAAATGCGCGATGCTGCAAGGCGTCTTCAAGGATCGCGAGCGGGGTCAGTCCGTCGTAATGCTGATTGAGCGCTTCAAGGTCTTCCAAAATCGTCGCTTGGCGCGCCAGATCTTCTGTCGGACCGCTGATGCTGTTCATGGTCAAATCGCCCGCATGCCGCCGCCGGAGCGCTGTTGCGCCGTCGTCTTCCAAACCGCTTCGCAAATCCGCCGGAAAACGGCCAGGCTGACGATGCCAAGCCGCTCGGTATTTCGCAAGCAAAAGCCGGTCATTCGTCAAACGCCCTTTGCTGCAAAATACACAGCAAGTCCGCCCCTCCTCCCGCGCTGGACGCGGATTCGAAAATGAGTTACCCCGTCTCGCAAAAGGTAGGCTTTTCGTCGCCGATTCAGCGGTCGAGCAGCGTATCGCCGCCCCGCCTGACCGGTCGGACCTTCGGCTGCGGGACGACCGAATGAGGGACTTGAGATTGATGCGGCTGGTCGTCCTAACCCCCCCCTGGATCCGCCCTGGGTTTTTCGATCAAGCCGCCGAGCGAGCGGGCGCCCAAACGCAATCGATCCGCCTACTCGAAACAGCTGACTCGAACCCGCAGGCCGGGCCGGCGGACGACAAGACCATCGCGCAGCTTGCTTCCTCCCCGCAGTCGATCACGACCGGCTCTTGGTCCGTCGAGAATTTTCAGCTGGCCGAAGCGCTGCTTGATGCCGGCGCTCATGTCCTGGTCCTGTATTCCTCACCCGCGGAAGCACTGGCGCGGGCGGATCCGCAAAGCGCCGGCCTGGGCGAAGCACTCGACCGCTGGTGCGAGGAAACCGAACGGCTTCTCAAATTATTCAAGCGTGACCGCCGGCGCTGCGTGTTGGTCGACGCGGAGCAGGCCGTCGCCGCGCCTGAAGATTTCAAATATTTCTGCGCCGACCGATTGGCCTGGACGCCTGAGGCGCCGACGCACACCAACGACCCGGCGCGGCAATTCAGTCACGTTATCGCCGCAATGACGATAGCGCTGGTCGCCAATTCCCCGCGCGCAAGATCGCTCGCCGAGGAACTTGCTGCAAGCGAGAAACATTTCGTTGACCTTGCTCAAGCTGCCGATATTGATGAGGCATTTCAGGAGTTCAACGCACTACGCGCCGACCGGCGAAAGTCGCTGGTCGACAGGGAGACAATCGCACAACTTCGCTCTCACCTTCACCTTGTTCAAAGCCAGCTGGAAGCGCGGTTTTACGAGTCTGAATTGAAGTCGGTCGCGGCGGTCGAAAAACGCTTCGACGCGATGAAAGCGCAAAAGGATGCGTTGGCCGCCGAACTTGCGACGATGAAGTCGAGCGCCTCGTGGAAGCTTACAGCGCCGTTGCGCTCTGTCCTCGTCTTTTGGCGCGAACGCGTGATCGGGCGATTTCGCTTCAGAAAAATGGCCTCTGTTGTCAAGCGATCCACGCTGTTCGACGCCGCCTGGTACAAGGCTCAGTACAAGGACGTTGCATCAACCGGGCTCGATCCGGCGCTTCACTATGTGAGATTCGGCGCTGCGGAGGGGCGCGCGCCCGGTCCGCAGTTCAATGGCGCCGCCTATCTCGCCGCAAACCCCGACCTGGCGCAGATGGGGCTCAATCCATTGATCCACTATGTCCAGCATGGAAAGTCCGAAGGTCGCCCGTTGAGCCGTCCCGTGCGCGGCGCCAGGAATAGCGCAGTCCTATGACATCACATTCGCCAGCTGTGCAACCGGACGACCCGCTGGACGCCGTAATCCATCTCGGCGCGGGTTATTGCCGCGAGATGGACGCACATCTGGCCAGCGGCGCCGCGCGGATCGTTCTCGTTGAGGCTAATCCGGAAATCGCCGCGGAACTTCGTCTGCAATTCGCGGCGGCGCCGCGTATCGCCATTATCGAGGCGGCAGTTGCAGGCAAGGGCGGGCCGGCGAAGTTGCGCGTCTACAACTTCGCCAATGTCAGCAGCCTTCGCACTTCTGAAACTCTCTTTTCTCTCTATCCGGGACTGAGATTGGTGCGCGAGATCAGCGTCAACGCGGTCTCCGCCGTTGAGTTTTTGAAAGATCTGTCTCTGAAGCGCGGCGACGCCAATCACCTCGTCATCGACACGCCGGGGGAACAAGGCGCAATTGTCGAGGCCTTGTCGTCTGCTGGCGTGTTGGCGTTATTCAGCCTCGTGACCGTTCAGGGCGAGGCGAAAACGCCCTATGACGGTGCGAAGAATGCGCCCGCCGTCAAAAAGGCGCTCGAAAAGTCGGGATTTGACATCGTCAGCGAAGGCGATGACCCGGATCGGCCGCGATATGTCGCGAGGCCCAACCCGACCAACAGGATGCAACAGACCGCAGCGTATTTCGAAGAGCAGCAGCGCGAAAGCGCTTACCGGCAGTCTCGTGTCGACGAAGAGATTGGCCGGCTGGAAGCGCAAATTGAACTGATTAAGGACATTTTGATCCGTGAGAAACTCGTCTGACGAGCCCGATCCGCATGCGGACCGGTCTCCGCCCGATTCTCGCGATGCGGAAATGTCACTTGAAGCGATACAGGATTGCTGGCGTCGCGCGGCTTGGCGCGGCTTGGCGGCTCGCGAAATCGAGTCGCTCGGAGATAACAAGGACCGCGCCCGGATCGCCGCACTGATCGCCGACGCCGCGAGCCGCACTGGCAACGACACCAAGGCGCGTCAGGCGCTCAATTTGGCGCTGGGTTGGGGATTGGCGCCGCGGATAGCCGCGCAAATTCTTGTCTCCGGAGCCTATAACACACTCGGCCGCATCGCCCTGCTGAGAAAAGATGAAACAGCGTGGAAGAAACATTTTGCCTCTGCAATGTCGGTCATCGGCGTTGAAGAAACGGATGTCGCCGGGCATGAACGCAGCGTGCGGGAAATGGCTGATTTGGGGCTTTTCCCGGACGCCGCCGAATTCCTGAACAAGGAGATCTGGAGGCTGAAATCCGAGCGCGACAGCAACCAGCAAGCAGCGCGGATGACAATTTTGCGGACCGAACTCGCGCTCCTGAAGGAAGAGCTTTCGGTCGCGGTCAAGCGGTCGCAAATATACCGGGGCGATAAAACGACGGCCGGCGCCGCCGCTTCGGAGGAAACGACCGAACGGCAGTCGATGTCGCAACTCGGGCAGGACCTTTGGGTGCTGGAGCGGACGAATTTCAAGCGCGGCGGATTTTTTGTCGAATTTGGCGCAACCGACGGCGTTGCGCTCAGCAATACGCTGTTGCTCGAAACGGATTTCGCCTGGAAGGGCCTTCTGGCCGAGCCCAATCCGCAATTTCTGGCGGCCTTGCGCAAGAACCGGCGCGCGACGATCAGCGATGCCTGCATCGGGCCAGTTACCGGCGAAAAAGTCCGGTTCATCCTCGCAGATGTATTTGGCGGCATGGCGAAACATGCCGACGATGACAAACACGCGGCGCGGCGCAAGGCCTATAGCGACGCCGGCGATGTTATCGACGTTGAGACCATATCACTTGATGAATTCCTTACCCGCCATGAGGCCCCGCGAAACATCGATTTTATCAGCGTCGATACCGAAGGCAGCGAGTACGACATTTTGAGCACCTTTCCATTCGAAAAATGGAACGTCAGCTGCTGGACGATCGAACACAATTTTTCGCCTATACGAGACAAGATTTACACGCTGATGTGCGCGCATGGTTATGAGCGCGTTGAAGCGAAATGGGACGATTGGTACTACCGATAGACGCCGGAGCATCTCTTGAAGACGTATCTATCCATTCCGTATTTCCTGGCGAAAGACAAAGAACGCCAGGCGGAGCTCGACGAGTGCGTCGCAAAAAACGCCGCTCATGATGGAATCGACCGGATCTATCTGTTTGTAGATGACGGGCACGTTCCGCCCATCAACGACCCTAAATTGATCGTTGTTCCGATCGACAAGCGTCTGACCTATCGCCGTTGGCTTAAATTTGTTGAATCCATCCGCGAAGAGCACATCGCAGTCCTTGCCAACACCGACATTTATTTTGACGCATCGCTCAATCGCCTCGACGATATTCTCAAGAGGAAGAACCGTTTCGTTGCATTGAGCCGGTTTGACCGGGTTGGAGGCGAGACAGCGCCCCACCCCAGGCCGCAATGGTCACAGGACGTATGGGCGCTGAATTCATTGTCCGACATTACGCTGGAACTGAAAAAGGCGGCGGACTTTCCTCTTGGCGTGCCGCGTTGCGATAACAAGATTGTCTACGAGTTTGCCATGCAGGGGTGGGATCTCATCAATCCGTTTCCGGCCGTGCGCTCAATTCACGTTCATGAATCAAATATCCGGAATTACGACAAGGAAAACGACAGGACGCTGATTGGCGGCATGGCCTTTATCCAGCCGCAAAGCGACTGGGCCGCTGACTCCAGGATTGAGATCACGGTGTGGCCGCGAAAAACTTCGAATATCTCCCACGTCCGGATCGTCAATGCCCTTGAGCAATGGGACAATCAGGCGAACCCGGATGAGCGATCTGTAGCTGACGCAATCGTCGCTCTCGATCGGTCATGGCAGTATCCCGCAATCACCGAACAATGGGCGTTCGAGCAAATCCGGAAATCCGCCAGTCTCATTCCGCCCGGCTGCATCTATCTCGCTTTCCCCTGGGCGACGCTGATCGACAGGATAGGAAAGGATCGCGGCGGCGCCGATGAGCTCACCAATGAATTGACGAGACTGACCGCGAAGAGCCGCAAAAACGCAAGCGTCGTAACCGTCTGCCAGCACATACGGCTGCTGCAGCACCAAAAGCTGTTTTTCGACAGCGGCATAACGGATATTTTCTGGAGCCACGCGGTAAAGGGCCAAGACAGGCTTCCAGACTTTCCGTCGGTTCGTATTCACCCGTTTCCGCTATACCCTGTTCAGGTCAAGAAGGATGTTTCGGTTCATCAAGAGCGCAATTTGCTTTTTTCTTTTGTTGGCGCGCGGGCGCGACCATTTTACCTATCCCAAAGCCGAAATCACATTCTGGACAATCTTGCAGACGATCCAAGGGGGTCGATCGTTGGCAGGGACGACTGGCATTACAACAAGATTGTCTATGATCACCAGATTCAAAAAAAATCCCTGGATACGCGCGACCTGATTGATGAAGAGGCGAGCGATCAATTCCGGCGCGTGCTGAGAGAGAGCATATTTTCGCTGTGCCCGTCAGGCTCGGGGCCCAACTCAATTCGCCTGTGGGAATCGATTGGCAGCGGCGCGATCCCGGTCATTCTGGCTGATACCTATGCGCCGCCGGGCGATCAGGCGTTATGGGACGCGGCAGCGGTATTTTGCGAAGAAACTGTCGATGCAATCAAGGCGCTGCCCGACCGCCTCGAAAAACTGGCGGCGGACAAGAGTTTGCTGGAACAGAAGCGTCACGCCCTGCGTCAACTTTGGAAGCTCTACGGGCCCGGCTGGTTTATTCACGACATTGCCGCCTTTTTCGTCAGACGACGGAACGAAGCCGCGGTCGGAGATTCCAGCGCTCTGCCGCTGGGCGCATCGGATCTCTTGCGGGCGGCGGACGCGGTCGACAGCCATCCTTTTTGGAAGGACGGCGCGTTCCTCCTCAACGCTGCGACATGCCGCATGCTGCTCGGGGACGGATCATTCGCATCCGCCTGGCTTGCAAAGCCAGGTCTTCGCCGCACTTGCGACTTGATCGCCGAGCGAGATCCCGATTGCGCGCTCACGCAATCATACCTCTCGGCCCGCGCCCAGTTTGAGCAGGACATCCGGAAAAACGCGCCGCGCGCCGCCAGAAAGAAAACACGGGCGCACCTGCTCGGCCGGAATTCCACGCGGACGCCGTTAGCTTATCAAGCGTACAAGCAGCATTTCGTTGACCGGATCGAATATGTTGCAAACGCCGAGGATGCGGACGTTTTAGTTTTTGGCGCCAGCCCGAATATCGGTGAACACGCTGACGAAATCGACCAGCTCATTGCGCGGCGTCCAAACCTGAAGCTCGCCGTGCTCTCAGAAGAGCCGCTGTGGGATACGACATGGAGTTTTGATACTTTCGCGCCGAAAAAGCGCACAAAGGTATTGAGCCGGGACATTGAATATTCGGTGCTCAATCATTTTACCTCGCCAATCTTCAATTTTGAAAAGCTACCCTACTTTGTCACCTCCGATGACCGCTTTTTTGTCCGGTATTCGCATCTGTTCAAAAGAAACGCCCGGTTAAAGCCGAAAGAACTGCTGGAGCGATGGAAAATGGCCGAATGGCGCGCGGCGTTCTACGCCGAGAAGCGTCATGGCGACCTTTACGATTTTCGCCGCCCTGACAAAGACCTCTATGGCCTTTGCGCCTATCGCACGCGTGTTGCAGAAGCAATGGACGGCGACCGCGTTTTGCGCGTCGGACAGGGATGGACTGACGGCGCCCGCCGCCAGAACCTCCCAGACTGGCACCTCGACAAACTCGCAGCGCTCGACCAGCGCTCATTTGTTGTTTCCGGCCTTGAGAATACTCATCATACGAATTATTTAACAGAAAAACTGTTCGACGCTTTTGCTGTCCTTGGGGCGCCGCTGTTTTTTGCAAGCGCCGCGCACCGGGTCCGGGGCGTCGTCAATGAGAGCGCCTATATCAATCTGTTTGACAAGACCGCTCTCGAGGCGGCGGAACTGGTGCGAGACTTTGAGCCGGAAATCGCCTATGCGGAGGCGTATCTGGACGCACAAAATCAGCTTGGCTTCCTTTTCTCAGACCCTGATACGCTGGTTACTGAACGCAAACGTGTCGTTCACGAAGTAACGCGCGCGCTTGAAGACATTTGCGCGGAATAAACGACTTTAGTGACGCTGTCGCTTGAGTTTTTCGAGGTTTACGCCCCGGTCCCAGAAATACATACCGAAGGCGCGCGTCGGCCCATGTGACTTTAGCCGATGAAGTATGTTCACCAGACGCGTCATAATTCCATCCGCGGGAGCAGTGCTGGTTTGTTTTGCATTCATCAATTCGGCAAGAATGACATGACTGCGTCCGTGCCCTTCCATCAGGCGCGCAAGATAGCGAAGGTTCAGCCGCTCAGCCGTGATCACATGGCGCAGTTGTAATGCTGGCCTGTACCCGACGGCAAAGCCCAACCGGTGCGCCAGATAAGAAAAAACCGTATCTTCCCCGCTCATCAGGCGCGCCCCCATCCGGCCGAGCCTCTCAGCTGGCTCTGAATTGGAGACAAGTTCTACGAATGCGTTGGCGACCTCGCGTCGGACACAAAGCCCCGCGCCGATGGGCGTCCACGGACCCAGCACATCGCCTTGCCCGGTGGCTGGATCGGCGCCGTGATCATTCACGCCGAAATAGGGCAGAAAATGCGCGAACCCGGTCCCGATTGTCCGCTCCAGGGAAGCCAGCGCTGCGCCGCCAAAAGCGCCAAGCGTCGATTCCTCAATGGCGACCTTCAGCGCCTCCTCAAGATAGTCGGGCGCCAATATATTGTCGTCGTCGACAAAGCACAAAAGCGATCCGGTCGTTGCCGCGACGCCGGCGATCCGCGCGCGCGACAAACCCTGATTCCTTTCGGTGATGACGGTCACTGGATGTGCTGAATGCGCGGCCGCCCATTCCGCACTGACCGGCGGCGACGAATTGTTGTCTACAATCAGCAATTCGAACTCGTCCTGCGCGAGCGTCTGACGGGAAATTGCGTCAAGCACGCGGCCCAACAGATCGCGCCTCGGGTTAAATGTGCAAAGGATGACGCTGACGCGGGGCGCAATCATTAGTTGGTGTATTCCCGGCGGCTTACCTGAGGAGACAGGCCGGCGATGCTCGCAAGGCCGACGGGCGAGCGGCCTTTTCTGAACCAATGCGCGCAATCCGCCAAGTCAGGTCGCGCCCTGCTCGTGGGTCCAATAGGATCGGCACGGTATTTTCTTGAGATTGCATCGGTGCGCATATTTGCGCGCGATTTCCGCGACCTCGTCAAGCAGGCCGTCGTCCAGAGTAATCGGGACCAGGCCCAGGTTCAACAATTGGCGGTTTTCAACGTGCAGGTCATTTTCAGAATCTTCATTGCGGGGATTGGGCACATACTCGATTTCGGCGCCGGTTTTTTCAGCGACGAGCGCCGCCAGATCCCTGATCCGGTGAGTTTCTGTCATCTGATTGAGAATTCTTACGCGCTCGCCTCTTTGCGGCGGATTTTCAATCGCAAGCTCAATGCACCGAACCGTATCTTGTATGTGAATAAACGCACGCGTCTGACCGCCGGTTCCATGCACCGTTAGCGGATGGTTGACCGCCGACTGCATCAGGAAACGGTTAAGGACCGTGCCATAGTCGCCATCATAGTCAAACCTGTTGATCAGCCGCTCGTCGAGGCGTGATTCAGCGGTCTGCGTTCCCCAGACGATACCCTGATGGAGGTCGGTGATTCGTACTTTGTCGTTCTTGTTATAATAGGAGAACAGCAACTGATCTTGCGTCTTGGTCATGTGATAAACGGAGCCGGGGTTTGCCGGGTACAGAATTTCCTGTTGAATCTCCTCGCCTTCCGGCGTCTTGATATGAACCGTCAGATAGCCTTCGGGAATCTTCATACCGGCTGTGCCGTATCCGTAGACGCCCATGGTCCCAAGGTGAACGAGGTGCGCATTCAAATTGGCTTCCACCATCGCGACAAGAACATTGTTGGTCGCGTTCAGATTATTATCGACCGTATACCGCTTGTGATAGGGTGACTTCATCGAATATGGCGCGGCGCGCTGTTCGGCGAAATGAATAATGGCGTCAGGCTGATATGACTGAAAAAGATGCGCGAGGCGTGCATAATTATGCGCCACATCGATATTCTCAAATCGAATTCTTTGTCCGGTTATTTCCTCCCATGCTGCAAGACGCTCGGATACCGGTTGAATTGGAGTCAGCGACTCGACTTCGAGTTCAATGTCAATTTTGCGGCGGGAAAGATTATCGACGATAACGACTTCATGGCCCTTCTGCGAGAGATGCATGGCGGTCGGCCATCCACAAAAACCGTCCCCTCCCAAGATCACAATTTTCATGGTGCAGCTCCCTCTGGCGCCCCCGTTACCGGCATCATTCTGTAGCGAGGGGGTTGACGACGAGTCAATATGGAGCCATGGCCGCGAAATGCTCGCTATTAGGCGTTGTTTTTTGACCGCAATCATTATTGATTCAAAGCGGCGGCGCCGCGTGTAATCCTGCCTGCCCTGAGACTACAAAGTTGCAAGGATCGGGTCGGTAGCGCTACGATGACGGGCTTGCTTTGGCGGCGCAGTTGCATAGGACTAGATTGCCGAGCGGTCGCCGCGATAAGGAACTCCCGGCGCCGTGTTGTAACCCTCAGACGAACAGGTTTTATGAAGTCTTTCTTCACTATGAACAAAAAAGAACCTGAAACGCATCGGCGCCCCTTAAAGGAAGATTCCTTCCGGAAACTCATCGAGATGGGCGTTCCGATCGGCGCGATCCTGGATGTTGGCGTCAAGACTGCGACGTACGAGCTGCTGCGCGTATTCCCCGACAAATTCCACCTGCTGATGGAACCAATCTCCGAGTGGAACGACGGCATGAAAAAGAATTATTCGCGCGCGGGCGTCGCCCATGAAATTGTCAATGTCGCGGTATCTGACGCCAATGGCGATGTAAGATTGAAAACGTCTTCGGTGCACAAAGACAAACCGATCAGCCACGCGCGAATTATTGCGGACGGCGAAACGGGTGAGGGCCCGGAATACCGAACAGTCCAGGCCCGGACACTTGACAGTATGATTGCCGAACGCGCGCTCGCCAGACCGTATTTGCTAAAGATAGATGTCGACGGCGCCGAACTGGCTGTGCTGGCGGGCGCCAAAAATACGCTGAAGGATTGCAGCGTCGTCGTTATCGAAACAGGAATAACCAACATTGTCGAACGGGCGCACGCCGTTCAATCGGCTGGTTTTCAACCCTTCGATATCGTTGACATCAGCTATTACGACGACCGCTTTGTTCAGGCGGACATGGTTTTCCTGAACATAAAATTGATTCAGGAGCGCAATCTCGGCGTCTATCGGAATGGTTTCGATATTGCCAAATGGAAAAACTATATTCCCACTTGAAATATCGCAATGCAGACGGACTTGCGTTGAAATAAGGTTTCGTTGCAAAAGTTGCTGCAATTTCCCAGTTTCACGCCCAACAAATCAACTGTCTTGAACGAGTTTTTGCAGGAGCCCCGGGTCGATTGATTTCCTACAGCAAGATCTCCAGTTACTACCAGCTGCTCTCGAAGCACGAAGCGCAGTTCCCCGAGGTATCCGCGCCGCTTCAGCTTCGCGGCCATCTCAAGGACTACCAGAACCTGTTCATTCTCGATGTGCTGCGTTCGCGTCTGCCAAAGGGCGGGCGCATTCTCGAAGTGGGCGGCGGGTCTTGCGTGATGATGCGCTCGCTCCTGAAAAACCTCCCCGGTGTATACGAGTGCTGGAATCTCGATCCGCTCGACGGAACCGGAAACGGACCGGTCTCAGCAACTCACGCGAATCCGGCCGAAAAGCCAATGGGCGCGATACCGGGCGTTGCCATTGTCGAAGACCGCATCGGCGCATTTTCAGAGGCGTTAAGCGACAACTATTTCGACTTCGTTTTCAGCGTGTCAGTTTTCGAACATATCCCTTTGGCCGATTGGCCAACCTGCTTCAGAGACATCAAACGGCTCTTGAAACAAAGTGGCATTACGGCACATTCGATAGACCTGCATCCGCTTGACAGCCAGACGGCGCAGGACAGGCTGATCATGCTTCGGATTGCGCAAACGGGCATGCTGTCGCCAATCGACTGGTCGGCAGCGCCGACAATTGACGAAATCCGGAACGACGCCGACGTTCTTGTCGCCTCGCCGTTCGAATATGCGCGCTGGCTTCGCCACATGAAGGAACCGGACGGCCCTTATCGTCGCGTCGCCGCCGGGAATTCCGTGTACAGCAACAAATCGTAAACCGCGTGAGTTCGGATCAAAAAACGCCGACAATATTGTTGAAGGGTTTTTCGTAGAACACCGACACGGCTTTGGGCGTGCGCGGAAACCACCCGACGAATTTGTCAAAATCTATCGGGTCCTGGATGTGGCCTTCTATCACGCCCTGGGGCACGAGATAGGTTGTCGAGACAAGACACACCTTTCCAATTTCGCAGAGCCGATGCGCAAACTTGCCCGCGTCATTGACGTGCTCAATCGTCTGGTTTGAGATGACGAGATCAATCGGCTCATCAATTTCAAGACTGAAAAAATCGGCTTGCCGGAATTCGACGCCCTCGACATCCGCCCACTCTTTCGACCAGTTATTGATATCGCAAGCCGTGCGGGACTTTATCCAGTCGAGCTCACAAATGAACCCGCCGACGTAGCATCCGATGTCGATTGCGGATCTCGCGTCGGGCGCATAGTGCCGCGCCATACTCACCATCAGCTTGTACATATCGCGGTCCTTGCGAAGCTCCCAGTATCCCTTTGGGTTGCCATGCCGCGTCATCGGCCTGTCGACTGGATATTTTTGCACTTTTTCCTCGTTACGTTGAGCCCTGTTATCTCAGACTGTTTGATGGCGGAAGTTGTCACTCAGCCTTGCGTGCAGATCGCACCAGCCGTGGACCGAGGCGTCAAAATTTGGCGTGGCCAGAAACGACTCAATTGCCGACAGGACCTCGCCTTCGGGAAGCCAGTCGCCTGGTGTTTCGTCGCCAAAAGCGCCGCTTGATTCATACTGAAACCGATGAAGCGCAAAGCGGCCTTCGCGCGGCGGAAAGGGCAGCCTGTGTCGCATCACATCCGCCTGATTGATGAGTTTGAACCGGTCATACCCAAGTGAGACCAGCAATTTCAGCGAGCGCGGACTGCCATTTTCCAGCGAGACAAATTTTGGCCGGGTCTGAAACTCCGCCAGCGAGGCCACGGCAATTTCATCATATCCTTCGATATCCACCTTCAAATAATAAGGCATGCCATATTCGCTCAACAGCGATGGCAGCGAGATCGTCTCAATCTTTATGCTGTCAAATTTGCCGCCGCGCGCGCCGATTTCCCTGACAAACGAACTCCATGCGGAATTTGTCTTGTTGACATAAAAGGTCAATTCGCCCGCGTTGCGGGCGATCCCCTTGTTGATGATGATAAGTTGTCCTTTGGCAAGCGCCCGTTTGAACCGCTGTCTGGCGGCGTCCGCCAAGGCGGGATTGGCCTCAACCGCAACAACGTTGAAACCCTTTTTCAAATAAAAGGCGGTGTCCTGTCCAAGGTGAAGGCCAAGATCGACGATTAATTGTTTGTGCAAACGGCTGTCCCGGAAGGCTGGCGTACGGAGTGTCGGCGGGCAAATCTATTCGCGTCAAATGCCGGTCCGTCAAGGTTGAAGGGTGCGTCGTGACTGAATTAGGCCCGAAATTTCAGGTTGCGACGCAGTTTGGGCGCCTCTATACCGCAAGCACCAATGATGCCTTTTTGATCAATCGTTTGGCGTGGACCATGAGTGATTCTGCCTTGTCGAAATCTGTTGCTCCAGCGCAACCGGAAGGCAAATTGCCGGTCTATGAATTTGACGCGTCCAAAAGCCGCTTTGCCTACGCGCTAAACGACCTGCGGCAGGCGGTATTGCGTCCAAAACTCATCGTGACTTTGATCCGGAATGGTTTTTTGAGCCGATATCAGGGCACCCTTCTCGGCGGCGGCTGGATAACGATTACGACGGCAATGACCGTTGGCGGGCTGGCGCTGCTTTACGGCAAGATTTTCAACACGCCCCTTAGCGAGTATTTCCCCTATGTCACAGTCGGGATTGTCGTCTGGGGGCTGATCTCCAGTCTTATCAATGACGGCGCTTCGGTCTTTCTAGCCGCCTCGGTGATTTTCAACCAGTCGCCAGTGTCAAAGAGCATTTTTGCCCTGCGGTCAGTTGGCATCGCCGCTCTCTCGTTTTGTTTCAAGTTGATCGTTGTCGGCATCGTTGTTTATGGCGTCGGCCTGAGACCCGGTTTCGCGGACATTGCAGCGGCGACGGCGGGACTGACGATCATTCTCTGGACCGGATTTTGGTTCGCCCTTGGCGTTGGAACGATTGGCGCTCATTTCCGCGATGTCGGTCAACTGACCGCGGCGGTCGTCACCTTCGCGTTCTTTTTTACGCCCGTCTTCTGGCACGCATCCCGTCTTGGCCCGTATCAGTTCATCGTGACATTCAACCCGTTGTACCATTTCCTCAACATTGTAAGGGGCCCGCTGATCGGCGGTAATGGCGTAACGGAGAGTTTTTACTGGGCGATTGCGACCGCGGCGGCCGTCACTGCGTTCGGCGCGATTATTTACGGGCTGTTCGCTCGTCGCCTCTGCTACTGGACATAGGCGCGATGACATCAATTGTTCTTGAAAATGTCGGCGTTCATTATTTGCTTCCACAGGCGCGTTCAAGCGGATTGCTGAACTCCGTGCGATCGCTGGCCATGGGCGGCGTTATCAAGAAAGATCATGGGCGCATCGGCGTCACGGCGATCGACGGCGTGACGTTTTCCTTAAAGGATGGCGACCGCCTTGGCCTGATTGGCCACAACGGGGCTGGCAAAACCACCTTGTTACGCGTCCTTGCCGGCATTCTTCCGCCGACATCCGGCCGGCTGACGATTACGGGCCGTGTTTCAGCGTTGATGTCGATTCATCTTGGGCTCGATTCTTACGCCTCGGGATATGACAATATTCGCATCCGCGCGCGCTATATGGGGTGCACGGAAGACGAAATTGACGCGGGGTTTGACGATATTGTCCGCTTTTCCGAACTCGGCGATTATTTGTCTCTTCCAATCAAGACGTATTCCGCGGGCATGCGGCTCCGTCTGGCGTTTTCAGTTGCAACGGCGTTCCGGCCCGACATCTTGATTCTCGATGAGTGGCTGTCAGCGGGCGATGAAAGTTTCCAGAGCAAGGCGCGCGACCGGCTGACAAGCCTTATTGATCGCACCGGAATTTTCGCATTCGCAAGCCATTCATCAACCTTGCAGCAGAAAATGTGCAACAAGGCGCTGGTGCTCCAAAAGGGGCGTGTGGCTTTCCTCGGCGACGTTGGCGAGGCGCTTGAATTTCACAAGAAAGCGCAGGCGGCGTGACCTTCAGGAGTTGATCGCGGCGACAGCAGCGCCAACTCATTCCCAATCGAGGCCGCGTTCCTGCCGCGCGGCGAAGTGCCAGTTGTACGCATCAATCCGGTCCCTGTCGTAAAAGAAGTAAAGACCCTGTCGCACCGCGCGAAATAGCATGCGGCGCCACCAGGACGGAGCCTGCTGTTGGTCCCGGTCGTATTGACCAGCCAGATCAAACTGTCGATACAGCAGGCGATACGCGTCAGCTAGGCGGCCGCGATAGGGGCCATACGCCTTGACCACCTGATACATTTCGTCCGCGATCTTGCGGCCGCCCGTGGACGTCAGATTTTCTCCGCTGAAGTAATATTTTGACAAGAGGGTCTCGATGCGGCCGAAGCGTGCGCCGGACCGCTTCAACCGGCACCACCACTCCCAATCAAATGCATAGCGCATCGACTGATCAAGCCGCCCCGCCCTCTCTTGTACGGTGGCGCGCCAGAAAGTTGACGGTTGCTCCAGCGTATTGACGTAGTCGAGACGACTGAGGAAGTCAGCGGGCGGCGTCGTTATCTCCCTGCGTCCACCAGGGAAGATCCGCACGCAGCCGCCGGTCACGACGTCGATCTCCGGTCTTTCTTCAAAGTATGAAGCAATTTTCGCAAGCGCGCCGGGTAAAAGCTCGTCGTCGGCGCACAACCATCCGAGCAGCGAGCCGTCGGCCAAATCGAATCCCTTGGTTAACGCCTCCGCCTGCCCGCTGTCTGGCTCGCTCACCCATCGATCAATTTGCGCTTCGTTTCTGCGGATCAAATCCACAGTCGCGTCATCGCTTGCGCCATCAATGACAATGACCTGAAGATTCGGATACTCCTGCATGACAAGCGACTTGAGCGCCCGCTCAAAGGTTTTCGCCGCCCGAAAGGTCGGGATGACGATTGAGACGCGCGGCGGCAAAGGCACAGTGTCGACCTCATCAAGGGGAGACTGACCGATATTCCACGCGTCTTACCGCACGGCAACTGTTAGCGCGGGTATCGGGTCGGCATGCTTGCCGCCTTCGATCGCGGAGCGCCTTGGGCGGCGACGGTGCGGCCGCGGTCAGTCCCGCTTGATCGCCGCCGACTGCTGACGTCGACAGAAAACAGGCGGCCGGCACAGTATGGTAAATCAGCGCTTTTGCGTTGAAAATGCGGTGATTTTACCTATTCCCCTCGATTTTTGGTATGTTTTGTGCTCTGGAACCGGGTGTCTTGGGTGGGGCCTGTACGGTGTCGCCTGCCTTGCGACCGCAATTGTTCAGTTTTCTAGTGGGTGCGTATCGTGACAATCACTCCAACCCTTGATGTTGGCGCTCAGACCGCAAACGCGGTCGACTTTGGCACGGGCGGCAAAGACCAGATCGAGTCGAAGATCGTAACGCTCGACGATGACCGTTACCTTGTCGTTTGGACCGATAACTCAGACGTCGCTCCCGGCGCTGCAGCCGGCACCGACATCCTGGCCCAACTGTTCGATGCTTTTGGCGCGCCCGTTGGCCCCACCATCCTTTTAAACGTGGGCTGGACCGCCAATAACGAAGGCGATTTCAACGTCGCCGCGCTGCCCGGCGGCCGCTTCGTCGTCGCTTACGAATCCGAAGATGTAAATGGCGTGTCGATCAGGGCGGACGAGTTCACGGTCAATGCCAACAATACAGTTTTGCATGATCGGTCGGTGAACATCCTTGACGATCCGGGATCCGACCTTCTGATGAGTCCTGGTGTCAGCGCCCGCAGCGACGGCACATATCTGGTCTCCTATTCGCGCACGACCGCCGGCACCGACATGGATGTCTTCGGCAAAGTGGTGAACGCCGGCGTGGCGGGTTCGGAAATCAGCATCATGACGGGCTCGGACGATGCCGCCGGTTCGGACCACCTGGCACAGGTTACGCTCAACAACGGCAACTATGTCGTCGTTTCCGAGCATCAAATTGACCCTGACGGCGATCAGGGTCTCTTCATGCAGATATTCGGCGCAACCGGGTCTACCGTACTTGCGTCGACGAATGTCGGCGGCACGTCCGGAAACAGCGCCACTGAGAGCCAGCCGGCGATAGCGGCGCTCGCTGGCGGCGGGTTTGTAATCGCATGGGAAGAAGCCGGCGGCGACACCGATACGCTTTTCCAGATTTTCAATTCAGCCGGAACTCCGGTGTCGGGCGTAATCGGCGTCAATGGCGCCAGCGGATCCGACAACAACAACGAGCCGTCAGTAACCGCCCTTCGCGACGGCGGATTTTTCATTGCCTATGATGATGATGTTACCGATACGATCAGGGGCCAGCGGTATGATGCCACGGGCGCCGCAGTCGGGACGGCGATTGCCATTGCCGGCACCTCGGCGACCGAGTCGGGACCGCAGGTGCAAACGACCGACGACGGCAGAATTGTCGTTTCGTGGACTCACTTCCTCGGTGGCAACTTTGACATCAAGGTTGCGGTTTACGATCCGCGCACCGGCGACTTCTTTGGCGACAATGGCGGGCAGCTGATTCACGCCCGCCAGGACGGCATGGGTCCAAATGGCGACTTTGTGATTTTTGGCGGCAATGGCGCTGACACGATTGTCGGGCTCGGCGGCGCTGACTCGGTAAATGGCGGCGATGGGAACGACACGCTGATCGGCGGCGCAGGCATCGACACGCTGTCTGGCGGCAATAATGACGACACGATCCGCGGCGACGCCGGCGGAGATTCGCTTAGCGGCGGCGCTGGCGTTGACACCCTGTCGTATCAAACCTCGGCGGCCGGGGTGTCGGTCAATTTGACGACCAATGCCGTATCTGGCGGCGATGCGGCCGGCGATACGATTGGCGAATTCGAGAACGTCTTTGGCTCCAATTCGAACGATACGCTGACGGGATCCGATGCTGTGGCCAATCTGTTGAGCGGCGCCGTTGGCGATGACT